>NZ_JWMB01000004.1:0-71471 GCF_000812445.1 Cupriavidus sp. SHE | reverse complement strand
CCGCCCCCCGCCACGCCGTTGCCGATGAAAATGATCGGCGGATTGGCGGGGTCGATGATGGCCTGCGATGCGCCGTCGGATGCGGTGACCGTTTTCAGTTCATACGCGCAGTTGTTTTGCGCTGCAGTCGGCAGCGGCCGGGTCGGATGCGTCATCGTGCCAGTCAGCGTGACGCCCGCGCGTGTCGGCGATACCGATCCCGGGGCCTTGGGAACGGCCGATTCGATGATCGTGATCTGGTACGTGCCCCGGGTAGAGTCGAACTGCATTTTCAGGAACTCGCCCGCGCCGGAACCGCCGGTGTACGTGGTGCCGTAATCGAGTGTGCTTGGGCACAGCGAGGCCACGGGCTGGTTCTCGGTAGCCCCCGAGGTGGGGCAGTTGCCGACGGTGGCGCATTGCTGCGCAGCGGCGGCCGGCGTTGCGCTACTGGAGGCATCGCCATCTCCACCGCCGCCGCAGGCAGCGAGTGTCATGGTCAGGCTTACCCCTGCAACAGCAAAAAATGCGTGTCGAGCATGCGACATCAGCATTGTTGTCTCCTTGTCGTTATGACCGCCGCTCCGGCGATTGCCGGGATAGCTCACGGTGCGTCGGAATCTCGCGTTTCAAGCGGTCGAGCGCAATAGAGCGCTCGTTCCAAACACCGTGGCCGCGCGGCGTGCCGTTGTCACGCAAGCCACTCCCGTCATTGTTCAAACCGCGTTTGCCATGCATGGCACGCCAATTCAAACGGACGGGATGGCCCACATTCGGCATCTTCAGAACTTGTATTCGCTGTTCGAGGGATCGAAGGTCGATGCGTCGAAGGTCTTTTTCTGGGCCTTCTCGAAGACGATCTTCTCGACCATGTTGCCGTCCGCGTCCCACGCGGTTTCCGCGCGTGGCCAGGGGTGCTTGAGATCGAACATCAGTTGCACCTTCTTCGCGTAGTACTTCGGCGCGCCTTCTGGCAGCTCCCATGTCAGCGCCACCATGCGCACGCCTTGCTCCTGCACGATTTCGACTCGGCTGTACTTCTCTGGCAGCCCCGCCGCGCGCAGCGTCTTCGCATCGCGCTCGAGCATCGACAGCACGAACTGGAAGCCAAGGTCGCGCACGGTGTGATTCGACTGGGATTTGGCCAATGTGCCGTCGATTGCGGTCCAGATCGACGTGAAGCCCATGATGCCGCCGAGGTGCCCGTACATCTCGTCCTTGCGACGGGTCTCGTCATAGATGATTTCCTGGCCGGCCTGCACGCCGTTTGGCAGCCACTTCGCATAGAGCTGGCGTGGCATATGGCGGTAGCGGATCATCATGCGCGCTGGCTTGTCTTGCCATTGACCGTTGAGTCGTTCCTGGCGCGTCATCGAGTATTCGTACTCGGGGTAACGATTCATTTCCGCCCGTGCCCACGTCAGGATGGCTTCGGGCTGCAACGCGTCGAACGTGGCCAGTACCTGCGCGTCGGATTGCGCGGCAAGCTCGCCGCTGGCTACCTGTTTCGAGAGCATCGTGGCCTGCTGCGAAGTGGGCAGACCGTCGTATGGCGTGGCGACGCGCGGGGTCTGCGTGGCCGGTGCGGACGCGCCCTGGGCGTACGCCGTGGTGCCTCCGGGCGGTGCCGCAAGAATCCCCAGGATGCCGCCGAGGGCGGCTGCCGCGTATAGCTGTTTCATCGCATGTCTCCTTTTGCGGGCAAGACGTGTCCCTCCCGCGGGCTGCCGTGGCAGGCGGGTGAAGTCGCGCCATGCGTGGCGCGCAACGGGTCACGCCTCGCAAGTTGCGTGGCGAATCACGTTGTCGGTATCGATAGCGACGGATGCCGTCGCCGCTCGTTGCCGGTGTGCGGCGGCCCCGGTGAGGACCACCGCTTCACTTGCCGGCTAGGACCTGGGGCGGGTTCGCATCCAGTCGTCGAGCGGGTTGCTTGGGAAGGTCGCGCAGTGCTCGCGGCGTACCGCCATGCTGGCGGTGGCCGCTCGCGTCGCTCCCTCGTTGCGCACTTGTCGCGCACTGCGTCTGGCACGTCCCAGCGCGGCTGCGGCGGCTGCCGCGGCCTCGTGGGATTCGGCCTCCACAGTGGCGGCCAGCGCCGCGAGGTGAGCTTGCTCGTCGGCGTGCTGCGTCTCGCCGATCTCGAACACATCCTGCAGCGCACCGAGCTCCTGCGGCGCGGGTGAAGGCGCCTTGAGGGCCGCCACCACCATCGACGTCAGTTGCGCCAGCACCTGCGCATCGCTCATCCGCTTGCCCTGCGTGAACGTCGGCATCAGGTTGCCGAGTTCGTCGCCGGCCAGCACGCCTGCCAACGCCTTGAGAGCGAAATGCAGGCGCCAGCCGAGCTCCTGACGTGGCACGTCCGGCAGCGCGTGGGCGAACGCTTCGAAGAAGCGGCCGAACACGGGTGCGTAGTGCCCCATCAGCCAGGACTGGATGAACGGGGATGTATCCGAATACACGCGCCCTAGCAGGCGCAGGAACGATGGGCCGCCGATCTCGGGCTCGCGCGCCATCTGGAGCGCGGGCACGAACAGCGCGCCCATCACGTGTTCGCAGCGAATCTCGGCACCCGGCCAGCGTGCCTCGCAGGCGTCCAGCAACGCGAGGCGACGGGTGTTGAGGGGATCCAGCCGGCGGCCAAGCACCGACTGCATCATGATTTCTTTGCTGCGGAAGTGATAGTTGACGGCAGCGAGGTTGACGATTGCCCGCGACGTAACCTGTCTGAGCGATGTTGCTTCGTAGCCTACCTCGATGAACAGCTTCTCGGTCGCGTCAAGAATGCGAGCCTTGGTGTCTCCTGCCGTGGTTTTCCCGGTCTTCATGGGGGCGTCTCTCGCTATGAAACCGCAGTGGACCCCTGCAATAAAAATAAAAATCCACGACCGCTGTGGCTCCGTGCTCTAACGGCATACGGATGCTTGAAACGGTTGTGGGAGCCTATCCAGCGCCACGACCGTTTCACAAGACTTATATTCGAATAGATCCTCTAAATTGCAAGCCCGACTGCGACGGGCTTGATTTGGATCATGGCTTGATGTTTCGGGATAGGGCCGAGACATTCTGCGCCGTGAGTGCGAATACTGACAACTGAGGGTTCGCACCAATACTGGTTGGAAATACCGAGCCGTCAAACACGGAGAGATTCTCGAGCTGATGGTGGCGACCCGCGCTGTTCACCACGCCCCGCTTGGGATCGTCGCTCATGCCGCAGCCGCCCATCAGGTGCGCGGTGAAGAGCAACGCGCGGAATTTCTTCAGGGGTAGTTGGCCGATGGCTTCGCGTGCCTGGGTCCAGCTCGTGTAGTCCTGACCGTCGAGATGAGCGGGTCGTACCCGCTTCGCACCTGCAGCAAACTGGGCTTCGGCCATGCTCAGGTAGGCGCGGCGCACGCCGTCCCAGACATAGTCGCTCACGTCGTAGTCGAGCACGGGACTGCCGTCGTCGGCAATGCGCACGCGCCCGCCGGGGCTCTCCGGCACGAAGCCGTCGCGCAGCAGCGCCAGCATCGCGTTGGTATGCGGCAACGCGGCCATCTGACGCCGCAGGTCATCGCCCAGCGCATTGAAAACGCCCGAGCTGATGCCCGGGAACATCGGCGGCACTTCGAGCTTGTAGCCCATCGGCCCCGTTGCGCCATCGCGCCATTGGAAATAATCGGACGCGATCGACTGCGGCGCGCCATAGTACGGATCGACCTTTTCCGGCATCTCGGCAATGGTCAGGTTCACCGGATGGATGAACGTGCGCAGGCCGATCCGCCCATGCGGGTCCGGCACGCGCGAACGCAGCAGCAACGCGGGCGTATTGATGGCGCCACCCGCCGCGATCACATGTTTTGCGCGGACGGTGACCGTGACGCCGGTGGCCGTGTAGCCATCGATGCCAAGCGCGTCGCCTGTGAGGCCGCGCACGGTCGCGCCGTTATGGTCGATCGTGCGTACGCGCAGCCGATGCACGAGCGTGGCCCCGTGCGCGAGCGCGTTGGGAATCGTCGACACCAGCATCGATTGCTTGGCGTTGACCGGGCAGCCCAGGCCGCAGTACCCGGAGTTCCAGCAGCCTTTCACGTTGCGCGGAATCACGTGCCATTCCCAGCCGAGCTTTTCGCAACCGCGCTTGAGCACGGTGTTGTTCGGATTCGGGTCCATCGCCCATGGCGCCATGTTCAGGCGGGCTTCGATCTTTTCGAACCACGGCGCCATCTCGGCTTCGGAATGCCCGGTTACGGCGTGCTCCGTGGCCCAATGCGCCAGCGTTTTCGGGGGCGTGCGGAAGCTGGACGTCCAGTTCACGGTAGTGCTGCCGCCCACGGAGCGCCCCTGCAGGATCGAGATGGCGCCATCGGACGTCGCACGCGCGGCGGCCTCCTGGTAGAGCTCGCGATACGCGCGCGCTTCATCCATGTCCTTGAAACTGTCCGAAGTGCGCAGTGCCCCTTCCTCGATCAGCAGTACCTTGAATCCCGCCTCGGTGAGCATTTCGGCGGCAATGCCACCGCCCGCGCCGCTGCCGACGATGGCGACGTCCGCTTCAAACGTGCGCGGCGCGGTGAACGTGGCGGCGTCGAGCACCTTCCAGCCGGACGCGATGCCGGCGCTGTAGATATCGTTAATGGCCATGGTGGGTGTCAGCTGTGGATGGCGCGATAGACCGCGGGATTGGGGCCGGGATAGCCGGCGGCGGCCCAGGCATCGGGCAGCACGAAGTAGCCGACGCTGGTCAGCTTCACCAGCACCACGCCGCCCGCGTTGAGCGTTTCGAAGCGGCTGGTGCGCCAGCGCGTCAAAAATCCGCGCACCTGCTCGGGCGTGGCCTGGTCCCACGGCGCGCGCAGGCCGGCCAGGGCCCAGCGCAGCGGCGTGCTGGCCAGCAGATCGAGCAGCTTGCGCAGTTCCGCGCGGCCGTTCAGACCCATTGCCGCGATCGACCCGTCGATGTTCTGCACGGCGGCGGCGATGCGCTTCTCGCGCTGGGCCGGGTCGACTGATTCCAGCTCGCTGACTACCGCCGGCAGCAGCGCCCGGAACAGCGCGACATCGGCCGGCCGCAGGAATGCCATGCCGGCCTGCGGTGGTGTGCTGGCGGGCGAACAGCCCGTTAGAGAGGGAAGAAGCGCCGAGCAGGCGATCGCGGCGGAAAACCCGGCGCCGACCTTCAGGAACTGGCGGCGTGATGATTTCTCCACAGCGGGTGGGGCAGGTACGGGCATCGTGTCTCCGTCTTCGTTTGTGTTGTCGATGTCGTTGCCGGCCAGGCGAGCCGCACTGGCCAAGGTGCGTTGCGATTCTGCCGAAGCGCAGGATTTTTTTTCATCCCCCCGACAGGTTTCAAACGCGCGACTGACTGCCGCCGCCGATGCGGAATTCTCGGCGCGCACCTTGTTTCATGTGCGCTAGAGGCCGCTGGAAATCGCCGAAAAATAGAGCAAATCTTCAAACCAGCACATTGACCCACACCACAGCGATACCTACGATGACATCGTTCAATGTCACAATCAATGGTGTCGTGATCGTGTCGCCGCCCTCGAAGGCGACACCCGCGCACCCACCGGAATGCGCCAAATGAATGCACCCGTGGATCTGCCCGACCGCCTCATCCCCACGCGTCCCAACGACGCTGCCTGCGACATCGCCATCATCGGCAGCGGCTTTTCTGGGCTGGCCATGGGTATCCGTCTCAAACAAGCTGGCGTCGATGATTTCCTGATCTTCGAGAAAGCCGGTTCGGTCGGCGGCACCTGGCGCGATAACCACTATCCCGGTTGCGCGTGCGATGTGCAATCCCATCTCTACTCGTTCTCGTTCGCGCCGAATCCGAGCTGGTCGCGCATGTTCTCGCCGCAGCCGGAGATCCGCCGCTACCTTGAACACAGCGCCGAGACGTTCGGCCTGAGCTCGCATTTGCGCTTCGGCCATGAACTGAAGCAGGCCGTCTGGGACGCGTCCGCTGGGGTCTGGCGGCTGGAAATGGCCGATGGCCGGCGCGTGCGCGCGCGGATCCTGGTCTCGGGGATGGGCGGGCTCAGCCGCCCTGCCATTCCTGATATTCCCGGTCTCGATACCTTCGCCGGCACCACGTTCCACTCCCAGCAGTGGCGCCATGACTATCCGCTGGCGGGCAAGCGCGTGGCCGTGATCGGCACTGGCGCCAGCGCGATCCAGTTCGTGCCGCAGATCGCGCCACAGGTGGATCGCCTCGACCTCTACCAGCGCACGCCGCCGTGGGTCATGCCCAAGCCGGACCGCGACGTGTCCGCGCTGGAGCGCTGGATGTTCCGCCAGTTCCCCTTCACGCAGTGGCTGGTACGCGCCGGCCTGTACTGGATGCTGGAAATGCGCGTGATGGGCTTCGTGATGCATCCGAAGCTGATGAAGGCCGTGGAGCGGATGGCGCGGCGCCACCTGGCGCGGGAAGTGCGCGACCCCGAGCTACGCGCGAAGCTGACGCCGGACTACACGATCGGCTGCAAGCGCGTGCTGATGTCCAACGACTACTACGGAGCGCTCACACGCGCCAATGTCGATGTGGTGACCACGGGCATCGACCACGTGGAACCGGACGCGCTGGTGATGCGCGACGGCAGCCGCCGGCCGGCCGATTGCATCATCCTGGGCACGGGCTTCCGCGCCACCGATCCGCTGCCGCGTGGCGTGATCATCGGGCGAGATGGCCGTGACGTGCTCGATGCCTGGCGCGACGGCGCGGAGGCGTACCTCGGCACCACGGTCTCGGGCTTCCCGAACCTGTTCCTGATCATGGGACCGAACACCGGACTGGGACACAGCTCGATGGTGTTCATGATCGAGTCGCAGGTGCGCTACGTGCTCGACGCGCTGCGGCAGATGCGGCAGGAACGCGTGCAGGCCGTGGACGTGCGCCCGTCGATCCAGGATGGCTTCAACCGCGGCATCCAGCAGAAGCTGGATCACACGATCTGGTCGGCAGGTGGCTGCGCGAGCTGGTACATGGACCCGCGCAGCGGCAAGAACACCACGCTGTGGCCAGGTTTCACATGGCAGTTCTGGCGCGCGACGCAGACCTTCCGCATGGCCGACTACGAACGCTGGCCCATGCGCGAACAAGGCGTTGCCCCGCTACCCGAACAGGCCGAGACCGCTCGCGCCTGAGATCTGGTCGCACCCATCCCCCAGCCCTGCGCCCTCATCCACACCGCAACACCCCATAACGATATCGGGAGACATGCATGAAGGATTTCCACAACAAGGTTGCCGCGATCACCGGCGCCGGCTCGGGCATGGGGCGCTGTCTGGCCATCCAGCTCGCGCAGTCCGGCTGCCACGTGGCGATATCGGACTGCAATGAGGCGGGCCTCGCGCAGACGGCGGCCGAAGTGCGCAGCGTGGCGCCCATGGTGCAGGTCACCAGTCATCGCGTGGATGTCGCGGATCGCGCCGCCGTCCATGCCTGGGCGGATGACGTGGCGCGTGCGCATGGCCGCGTGAACCTGATCTTCAACAATGCCGGCGTGGCGTTGTCGAGCACGGTCGAAGGGATGGCCTACGACGATCTCGAATGGATCATCGGCATCAACTTCTGGGGTGTGGTGCATGGCACGAAGGCATTCCTGCCCCATCTCAAGGCCAGCGGCGAAGGCCATGTGGTGAACACGTCGAGCATCTTCGGCCTGTTCGCGCAGCCCGGCATGGGCGCGTACAACGCCAGCAAATACGCGGTGCGCGGATTCACGGAATCGCTGCGCCAGGAACTCGACCTGATGGACTGCGGCGTGTCCGCGACCACTGTGCATCCAGGCGGCATCAAGACCAATATTGCGCGTGCCAGCCGGGTGTCGTCGAGCGTGAACGGGCTGCTGGTGCGCGACGCGCAGCAGGGCCGCGAGGAGTTCGAGAAGTTCTTCATCACCACGGCAGACAAGGCCGCGCGCGTGATCCTGGACGGGGTGCGCGCGAACAAGCGCCGCGTGCTGATCGGCCCGGATGCCTACGCGGCGGATGCCCTCTCCCGCATCCTGCCTGCCGCGTACCAGTCGCTGGTGGTGCGCGATACGCGACGCAAGAGCAAGCGACTGCTGTCCGATACGGCGGGCGTGCCCGCACGCGGAGAACGCGCATGAATCGCGCCGCGTTTTCACGTGAGGCGGCATTGCAGTCGCCGCCGGGTGCGTTCACGCGCTGGTTCGGGCAGGGCCGCATCGGCCTGTTCAGCCTGTCGCGCGAAACGCTGGCGCATCGTCATGCGTTGCCGGCGTCCCGCTGGGTATCGGTGATGGGCACGCTGGTCCATTACACCGAGGAAGGCGTGCCGGAGGGCGAGCCGCTGGTGCTGATCCACGGATTCGGCGCGTCGCTGCATACGTGGGAGGGGTTGATGCCGATGCTGCGTCGCCGCTATCGCGTGGTGCGGCTCGACCTCGCGCCGTTTGGCCTCACCGGTCCGCTGCGTGACGCGCATGGTCGCATCATGACGATGGATGTCGACGTCTATCGCGCGTTCATCGACGGCTTCCTGGCCGCAGTGAACATCTCGCGTGCAACAGTGATCGGCAACTCGCTCGGCGGTCTGATCGCATGGGACCTCGCCGCTCGCCGGCCGTCGCTGGTGAACCGGCTGGTGCTGGTCGATGCCGCAGGCTTCCCGATGAAGCTGCCAATCTACATCGGGCTGTTCCGGCACGCCGTGGTGCGCTGGTCGGCGCCGTGGATGTTGCCGGAGTCGATCATCCGCGCGGCTACGCGTGACGTCTATGGCGACGCGTCGCGCGTGCCGGAGGCCACGTTCCGCCGCTACGTCGATTTCTTCTATGCCGCGGGCAGCCGTGAAGCCGTAGGCCGCATGGTGCCGAAGCTCGATTTCGATGGGTTGGATACCGAACGCCTGCGCGGCGTGCGTGTGCCCACGCTGGTGCTGTGGGGCGATTGCGACCGCTGGATTCCGCCCGCGCACGCGGCCGAGTTCGCGGCCCGCATTCCCGACGTGACGCTGCGCCGTTACGCGGGGCTTGGCCACATCCCAATGGAAGAAGACCCTCAGCGCGTGGCCGCTGACCTGTTGTCTTTTCTGGACGGTGCACGCGAGGCACGTCCGTCATTCAGCAAGGAGTTCGCATCATGATGCCTGTCCGCCGTGACGTACACCCTCATCTCCCGCCGGAACGCATTTGCGATTGGCATCAACGCGGCCGGCACGTCACCCACTTCATCAACGCGCTTTCGATTTTCTTTCCGGCCGGCGAACGCTTCTTCATGGACAGCGTGCGCAACTATCGCGACCGTATCACCGATCCAGAACTCAAGCAGGCCGTGGCCGGCTTTATCGGACAGGAAGCGATGCACACACGCGAGCACATTCTTTACAACCGTTTGCTCGATGATGCCGGCCTACCTGCCAGCAAGCTCGACAACCGAGTGGCCAGCCTGCTCAATCTGCTGCGCAAGATCCTGCCGAAATCATGGCAGCTCGCGCACACGATCGCGCTGGAACACTACACGGCGATGCTGGCTGCCGGCATGTTGGCCGATCCGCGCCAAATGGGTGATTCGGAGCCCGGCTATCGGCAGGTATGGACCTGGCACGCGCTGGAAGAAACCGAGCACAAGGCCGTGGCTTACGACGTGTGGAACGTGGTCATGAAGCCCGGCCCGTACCGCTACTTCGTGCGAACGTTCACGATGCTCACCACCACTGTGACGTTCTGGGCCATGGTGTTTGCTTTCCACGTCAGGCTGGTGATGGCGGACAAGTCATGCCGCAACAAGCTGTTCGGCTTTGGCAGCGTGATGAACTTCCTGTGGGGATCGCCGGGCACGCTGCGCAAGATGATTCCGGAATGGTTCGCCTACTTCCGGCCTGGGTTCCATCCTTGGGATGACGACAATCGCGCGGAGCTGAGCCGCATCGCGCCGCTGATCTCGGAGATCGAGGACACGGCGATTCGCGCGGGTGCCAGCACGCGCGCGCCGTCGATCCGTAGCGTGGCGTGACGCGGTAGGTGGCAAGCGGCAGGCGGCAGGTGTGCGGGAGCTCGGCCGGCGCATCAATCGCCCGCCGATCCTCCCTCTTCATGCAGGTGTTCGAGGATCGCGGCAACGCGGTCCCCGAGATACTTGTTGGCCGAGATTTCGAGCGCCCGCATCATCTCGGTCTCCAGCGCCACCAGCGCGAGTGGCCGGATGCGCCAGAGCACATCCACGATGCGCGGCACTTCGGATGGCGGTGGCAGCTTGCCTTCGCCGAAGCGGTCCAGTTCGCGCACTACCATGCCGACGATCCGGTCGGACACGGCCTGGAAGTGACCGCGCGCCTGCTCGATGATGTCGAGCACGTCCTCGAGCGGAAACCCGGCTTTGGCCATCTCGGCACCCGCCGCCAGCGCGCGCGGGCTGCGGGCCAGGTAGCCGAAGCCATCCGGTTCCAGCAATCCCAGTGAAATCGCCTTGGCCAGCGCCGTGCGCGAGATCGCGCGGCCGAACAACCGTGCCAGCGCCAGGTACGAGTAGTGGCGCGGCGCTTCGCTGTTCCAGGGGCTGCTGATCGCCGTCTCGAGACCCAGGATCGATCGCAGGTCGTGGCCTTCGACGATCGCCTTGAGCAGTTCCATGATGTTGGCGAGCGTGTAGCCGCGCGCCAGCAGATGGTGGATCAGCCGCAGCCGCCCCAGATGCGCCTGCGTGTAGATGCCGACGCGGCCGCGCCGCTCGGGTGGGTCGATGAGCCCGCGGTCCTGATAGGAGCGGATATTGCGGACGGTGGTGCCGGCCACACGTGCCAGCTCGTCGATGGTGTATTCGGGAAAAGTCTTGCCGCCCGTCTGCGCTGAGTCGGAATCGGTAGGACTGGAAGGAGTGGGCGTGCCGCCGCGCTTGATCGAGACCATGGCGAAAATTCTAACTGAGTCGGCGACGTTACAATGCGGCATCACTTCCCGCGGTCCCCATGCATATCCGTTGGCTCGAAGATTTCGTCTGCCTGGCCCAGGCCGGGAGTCTCGCGCGTGCCGCCGAGTTGCGCAACGTCACGCCGCCCGCATTTGGCCGGCGGATGCAGGCGCTCGAAGTCTGGGCCGGCGCGCCACTGATCGATCGCAGCACGTTTCCGGTGCGGCTGACCGCCGAGGGCCGCCAGTTCCTGGAGGCCGCGCAGACGGCGCTGCGCACGCTGGAGGACGCACGCCTGTCGCTGCGGGCGGCGCATCGCGCGGACGCCAGCACGCTGACCATCGCCACCGGCAAGACGCTCGCGCGTTCGATGGTGCCAGCATGGCTGGCCGGCCTGCGCGAGGCACTGCGCGACGACCCGGCCGGCGCCGGCTTCCGCACACGGCTATCGACCCATGCCACGCACGATGCGCTGGCCATGTTCACCGAGGGCGATGCTGACTTCCTGCTTTGCTACAGTCCGCACGATATGCCCGTGATGCTGGACGACGCGCGCTATGTGTTTCATCCCGTGGGCGTGGAGCGCATGGTCTGCGTGGCGGCTGCCGATGCGCGTGGTGGCCCCGCCTTCCGGCTGCAACGACCGAAGTCGGGCACGCGCCCCGCGCCGGTGCCGATGATTGCCTATGCGGAGACGCTGACAATGGGCCGCATGGTCAATCAGGAGATTGCCCGCCGCAAGCTGGCAAGTTGGCTCGACGTGATCGCCGTCAGTGACTTCGCCGAGTCGGTACACGAGATGGTGAGGCAGAAGATGGGGCTGGCCTGGCTGCCGGCGCGTCTGATTGCCGACGATCTCCATTCGGGACGCCTGGTACGTGCCGATCTTCAGGGCGGCGACTCCGCCGACCTCGCGCTCGATATCCGCCTGTACCGCCCGCGCGCGCAAATGCGCCCGTTGGCCGAGGCGTTCTGGCGGGCCGCGGCGGCCGCCTGAGCACTGGTTCGTCCCTTCTCCCGGTCTATACACCCGTCGTGCGGAGCGGGGGGTCAGACAGCCATTGCCAAATTGGCAATCCACATTGCCAAAGCCGCATGTTTCCCGCTGCGCGTCTCTCTACCATCGCCGGACAACATTCCTAGAACTGCCCGGAGAAATCATGAAGACCCTGCTGCGCGCGGCCGTTGCCGCCTCTCTCGCCTGTTGTGCATTCGCCGCGAGCGCGGCCGGCAACTACCCGACCAAGCCGATCACGCTGGTAGTGGGCTATACCGCGGGCGGCAGCGTCGATCTGGTTGCGCGTACCGTGGCGCCGGAACTGGGCAAGCGTCTGGGGCAGAGCGTGGTGATCGAGAACCTCGGCGGCGCTGGCGGCACGATCGGTGCGCAGAAAGTGGTCAAGGCCGATGCCGACGGCTACACCCTGCTGATGGGCTCGGGCAGCGAGGTGTCGATCGCCCGCCTGACCAACCCGGCCGTGCGCTATGACGGCGAGAAGGATCTGGCGCCGATCACGTTCGTCGGCACGCAGCCGATGGTGCTGGTCGGCAAGCTGCAACTGCCGGCCAAGGATGCCGGCGAACTGATGGCGCTGGCCAAGGCGCAACCGGGCAAGCTGTCCTATGCGTCTTCCGGCGTTGGCACGCCGCTGAACCTGGCCGGCGAACTGATCAAGCAGCAGGGCAAGGTCAACATCACCCATGTGCCGTACAAGGGGGCCTCGGCGATGTCCACCGACCTGCTCGGCGGTCAGATCGACCTGGCCGTGATGGTGCTGTCCTCGGCGCTGCCGCACATCCAGGCGGGCCGCGTTCGGGCCTATGGTGTCACCGAAGCCAAGCGCGCCAGCGTGGCGCCGAACGTGCCGGCGCTGGCCGAGACCCCGGCGCTCAAGGGCGTCGACATGGGAGTATGGTTCGGATTGATGGCACCAACGTCTACTCCCCGCCCTGTTATTGATCGCCTGAATAATGAAATGCAGGCCGTACTAGCCATGCCCGAAGTTCGCAAGAAGCTGGCCGAGGCCGGCGTGGAAGTGGCGCCGGCCAATCCGGCCCAGTTCGCGAGCTTCATCAAGCGCGAAACCAGCCGCTATCGCACGATCGTGCAGGCGGCCGATATTCGCGAGTAACTCCTGAGGAAGTCCTGATGACGCAGACTGCTCCCGCCTTCGACGCCTACCCCGTCGAAGTCGAATTTCCCGATATTGGCCCGTATGCCGAGAGCAATACCGGCATCGCCTACCTCCATACGTTCGACAGCGGCCTGCCCGGGCCACACGTGATGATTAACGCACTGACGCACGGTAACGAGGTGTGCGGCGCGATCACGGTGGCCGGGCTGCTCGACCATGGGCTGCGGCCGCGACGCGGCAGGCTCACGCTGTCGTTCGCCAATGTCGACGCCTACGCGCGCTTCGATGCGGCGAAGCCCGATGCGTCGCGCTTCGTCGATCAGGACTTCAACCGGGTCTGGACTTCGGCGGTGCTCGACGACGTGTCGCGTGATTCGTCCGAACTGCGCCGGGCGCGCGCGATGCGTCCGGTGATCGATACGGTGGACCTGCTGCTTGACCTGCACTCGATGCACGAGAAGAGCCGGCCGCTGATCGTGTCCGGTCCGCTCGACAAGGGCATTGCGTTGTCACGTGCCATTGGCGCCCCGGCCGACATCATCGTTGATGAGGGCCATCCGGAAGGCCGGCGGATGCGCGATTACGCGGATTTTGGCGATCCGGCCAGCCCGCGAAATGCGCTGCTGATCGAATGTGGCCAGCATTGGGAGACCTCGGCGGTAGACGTCGCGCGTGACAGCACGGCGCGCTTCCTGCTCAGCGCCGGCATCGTTGAGGAAGCCGATCTGCCCGCGGGCTGGCTGCGCCCGCTGCCGGCCGCGCAGCGCGTGATTCGCGTGACCGAGCCCGTGGTGGCGACCAGCATGGATTTCCGCTTTGCCGGCCCGTACACGGGGCTGGAGACCTTTGCCGATGCCGGAACCGTGATCGGCTGGAACGGCGGTGCCGAGGTGGTCACGCCGTATCCCAATTGCGTGCTGGTGATGCCCTCGCTGCGCCAGTTGCGGCCCGGGGTGACCGTGGTGCGTCTGGGTCGGCTGGAAGCCTGAGCACTGGAGCACTGGAGCACTGGAGCATCCACGCGCCAGAAACCCACGATCTTCACGCGGCGAGCCGGCAAGATGCCCCCTCAAGAGGCGTTCCCCGGCCCCGCTTTTCGTATGCCTGAATGCCGCCCGCTCAGGCGGCGGGCGCTACGCCACCGGAGCCTGGCTGCGAACCCGGGGTAGGCGCCGGTGCTGCCTGGGCCGGTACCGGTTGGGGCTTCAGGCCCGGGAACAGCTGGTCGACCAGTTCGTCGATCTTGGCGTCCGGCTGGATCAGATGGCTCAGATTGATGCCGCCCGCGCTGCGATTGGCGTTGTAGATGGCCTTGCCGGCACGCTCGCCATTGCGGAATACCGTGATGTCGACCGAGACCAGGAACGGCGTTACGAATGTCTGGCGCTGGGCCGTGTACGTGGCGGTCATCGGGCACGCCGCCACCGACGAATACGGCTGCAGGACCTTCACTTCGAAATTGCGCGCGCGCAGTGCGTCCGCGAAGTTCTCCACATAGGCATTGCCGTTCACTTGATTGGGGATGATGCAGAACAGCGCGCCATCGGCACCCACCACGTGATTGCCGTTGACGCGGAACTGCGCCGGTCCGCCATAGGGGCCGGGCTGGAAGCTGGCGATCGGGTCAGCCTGGCCCTGGTCGACCGGTGTGACGGCTTGATAGGTGGAACAGCCGCTGGCCAGCAGGGCCAGCATGGCGGCAATCGTTGCTCTTTTCATCGTGTGTCCTGAGTCGCGTCAGCGCGGGCGCCGGCCGCCCGGATCCGGATGAGGGGCGCATTGGCGGCACCATGCCTGCGTACTGTAGACGCGCGGGCACAGGGTCAAATCACTGAACAACGGGGCACTGATGCCGCAAATCTCCCGCGTGCCGCGCACGGCACCGCGCGGGACGGCGATTTAATTGGCGCCGCCGCGAATCAGGCAGTCATTCAGCAGCGGCACGCCGCCCTCGCCTTGCCCGGCGCCCGTGCATTCGACGGCCACCTTCTGGCCGCGCCGGACCATGGTGGCGCGCGCCTCGACCTCGCAGACCCTGCCTGCCGGGCCACAGATTTGCCGGCGCAGCAGGTTTGCCCGGACCAGTTCACCCGGGTTGCTGGTGCGGATTTCCAGGAACACGTTGTTGCCGTCGTCGCGCCGGATGCCGCTGGCCACGCCTTCGACGATGAAGTACTTGCCGCGATAGCGGTCGTCGGCCTCGCCTGCATTGTCGCGATAGTCGGCAAACAGGCCATCGGCCTGGTATTGGGGCAGGACGTCGGCGGGACGCTCGGGGTCGATGCTGATCGGGTCGAGCGTGCCGTTACGTGGGATGCCGCGCGGGATGCTGGCTGGCTGGGATGATGGCGCGGCGCCGGTTTCAACCGGTACGACGTCCCCCTTGTCATTGCCAACGAACCACAACAGGCCGAGGACGACCACGGCAACGACGGCGATGAGGGATTGCTGCAGGCGGCTCAACATCTCGGGGACGGGCTCCTCTGGAGCCAGGTAAGTGGAGAAAGGCCGCCAGTTTAACGCGCCTACTCCTTGCTGACCCGGGCCAGCAAATATCCCCTGGCTGCTGCGAGCACTTCGTTGGACAACGGCGTGCCCTGCGTGGCGCGCGAGAGCACCAGGGCGCCGACCAATGTGGCCATCTCCGCGATGGCATTAGTGCGATTGGCGGCGGCGTTGCCGCCCGGCTGGATGCTGGCCAGAACATCCAGCAGTTTTTCGAGCCCTTCGTGGTAGGTCGCGCGAACCGGTTTGTCATCGCCCTCGCGCGCGACATCGTTGGCCAGCGCCGCCGCCGGGCAGCCGCTCCCAGGCGCATTGCGGTTGCGCGTGGACAGATAGCCATCGATCAGCGCCGACAGCGCCGTCGCCTTGTCAGGCGCTTCTTCCACACGTTTGCGCCAGCGCGCGTTCGACTCCTCGAATGCGCGCGCGCAGGCGATGGCCGCCAACGCATCCTTCGATTCGAAATGGCCGTAGAAGCCGCCGTGCGTCAGTCCGGCCGCACCCATCAGATCGGCTACGCTGATCCCGTGAAATCCTTGTTCGCGAAACAACTGGGACGAAGCCTGTTCAATGGCTATACGGTTCTTTTCCGTTTCCGCTTTCGATACCCGCGGCATGACTGACTCCCATCACTGACTTCCATCCTTGTGGACTGACTCACCATCCGTGCCGGGATGGTCTGCCACATTGTTTGCCAAGTCAACGGCGTCCAGTTGAGTGATACCGATCGAGCGGCCTCTTGCAGGTGCGCCCGTCATCGCGACGTATGCTGCGGCGTCATACGGCGTCGGCTGTCCAAGTTGCGCGAGGAACAAGTCGCGCATGATGTCGCCCTGCTGTTCGAGCTTGTAGGCCGTGAGTGGCTTGCCGGGCTCCAGCCGGTACCGGTACTGGTTGAAGCCGAGGAAGTGCCGGATCTGCTCGCCAAGTCCTCTGCACAATACGTTGACGCCGTGCTGGTGCTGCCAGACGTGCGCCATCTCGTGAATGAAGAACGCCTGGATCTGGATGCCGGCAGCGCTGAAGTCTGTGTAGTGACGCAGCCTTCGGCCGAGATACATCTGCCCGTTTGGCGTGATGATGTATCCGGCGCCCTGCCAGAACACGTAGTTCCGCGCGTGGATGCGGACCTGCCTGTAGTCGATGTCATCGGCAAAGACACGGCGGGCGAGCGCGATCTCACCGGGGGTGAGGGGGCGAGAGGTTTTCGCGGAAGACATCAGGAGACGGTTCGCCTTGTGCTACCGGTCTTGTCTCGCCAAGCCGTCACTTCCCGATGCAGAACCGCGTGAAGATCGTCCCCAGCAGGTCGTCGCTGGTGAACTCTCCAGTGATGCTGTTCAGGTGATCCTGCGCCAGCCGCAGTTCTTCCGCGAACAGATCCAGCGCCTGGGCGTGCTGCGAGGCGCTGGCCTCGGCGAGTTCGAGGTGCGATTCCGCGTTGCGCAGTGCGATGAGATGGCGCTCCCGCGCCAGGAATGCGCCTTCATTGCCGGACTGCCAGCCGATCAGGCGCAGCAGTTCGCCGCGCATCAGGTCGATGCCCGCGCCGGTGCGCGCGGAGATCCAGATTTCGGTCGGGTTTGGCCCATTGGCCGCCACCACGTGCGGGCGGTTGCCGCCAAAGCCCATCGCGCCGACGGATGGCGCGAGGTCGATCTTGTTGATGACGCGAACGATTGGAGACCCGGGGGGCAACTGGCCGCTCAGGCGATCGTCGATATGGTCATCGGTCTCCGAAATGCCATGCTCGATGTAGTCCGCCGCGTCGATCAGATGCAGCACGATATCGGCGTGGCGGATGGCTTCCCATGTGCGCTCGATGCCGATGCGTTCCACTTCGTCGGCGGCATCGTCGCGCAGACCTGCGGTGTCGATTATGTGCAGCGGGATGCCGTCTATCTGGATCGTCTCGCGCACGCGATCACGCGTGGTGCCGGCAATCGGCGTGACGATGGCGAGATCCGAACCGGCGAGCGCATTGAGCAGCGAGGACTTGCCCACATTGGGCTGTCCGGCCAGAACCACCGACAATCCTTCACGCAGCAATGAGCCCTGCCGCGCCTGCTTGAGGACGCCCGCGAGATCTTCGCGAATGCGCGTCAGCTGGCCGCGTGCATTGGAGGCCTCGAGGAAATCGATCTCCTCTTCGGGAAAGTCCAGCGTGGCTTCCACCAGCATTCGCAGGTGGATGACTTTTTCCACAAGCGCGTGGATCGCCTTGGAGAACTCTCCCTCCATGGACCGCGCCGCAGACCGCGCCGCGGCCTCCGTGCTTGCTTCGATCAGATCCGCCACGGCCTCGGCCTGCGCGAGGTCGAGCTTGTCGTTGAGGAACGCGCGCCGTGTGAACTCGCCCGGCTCGGCCACACGCAGGCCGATGTCCTTGCCGGCCTCGAGGCAGCGCGACAGCAGCATCTGCATCACCACCGGTCCGCCGTGGCCTTGCAACTCAAGCACTTCCTCGCCGGTGTACGAATTCGGTGCCGGGAAGTAGAGCGCGAGGCCATGATCGATGACATTGCCACGCGCATCGACAAACGGCAGATAGGTGGCGTGACGTGGCTGCAGCGTGCGGCCGCATACGGCGCGCATCACGGCGCCGACATCGGGGCCGGAAACGCGCACGACGCCGATGCCGCCACGGCCTGGTGCGGTGGCAATCGCGGCGATGGGAATCAGGGATACGGTCATGGGCAGTATTGTCGCAGATCGTCCGAATGGGGGACGATCGGGGTGGCAAGGCTCAGCTTGCCAGGCATTCGCATATCAGCCTGTGCGCCACGGCGTCGTCGATGATGCCGCCGAGTTCGGTTTGGCGTGCGATGAGCTTGCCGTGCAGCCGCTTGCGGTACCGCTTGGGCAGCACATCGGACAGCGCTTCGATTGCATACCTCAATCGCTTGTTGCCGATCCGCAGCGCATGGACGTGTGCGATCTGGCCGTCGCGCGCCACGCGCGCCAGATCGCGTACGCGCCCGCGAGCTTTGCGGATGCGCCCGCGCGCGAACGCGGCCATGCGGCCATGCTGCCCGTGACGGGTCTTGGGATCAGACAGGTGCAGCAGATCCCGGTAAAGAGTGGGCAATGGCGCCTGCCGGTAGCGCGTCAACTGCGTGACCATGAGCGTGCGTGCCTTGGCGCGCCTGGCATGGGCGACGTCGATCAACGCGACCAGCACCGGGTCCCCGGGTTGCAGGGCAAGGGCAGGCAGCAGCGTTTCGGAAAGAAAGACGTCCCAGTCGCGCACGGCGCTGGCGGCATCGGCCACGTCATGGAGCGCCAGCTTCCAGCGCTCCATGACGGCGCGCGGCAGGATCGGGCCGAACGCCCAGGTCACCGCACGCAGGTGTCGCACGGCCACGCGCAGTGCGTGCACATCTTCCGCTATGTCGCGTTGCAGCAGGGCGTCGAGCTGAGCCTCGACGATGCGCAGGCCCGAGCCGCCCAGCATGACAAAGGCGGCGGCAGGGCGCATCTTCCGATGCAGCTCGGGCGGACGGCTCATGGCGGTATCTCTCTGCGCACAGCTTGGACACGAGGAGACTGCAAGGCGTCACTGCAGTGTAGGCGACGACGCACGTGATACCAACGCCATGTTCCGTGGAGGCTTCCTAGCGCGTTGCGACGATGAACACGCGCGGGAACGGCAGCAGGACCGTGCCATCGGACATGGCCGGGAAGACCTTGGCCACTGCCGCTTCATATCGCTTCAGGTATTCGGCCTTCTCATCTTCGGTCAGAGGCGCCAGGAATGGCCGCAGGCCGCTGCCCTTGAACCACTCGACGATGGCCGCCGGGCCGCCCTTGAGCGGATGTTGGTAAATCGTGCGCCAGATGTCCACGCGTGTGCAGTGCGGCTTGAGCAGTTCGTAGTACCAGCGCTCGTTGGCCAGCGGCGTGCGGGCTTCGGCGGCCTTGGCGAGCTTGTCCGCCCACGGGCCGTTCAGCGCTGTCTCGCGCATTAGCTGGTGCGGCGGCTCGTTGAGGTTGTCCGGCATCTGCACGGCCAGGCTGCCGCCCGGCGCCAGCTTGTCGATCAGCGAGGGAAACAGCGTGGCGTGATCTGGCACCCACTGGAACACGGCATTGGCCAGGATCACGTCGTAGGGGCCGGGGTCCTTCCAGGCGGTGACGTCGGCGATGTCGAAGCGCAGGTCCGGCAGGCGTTTGCGTGCTGCCGCGATCATGTCCGCGTCGCTGTCGAACCCGGTTACCTCGGCGCCGGCGTAGCGCGCGGCCAGTACCTCGGTGGAGTTGCCCGGGCCACAGCCAACATCGGCGGCCCGCCGCGCGCTGGCGGTGGGGATTGCCCCGACCAGATCCCGCACCGGGCGGGTCCGTTCATCCTCGAATTGCACGTATTGGCTGGCGGACCAGGTCATGGCGTATCCCCTTTCGTCTTGGTGAAGGGGATTCTAGTCTTATATAAGATATAAGACTAGGGGCGTGCGCCGAAAAAGAAAAAACCCGGCGCGAGGCCGGGTTTTTCATGGTTCGGGGTCGGATCGGCGGTGATCAGCTCTTGGCTACCGCAGCCGTCTTGCCCTTGCCGAGCATCCGGTTGATCTGCCATTGCTGGGCGATCGACAGGATGTTGTTCACCACCCAGTACAGCACCAGGCCGGCCGGGAAGAAGAAGAACATGAACGAGAACACCAGCGGCATGATCATCATGACCTTGGCCTGCACGGGGTCCGGCGGGGTCGGGTTCAGTCGGGTCTGCACGAACATCGACACGGCCATCACGATCGGCAGGATGTAGAACGGATCCGGCACCGACAGATCGTGAATCCAGCCCAGCCACGGCGCGCCGCGCATTTCCACCGACGACAGCAGCACCCAGTACAGCGCGATGAACACCGGAATCTGAATCACGATGGGCAGGCAGCCGCCGAGCGGATTGACCTTCTCGGTGCGGTACAGCGCCATCATTTCCTGGTTCATCTTCTGCGGATCGCCCTTGTGGCGCTCGCGGATGGCCGTCATGCGGGGCTGCAGGTCCTTCATCTTGCCCATCGACTTGTAGCTGGCAGCCGACAGCGGGAAGAACACGAGCTTGATCAGCACGGTCAGCCCGATGATCGACCAGCCCCAGTTACCCAGGAAGCCGTGCAGCTTTTCCAGCAGCCAGAACAGCGGCTTGGCCAGGATCGTCAGCCAGCCGTAGTCCTTCACCAGTTCCAGGCCCGGGGTGATCTGCTCGAGCATGCGCTCTTCCTGCGGGCCGGCGAACAGGCGGGCATCGGTGCTGACCGTTGCGCCCGGGGCCAGTTGACCCAGCGGTTGCTGGATACCCACGCGGTACAGGTTCGGGTCGATCTGCTCGGCGTAGAAGCTGTGCTGCTTGCCGGTCTGCGGAATCCAGGCCGATGCGAAGTAGTGCTGCACCATCGCCACCCAGCCGTTGTCGGTGGCGGCCGGCACGGTGGCCTTGCCCTTGGCGATGTCTTCGAAGGTGAGCTTGTGGTACTTGTCGGCGTTGGTGTAGATCGCCGGGCCCGTGAACGTGCTGTAGAACTGCGATTTCTCGACCTTGCTGCCGTCACGCGCCAGTTCCAGGTACAGCGTCGGCGAAACCGCCGCGGTGCCCGTGTTGGTCACGTCGAAGCGCGTGTCGACCACGTAGCTGCCCTTGTGGAACGTGTAGGTCTTGACGAACTTCACGCCGTTCTTCTCGGCGGTCAGCACTACGTCGAGCTTGTCCTGGCCCGGTGCCAGCGTGCGCGCGCCCGGCGCCACCGTGAACACGGTGGTGTGGTTCGGCAGGTCGCCACCGATCAGGCCCGAGCGGGCCAGGTAGGTGCGATTGACGTCGCGTTCAAGCAGGACGACCGGCGCGCCATCCTTCTCATGCTCGTTGAGCAGTTCCAGGCGCGACAGGATGCCGCCGGCCGTGTCGATCTCGGCGCGCACCTCGTCGGTGGTCACGGTGACCTTCTCGCCGACCGGCGGCGCAGCCGCTTGTGGCGCTGCCGGAACCGTTCCAGGGGCTGCGTTCGTCGCGTTCGCCTTGGGCACGTCGGCCTGAGGCGTGGCGCCACCAGCGCCGGCCGGGGCGGCCTGCTGCGTGTTGGCGCTCGGGAAGAACATCGACGCGTGGCCGTTGGCGCGCTGCCAGTTGTCGTAGAGCAGCACGAGGGACATCGAGAAGATGACCCACAGGATGGTGCGTTTGATATCCATGTCTCGCTATGGTCGGAGGAAATCAGGGTCTGGGAAGCCGGACCGTGACAGGCGGGCGGCCTGGCGCGGCGGATGCCGGGGGCGCCGCGGCGGTCCCGTGTGTTGCAGGCACGGGATCATACCCGCCCTTTGTGAATGGGTGGCAGCGACAGAGTCTGCACGCCGCCATCCAGGTGCCGCGCGCCGCGCCGTGCTGCACGATGGCGTCGCGGGCATAGTCGGAACATGTGGGCAGGAAGCGGCACTGCGAGCCCAGGTAAGGACTCAGGGCGATCTTGTAGATGCGCAGCAGGGCAAGCAGGATTCGCTTCATGGTGGTGGTCAGGCAGGCGCCTCGGGCGTGGTGGGCACATCCGCGGAAGCCGATGGCGGTGCCGTGGGTACGGCGGGCGCAACGGGTAGCGGCTTGGCCGCCACGTCCAGCAATCCGCTGATCTCCGCATGGCAGGCCTTGCGGATCGCAACCCGGCTGGAGAACTCCGCGCGCGGAAACTTCGCTTGAAGGCGCAGCAGAATATCGCGGCCCGCGAATTGGGCCTGCCGGCTCCGAAACAGTTCCCGCACCATGCGCTTCACGAGATTACGCTCGGCCGCGCGTGGTGCGAATTTCTTGCCGACGACGATGCCCAGCCGGGCCTGTGCCTGGCCGTTGGCGCGCACGTACAGCACGAAGTGCGTAGTGCGACGCCGGGGCCGCAAAGCAAAAACGGATGAAAACTCATCCGTCTTTGTGAGCCTCGCGGCTTTGGGAAAGGCATGGTTCGACACGCTTGGCAAAGCTAGCGGCAAGCTGGGCTTCGACGGGCAGTGCTCCCGGCCATCCTGAGTGCGAGGCGCTTGGCCGGGCAGGCTTTCATCGAGGCAGCGCGAATCGCGCAACCCGACGTTCACCGCCCGGGCCGGTCGCCCGGCACTCAGATCGCCAGGCGCTTGCGGCCCTTGGCGCGGCGTGCGTTGATCACGGCACGGCCGCCACGGGTCTTCATGCGCACGCGGAAACCATGGGTACGCTTGCGGCGGGTAACGGAAGGTTGATAGGTACGTTTCATGTTGCACTCTCTGGTTGATCCGGGCTTTCCGGGCGCCGGCGATTTGCCGGGGCGCCTTGGCCGCCGCGTATGGTTCGCATGGGGCTGTGCCGCGATGCAGACTCTGGGAAAGCTGCGGCCTTGCCGACGATTCTGGTTCTGTCTTGCTGCCGGCCGCCGCTGGCATCGCCACATTGGACGAAGCGCCGGCGGGGATCAGGCCGCTTGCCTGATGCCGCACATGGTTCACACGCACGGTACGGGCCAGACCCGGCGATGCGCATACGTGATCCCCTGCCGCATCGCAGAACCCGCCATTTAACCGATATTCGTTGAGCCTGTCAAGGCGTCCGATGGTTGAGGCCGGTGGCGGCGGCGAATCCGTCACGCCGCCGTGGCGCGCCATTGTCCACAAGTCGCAGTGGGTAACTCTGTGGGTATTCCCGGTCATCCATACGCATTACCGGCAGCAATCAAGTCATTGTTTTCGATAGCCAATTGGTCGTTTTTGCCTTGTACCGAGAACGGCTTCTGACATGGTTGTGCACAGCAATCCACTGAATTTTCACAACTTGTCCACAGGGTTATCCTTTGTGGATAACTTGGGCAGGGGGGTACAATCCCGGTCCAAACACCACACGGGCTTGCGTGGCGCACGCACAACCCGGACTTCCTGCCTTTGGTATACCGCCATGTATACCGTTTGATCGATGCCGTTACGATGCCTCGGGCACGTGGACGGCCTGTTGTCGTTGACGCGTTTGGGAATGACGCGGAGGCGGCATGGCAGGGCAGAGTCCGTGGCGCGCGTACGTTGCGATACTCGTGACACGTCCGCAAGGATGTGATCACTTAAAAGAACACATGCAAGATTTCTGGCAGGCAGCAGCCGCGCAACTCGAGCGCGAACTGACGCCGCAACAGTTCAAGACCTGGATCAAGCCGTTGGCGCCCGTGGCCTTCGACGAGGAAGCGCATGCGCTGCGGATTGCCGCGCCCAATCGCTTCAAGCTTGACTGGGTCAAGAGCCAATTTTCGGGTCGGATCACGGCCCTTGCGTGCGAGTACTGGGAAACGCAGGTTAGCGTTCACTTCGTTCTCGACCCCGCTGCATCGGGGCGCGCGGCCGCATATACCCAGCAAGCAATGCAACAGGGCCAGGATGCGCCCGCTGCAATGGGTCCGGCCATGAGCGCAGCAATGGGTGCGGGCCATGCGCCTTATCCGGGCATGGCTGGCATGGCCGGAGGCCAATCCTACGGGCAGGCTGGCGCGCAGGTTCCCGGCGCGCATCCGAGCCAGATGGCTGGATATCCCGACTATCCCGGCCAGTCCAATGGCGCGCCCGCTGGCTATGGCGGCGCGGCGGGCGGACAAACGCCCTATTCCCAGTCGCAGCAGTCCGCGCAGGGACGCGGCGCGGCACCCACCGGGCATCCGCTTCAGGGCAATTCGGCCGCGCATTTGCCGGACATGGGCGAGATCGACGTGGCCCAGATGGACCCGGCCGAAGCCAGCGCCCGCTCCTATCGCGTGCCGTCGCAGCAGCCGGCAGCGCCGGCCGGGGCGCAGCAGCAGAGCGACACGGTGCACGAGCGCTCGCGCCTGAACCCGATCCTGACGTTCGACAACTTCGTCACCGGCAAGGCCAACCAGCTCGCGCGCGCCGCGGCGATCCAGGTGGCCAACAACCCGGGCAAGTCGTACAACCCGCTCTACCTGTACGGCGGCGTCGGCCTGGGCAAGACTCACCTGATTCACGCGATTGGCAACTTCATGCTGATGGAGAACCCGCGCGCGCGCATCCGGTACATCCATGCGGAGCAGTACGTTTCCGACGTGGTGAAGGCCTACCAGCGCAAGGCGTTTGACGAGTTCAAGCGCTACTACCACTCGCTGGACCTGCTGCTGATCGATGATATTCAGTTCTTCTCCGGCAAGAACCGCACGCAGGAAGAATTCTTCTACGCATTCGAGGCGCTGATCGCCAATCGCGCCCAGGTGATCATCACCAGCGATACTTATCCGAAGGAGATCACCGGCATCGACGACCGGCTGATTTCGCGTTTCGACTCCGGCCTGACTGTGGCGATCGAGCCGCCCGAGCTGGAGATGCGCGTTGCCATTCTGATGAAGAAGGCCGCCGCCGAGAACGTGAGCGTGCCCGAGGAAGTGGCCTTCTTCGTGGCCAAGCACCTGCGGTCGAACGTGCGCGAACTGGAAGGCGCGCTGCGCAAGATCCTGGCGTTCTCGAACTTCCATGGCAAGGACATCACGATCGATGTCACGCGTGAAGCGCTGAAGGACCTGCTGACCGTGCAGAATCGCCAGATCTCCGTGGAGAACATCCAGAAGACCTGTGCAGATTTCTACAACATCAAGGTCGCGGACATGTATTCCAAGAAGCGGCCAGCCAATATCGCGCGGCCGCGCCAGATCGCGATGTATCTGGCGAAGGAACTGACGCAGAAGAGCCTGCCGGAGATCGGCGAGTTGTTCGGCGGACGCGATCACACCACGGTGCTTCACGCCGTGCGCAAGATTGCCGAAGAGCGTAGCAAGGACGCGCAACTCAATCACGAGTTGCACGTGCTGGAACAGACGCTCAAGGGCTGACACGCGTGCAGGTCGCGTGCGCCGAATGCGGCGCCGCAGCCTGCCGAAAGCGGCTCATCGACGATTTCGAGGGCCAGCCTTGCCGGGCTGGCATACTACTGGGTGCGCGTCCGGCGGCAAGCGGGCGCCGGTAAACTGTTGGATCGCGGGAATCTGGCCTCAGATAAGGCTTTGCGGTGAGTCGGGACGGATTGGCAGAGGTTGGCGGCGGAATGTGGCATTTTGTGCACAACCGGACGCCGTGCCGGGTTCGCCCCGCTTCACCGCAGCGGCTTATCCTTGGTACAATGCGACATTAACTCCTTGATTCCTAAGTGAATTTGGAGTTGTGCAAAACCTGCGGTCGCTATCGACAAACGACGAAGGATAAATTCAATGCAATTGGTCAAAACCTCGCGAGACAATCTGCTGCGTCCGCTGCAAATCGTGAGCGGCATCGTGGAGCGCCGCCACACCCTCCCGATCCTGGCCAACCTGCTGATTCGCAAGTCCGGCTCGAACGTATCCTTCCTCTCGACCGACATCGAGATCCAGATCACGACCCATGCCGAATGCGGCGTCGGTAGCGACAGCGTGGCGACCACCG
The DNA here is from genome assembly GCF_000812445.1 of Cupriavidus sp. SHE. Classification (NCBI taxonomy): domain Bacteria; kingdom Pseudomonadati; phylum Pseudomonadota; class Betaproteobacteria; order Burkholderiales; family Burkholderiaceae; genus Cupriavidus; species Cupriavidus sp. SHE. The sequence goes on along the minus strand of NZ_JWMB01000004.1, from coordinate 45,570 downwards.
TGGCCGCGCGCAAGCTGCTGGACATCCTGCGCGCGATGCCTGACGGCGACGTGGCGCTGTCGCTGAACGACAAGCGCATGACCGTGCAGTCGGGCAAGAGCCGGTTTGCGCTGCAGACGCTGGCCGCGGAAGAATTCCCGACCGTCGCCGAAGCCGCCGAATTCAACGCCAGCGTGAGCCTGCCGCAGAAGACGTTCAAGCATCTGCTGGCGATGGTCCACTTTGCGATGGCGCAGCAGGACATCCGTTACTACCTGAACGGGATGCTGCTGGTGGTCGATGGCAAGAAGGTCATGGCCGTGGCTACCGACGGTCACCGCCTGGCGTACTGCGGCGTGGAGCTCGAGAATGAAGCGACCGGCGTCGGTTCGCGCCAGGAAGTGATCATTCCGCGCAAGACCATCCTGGAACTGCAACGCCTGCTGGAAGACACCGATGATCCCGTGCAGGTGCAACTGGCCGCCAATCAGGTCAAGTTCACCTTCGCCAATATCGAACTGATCAGCAAGCTGGTGGAAGGCAAGTTCCCGGACTTCCAGCGCGTGATCCCGAAGGGCTACAAGAACGCGTTTGCGATCGACCGCGTGCAACTGCAACAGGCGCTGCAACGCACGGCGATTCTGACTACCGACAAGTTCAAGGGCGTGCGTTGCATTCTCGATACGCACGTGCTGAAGATCAGCTCCACCAACGCCGATCAGGAAGAGGCGCAGGAAGAGCTGGAACTTGATTATTCGGGCGATGCGCTCGATATCGGCTTTAACGTGACCTATCTGCTCGACGTGCTCGCCAACCTGAAGAGCGAGCAGGTGCAGGTCAGCCTCGGCGACTCCAATTCGAGCGCGCTGATTACGGTGCCGGAAGACGACAACTTCAAGTACGTCGTCATGCCGATGCGCATTTGATGGCCACCATCAGACGCCATCCAGACCACAATCGGGCACACACCGCAGCAGGGGCCGGATCGAACCGATCCGCCCCTTTTGCCGTTTTTAAGTAACCCGCGAAACGCGGACCTACCGCACCCGCCACATTTTTGGCGCAGGTTCGGTTTTCCGCTTTTTGCCGTCAGTATCGTGAGTAGAAAGACATGACCGATCAGCAGAAACCGCAGCAGGAAAACTCTTACGGCGCCTCTTCGATCCAGATCCTGGAAGGCCTGGAGGCGGTACGCAAGCGTCCCGGCATGTACATCGGCGATACGTCCGACGGCACCGGCTTGCATCACCTCGTGTTCGAGGTGCTCGACAACTCGATCGACGAAGCCCTGGCCGGTTATTGCACCGAGATCCAGGTCACGATCCACAGCGACAACTCGATCTCGATCGTCGACAACGGCCGCGGCATTCCGCCGGCCGTGAAGTTCGACGACAAGCATGAGCCGAAGCGCAGCGCGGCGGAAATCGCCATGACCGAGCTGCACGCCGGCGGCAAGTTCAACCAGAACAGCTACAAGGTTTCGGGCGGCCTGCATGGCGTGGGCGTGTCCTGCGTGAACGCGCTGTCGAAGTGGCTGCGCCTGACCGTGCGTCGCGATGGTCAGGTCAACCTGATCGAGTTCGCGAAGGGTGAGGTGCAGAACCGCATCATCGAGACCGTGACCGGCCCGGACGGCCAGCCCGTTGAAGTGTCGCCGATGAAGGTCATCGGCGCGACCGACAAGCGCGGCACCGAAGTGCACTTCCTGGCCGACGAGGAGATCTTCACGAACGTCGAGTTCCACTACGAAGTGCTGTCCAAGCGCATCCGCGAACTCTCGTTCCTGAACAACGGCGTGCACATCAAGCTGGTGGACCAGCGCACGGGCAAGGAAGAGGACTTCGCGTTTTCCGGTGGCGTGAAGGGTTTCGTCGAGTACATCAACCGCTCGAAGACCACGTTGCACCCGAACATTTTCTACGCGAACGCCGAGAAAGATGGCATCAGCGTGGAAGTGGCCATGCAGTGGAACGATGGCTACAACGAGCAGGTGCTCTGCTTCACGAACAACATTCCGCAGCGCGACGGCGGTACCCACCTGACCGGCCTGCGCGCAGCGATGACCCGCGTCATCAACAAGTACATCGAAGAAAACGAGGTCGCGAAGCGGGCGAAGGTCGAGACCTCCGGCGACGACATGCGCGAAGGCCTGGCCTGCGTGCTGTCCGTGAAGGTACCCGAGCCGAAGTTCAGCTCGCAGACCAAGGACAAGCTCGTTTCCTCCGAAGTGCGCCTGCCCGTGGAAGAGCTCGTCGGCAAGGCGCTGACCGACTTCCTGCTGGAAACGCCGAACGACGCCAAGATCATCTGCGGCAAGATCGTGGATGCGGCCCGCGCCCGCGAAGCCGCGCGCAAGGCCCGCGAAATGACGCGCCGCAAGGGCGTCATGGACGGCATGGGCCTGCCCGGCAAGCTCGCGGACTGCCAGGAGAAGGATCCGGCGATGTCCGAGCTGTTCCTCGTCGAGGGTGACTCCGCAGGCGGCTCCGCCAAGCAGGGCCGCGACCGCAAGTTCCAGGCGATCCTGCCGCTCAAGGGCAAGATCCTGAACGTGGAACGCGCGCGCTTTGACAAGATGCTGTCGAGCCAGGAAGTGCTGACACTGATCACGGCACTGGGCACCGGCATCGGCAAGGAGGACTACAACCTCGAGAAGCTGCGCTACCACCGCATCATCATCATGACCGACGCGGACGTGGACGGCTCGCACATCCGCACGCTGCTGCTGACGTTCTTCTATCGCCAGATGCCAGACATCATCGAGCGCGGCTACGTGTACATCGCCCAGCCGCCGCTCTACAAGATCAAGCACGGCAAGGAAGAGCGCTACATCAAGGACGACAACGAGCTGAACGCCTACATGCTGAAGCTGGCAATGGAAAAGGCTTCGCTCAGCCGCCCGGATGGCAGCGAGATCAACGGTGAAGCCCTGACCGAACTGGCACGCCAGTACCAGCTCGCCGAGGGCGTGATCGGCCGCCTGTCGCGCATCGTCGATGTGGACGCGCTACGCGCGATCGCCGACGGCGTGGCGCTCGACCTCGACAACGCCGCCGCAGCCGAAGCGTCGGCCGTGGCGCTGAAGGCCAAGCTCGCCGAGATGCACGCCAAGACGCTGCTCGGCGCTGCAGTCAACGACGACGGCACCGCCGACGTCTATGCCCAGTTCGACGAGAAGACCGACAAGCATCGCCTGATGATCGCGCGTCGCCATCATGGCAACGTGCGTCTGTCACACGTGGATGCGGACTTCGTCCACGGCGCCGACTACGCGGCACTCGCCCGCGCGGCCACGACGTTCCAGGGCCTGATCCCGGACGGCACCAAGGTTCGCCGCGGCGAAGGCGAGAAGATGCGCGAACAGACCGTCGCAGATTTCCACCAGGCCATGCAGTGGCTACTCTCCGAAGCCGAACGCGGCGTCTCGCGCCAGCGCTACAAGGGCCTGGGCGAAATGAACCCCGAGCAGCTCTTCGAAACCACGCTCGACGTCACGCAGCGCCGCCTGCTGAGGGTCCAGATCGAAGACGCCATCGCCGCCGACCAGATCTTCACGACACTGATGGGCGACGAGGTGGAACCGCGCCGGAACTTTATCGAGTCAAATGCGCTGGTGGCTCGGAATATTGATGTTTGATTGAGGTGGTTGGCATTGCAGGACCACGCTTTGCCGACTGAGAGATGTTGAATGCATGAACGCCCGGCCAGTCCGGGCGTTTTGCTGTGGCTTTGGCGCTGTGAAAGGTCGAGGCTTGCCAGTGGAGCGAGGAATGTTGGAAGGGATCCGCAGCGGCATTGGAATTCTGACAAGCCTGGGAGTTGTACTCCCAGTCTTCGCAGTCGTTGGACTTGGATTCCTGGGGGTCTATGTCTGGCGACGAGCCGGGTCATCCCACAGCCTTATGACAAGGCTCTGGCAGCTATTTCACGGCAAGCAAGAATGCAAGGATCCCGTGATCGGTGAGTTTCTTGACGAGCAAGGGGCTCTTCTTCAATTTCGCTTCACGACGGGTGTGCGTGCGCGAACGCGGCAGCAAGCTCAGGCTTTGATCCGATGGACGCGTGAGAACAACGAGGACATGGGGCATGTCGCTGCATGTGGGCCATATTTTGATCTCGAGAAAATCGAACTCAAAGCGGAAGATCAACTGCCCAACGTCTGGCTCCTTCTCGCGCGATTCTTCGCCGCCATAGTGTTCTTCACCCTTAGCTTGACAGCCGCGTGGGGAATTGCATTTTGGGATGATGCAGTTCTTCAAATGAAGAAGAGCAAAGTCTTCTTCTCTATCAACGCGACAAGTGCCAAGCGATTCGGTGTCGCGGAGAAGCTCTCACTTGATCAATGCTCAAACGAAGCGGCAGCCCTCTCAACGTTTAGCCCAGAAGACAGGGAGATCGTGTGCAAGCTCCTCAAGAGCGATGAACTGGCCTCATACATCAATGAAACCGTGAAATCGCAGCGACTTGCACTCGCATTTCTTCTACTGGTGCTTGCGTTCTTCTGCCGTGAACTCACCGTATGGTTTCTTCAGGGTGTGCACTCTCAAGAAATGTTCCGGCGCCTGCGTGGCCGCAAGCGCTTAGAGGGCCCGATGGCTCTTGTGGAGCCTGGAGGCAATCCTCCGATTCACGATAGCCGTCACGATGGTGCAGTTGGCACCCCCACACGCAACTGACGGAGCGGACAAGCTCGCAACGGGGCGCTCCCTAGGAGCACTTGAATCGACGTCACAGCATCGCGGAGCGCGGCGGCAAATGGCCGCGAAGATATGCCGCAGTGCAAACCTGAAGCGGAAATGACGCCAAGCGCCATTTCCGCACCAACAGCCACCCCTCAAGCCGCAAACCGCCTCCGCCCCTCCGACCAAGTCTCCATCACCTTCAACTTTCCAATCTCCTCCGGCGCCATCTGGAGCGGGTCCTTATCCACAATCACCAGATCCGCATACTTCCCGGTCTCCAGGCTGCCGACGATCTGGTCCATTTGGCATTGCCACGCCGCGTCGATCGTCACCGCCCGCAGTGCCTGCGCCACGGTAATGCGCTCCGCTGGGTTGAGCACGCCACCGCCGTCGCGCATGGTGCGGTTGACGGCGTTGTCCATGTAGCGGATCGGTTCGATCGGCGTCACGTTGTAGTCGGAGTGGAGCGAGATGCGCAGGCCGCCGCGCAGTGCCGATGCGCAGGGGTCGTAGAACTGGGCGCGCTGGGGGCCGAGGATGCTGTCACGGAATGCCTTGCCCCAGTAGTGCACGTGCCCGATCAGGAATGACGGTGACACGCCGAGCTTTGCCATTCGCTGAATCTGCTCGGGGTGCAGGACGCTGCAGTGTTCGATGCGGTGTCGATGATCGGCACGTGGTGAGCGTTTCAGCACGTGTTCGTAGACGTCCAGCGTGGTGTCGATGGCGGCGTCGCCGTTGGCGTGGATGGCGACTTGCCAGCCGAGGTCGTGCGCGCGTTGCACGCCCTCGATCAGTTGCTCGGCGGTGTAATTCAGCGCGCCGCGGCTGGTGGAGTTGAGGTACGGCTCGCGCTGGTATCCGGTGCGGGCCTGGTTGGAGCCGTCGGACCAGAACTTGATGCCGTGGAGCCGGAAGCGATCCGTGCCGGCGCCCGGCTTGATGCCTCGCTCTACCCAGCCATCCATCCGGTCGGACGTGAGGAAGCCCGAATAGCGGACAGGAGGATCGTCGCGCATGGCGGCGTTGACGATATCGAGGTCATGCACGCCGCTCGTGCCAATGCCGGCATCGTGCAGGCTGGTACAGCCCACGGCACTGGCGCGGTCGAATAGCTTGCGAATGCTGGCCACCATTTGCGCGGCGTTGGGCATCGGGGCGACTTTCAGAAAGGGGCCGTATGCGGGGCCTTCCTCGAGTCGGCCGGTTAGTTCGCCCTTGTCGTCGCGGACAAAGCGGCCCTGGGCCGGGTTCGGCGTATCGCGCGTGACGCTAGCGAGCTTCAGGGCCGCGCTGTTGACGTAGGCAATGTGTCCGTTCGATTCCAGGATGAAGACCGGATTGTTGGGCGCCACGGCATCGAGCCGTTGTCGCGTGACGGGTGCGCCGGGCATCAGCGAGGGATCGAGCGCCTGCGCGCGGACCCACTCGCCCGGCTTGGACTTTGCCGCCTCGGCTCGGATCTTCTCGAGTGCCTGGTCAATCGACGTGGTGGTGAACGGGCCCACGTCGAGCCATGCGTCGAGCACGGCCAGCGCGGAGTGCATGTGTGGCTCGACGAATCCCGGCAGCAGCGTGCGTCCACCGAGGTCGATGGTTTGCGTGTCCGGGCCACGGAACTGCGCGACTGCATCCATCGAGCCAACGGCCACGATGCGGCCGTCGCGCACGGCCAGGGCCTTGGCCGTCGGCGAGCCGCTGGCCATGGTGTAGATCGGCCCGTTCGTGAAGATGAATTGCGCGTAGGGAGATGTCGAAGGAGACGTAGCCGGAGGACTCTCGGCGTATGCCGATGGGAATCCGAAGGTGGACATTGCACCGAGCGCCAGCGCGCCGGTCAGGAAGTCTCGGCGCGACGCGCGCGCGAGCAGGACTGCTGCACCACCAGGACTGCAGTAGAAGCACATGTGGTTACCCCATCGTTATCGTTGCTGTGTTGGGAATGGCGCGTATGTGGCGTCGACTGTAGCCTGCCGGACGATAGCGGTGACCGTCCATCCGCGTTTTCGTCAATTGTCGGCGTGGTTCGCAAAAGCGAACGCCGTTTATCGGTGCGAAGTGGCATCGCCTTCGGCATCTGCCATCGCACTATCGGTCATGTCAGCAGATTGAGACATCCCAAGGCTGAACACCGCGACCAGCACGCAACCGATGCCGATGATCTGGCTCTGGCCGATCTGTTCGCCGAGCAGCGCGGCAGCGAGCACCACCGCTGATACCGGTGCCACCGCAGTGAACAGCGCCGCCTCTGCACCGCTCACTCGTGCCGCGCCGGCGTACCAGAGCAGAAAGCCCCCCACGGTTGGAATCAGCGCGTAGTACGCGACGGCGGCGACCGCGTTGCCGGAGAGCGCGTGCATCCACGGCATCTCAAAGCCGGCCGGTATCACCGCCACCGCGAGTCCGAACGCCGCCATGATGGTCGAGAGCGCAAGCGGCGCGATCGGTGTCTGGATCCGTTTGTTGAGCAGGATGAAGACACCCTCGCAGCCCACGGCGCCGAAGATCAGCAAGCTGCCGAGCAACGAGTGCGCACTGCCGGCGTCGTTGCGGAACACGATGGTCAGAACACCGGCGGCCGCCAATGCGATGGCCACCAACACGGCGCGTCGCGGCCGCTCGCCAAGCACCATGATGGCGATTGCCGCGGAGACCACTGGCAGCGTGCCGATGATCACGCCCGCGTCGGTGGCAGAGGCATGTCGGAGCCCCAAGATCAGCAGCGTCGTATAGCCGACGCTTCCAGCGCCGGCCTGCACCAGCAGCAGGCCCCATTCCCTCGGCGCCAGGATTGGCCAGGTTGTTCGGGTCACGCGCATCAGTACAAGGAACAGCGGAAGCGCGATGGCGAAGCGAAGCGCCGTTGCAGTGAACGGTGGCAGGCCGGCGGCCACGATCTTGCTGGCCACCACGGTACTGCCGACCGTAATCATCGCCAGCGTCAGATAGAGATAGCCGTGCATTCGTCTGGACATGGTCCTTCCTTTCTTGCCCGATAGGGGATAGCGGAAAGGTGCAGGATCGCGAACCGGACGCGGTGTTGTCTTGAATGAAATTGCGAGCGTGGCGGGGAAGGCCGGCTACGATGCGCCGCAGGCACGCGCGTACATGCTGGGCGAGATGCCGTACGTGCGCACAAAGATGCGCGTCATATGGCTCTGGTCGGCGAAGCCGCTCGCTGCGGCAGCGTCCGCGAGCGACATGCCGCGCGCGATCAGGTGCCGCGCGGCGATGATGCGGCGCTGGATCATGTAGGCGTGTGGCGTCATGCCAGTCGCCCGCGAGAACGCGCGGATGAACTGGAAGCGGCTCAGGCGGCACTCATCGGCCAGTTCGCCGAGCGTGAGCGGCGCGGCTGAATCGTCGTCGATGCGGCGTCGCGCCAGTGCGATCTCCGCGAAGCCCGGGCCGCGCGTGTCCGAGCGGGTTTGCCCATGCATCGTGTCGGCCAGCAGGGTGAGCAGCAATTCCTCGCGCAGCACCGAGGCATGTTCCGCGTGCGCGGCCGTCATGGCGGCGAACAGTGTCAGGAAGCGTTGCGCGAGCCGCGCATCGCGCATGACTGGGTGGGCGAACTCGAAGCTCCGCGTCCGCCCTTCCGTCACGTCCAGTATCGCGTCGGCGACCACGGGTGGATCGAAATAGAGCATCTGCCAGGCACGGCCGGCATCACCGATCGGCATGCCGTCGTGCACTTCGCCAGGGTTGACCGTGATCGTGTCGCCGGGGCCGGCCTCCACGATTCCCTGCCCGCTGGCCGATTTCTGCGCGCCCTTGCCGATCACACCGATGCCGAACTGATCATGCGTATGCCGACCGAACGCGTGGCGCGAGTCGGCCTGCACAGCCTGTGCGCCGGCAACATGACAGCGGAATATCTGGAACTGGCCTCCGGCCATTTGCGCTCCCATTCGTCTGGCCATTCGTGCGACACCGCTACTTTATCGCGCCTACGGTGAAAGCGGCGACAAAGCGATCGAGGAACACGTTGTACAGCAGCGCTACCGGCACGCTGACGATCAGGCATGCACCCATCAGCGAGCCCCAGAAATAGACGTCGCCGCGCACCAGGAAAGTGGGCACGCCCACGCTGACCGTGTATTGCGAGGAACTCGTGATAAACGTCAGCGCGTAGACGAACTCCTGCATCACCAGCGTCAGCGTGAAGATGATGACGGTGAGAATGCCCGCCGACGATAGCGGCACGATGACTTTCAGGAACGCGCCAAAGCGGCTCATGCCATCCATCATCGCGGCTTCCTCGATGTCCCGGGGCACCGCCTTGAAGAAGCCCATCATCAGCCAGGTGCAGAACGGCACGGTAAAGCTCGGGTACACGAGCACGAGCGACCAGAGCGAGTCCTGCAGGCCCAGCGCGCCGACGATGCGGGAGAACGGAATGAACAGGATCGTGGGCGGAATCAGATAAGTCAGGAAGATGGCGATGGCGAGTTGCCGCCCTCGGGGTCCCGATAGTCGCGCCAGGCTGTAGCCCGCCGGTACCGCGAGCACGAGCGTGATGATGACCACGAAAACGCCCACCAGCAGCGTGTTGAGCAGCCATCGCAGGAATGCGGTTTCCTGGAACAGCACGCGCAGGTTCTCCGTCGTGGGTGGCAGATTGAACACGAACGGATTGTTGGCCGTGTTGATCAGGTCGTGGACATCCTTGAACGTGGTGATCAGCATCCAGTAGAACGGAAAGGCGCAGAACACGGCAAAAGTCGCCAACGTGGCGAACACCGCTACCCACGCGCAGCGTGCGGGCCAGCGCGACCCGAGCCACGCCAGCTTCCAGCCTTCGGATGCCGATATCGCTTCCATGTCACGTCACCTCGGAACGATGCGCCACCGTCAGCAGCAATGTGACGACTGCCACCAGCAGTGGAAACAGGAAAAGCGAGATCGCCGCGCCTTCAGCCAGGTCACCGCCTTGTATGCCTGTAAAGAAGGCCAGGCTGGCCAGCACCTGGGTCGTATCGTAGGGGCCGCCGCGCGTGAGCACATAGATGATGACCATGTCGGTCAGCGTGAAGACAATGCCGAACAACAGGGCCACCAGCATGACCGGCATCAGCAACGGCACGTCGATCCTGAACAGCCGCCGCCAGAAGCCTGCGCCGTCCATGGCAGCGGCATCGTGCAGATCCTGCGGGATGCCTTGCATCCCGGCCAGGATAATGACGGTGGCCAGTGGCAGCAGTCGCCAGACATCCACCAGAATCACGGACGCCATCGCCAGATCAGGTTGGCCGAGCCAGATCGGCCACATGTTGGGGCCGAAAAGGCCGATCGCGCGTAACGTCCAGTTGATGATGTTGTAGACCGGGTCGAAGATCCACAGCCAGCCAATCGATCCCAGCGAGATCGGCGCCACCCATGGCAACAGGATCAGCAGTCGCACGAGCCACTTGCCGGGGAAATCGCGCACCAATGCCTGCGCCAGCACCTTGGCGAGCACGACCACCAGCGCTTGCGAGACCAGCGTGAACACCAGCGCATTGCGCAGCGACTGCCAGAACGTCGGGTTCGCCACGACGCTCCGGAAATTCTCCAGCCCGACGAAATGCGGCATCGGACTTCCGACGGTGACATCGGTCAGGCTGTACCAGATCGACAGCAGGAAAGGAAAGCCAAGCAGCAGCGCGATATAGATGAGCGCAGGCGCCAGCATCATTGCGCCTAGCCTGCGGTCATCATCCGGCGTATCCGACGTCTCGTGGTCCGGTCTGCCAAGGGTGGCCGATAGCGCGCTCATGTCACGCCTTCCGCCACGCTCAGGCTTGTGCCACTGCTCGTGTCGAAGCGGTGCAGATCAGCACGGCGCACGGCGAACATGTGACGTGTGCCGGGTTGCGGTGACACGTTCACCGTGCACGGTATCCGGGATATGACTTTCACGGGCGGCTGCGGCGGCGCGAGCACGCCGTACACGAGGCGGTCCGCGCCCAGGTTTTCGATGCGGGTGATGTCCAACGGAAACCGTTCCAATGATGCATCGGCGGTGAAGACGTCATCCGGTAAAAAATGCTCGGGCCGGAAGCCGATCTCCATGCCGTCGCTGGCAACGAGATTCATGGGAGGTGACCCGATGAACGTGGCGACGAACCGATCGATAGGATGCGCATACACGCGCTGCGGCGTGTCGAGCTGACGTATGCCGCCGTGATCGAGCACGGCCACACGATCCCCCAGCGCCAGTGCCTCCACCTGATCGTGGGTCACGTAGATCGTGGTGGTGCCGAGGCGGCGTTGGAGTTGCTGCAGTTCCTCTCGCGCCGAAGCACGGAGCTTGGCATCGAGATTCGATAGCGGCTCATCGAGCAGGAATGCAACGGGGTCGCGCACGACCGCACGCGCAAGCGCCACGCGTTGACGTTCGCCGCCCGAGAGCTGACGTGGTTTCCGCGCGAGAAGATGCCCGATACCGAACAGCGAGGCGGCCCACTCGACCTTGCCGTCGATCTTGTCGCGCGCCATATGCTGGGCCTGCAGTGGAAAGGCGATATTGCCCGCCACGGTCAGGTGCGGATACAGCGCGTAACTCTGGAAAACCATCGCCATGTTGTGCGCGCGCGGTGGGAGCCCCGTGACGATGCGCCCGCTCACCAGCACATCGCCGGAGGTCGGCGTCTCGAGTCCCGCGATCATGCGCAGCAGCGTCGTCTTGCCCGAACCGGATGGGCCCAGCAGCACCAGGAACTCGTGCTCGCGCACGGCGAGGTCGATCGCGTCGACGGCGGTGGTGCTGTCGTAACGCTTGGTCAGCGAGCGTGTTTCCACTGTGGCCATGATGATTGCGCACGCGAGGCTATACCAGCCCCCTGGCCTTCCATTTTGCGAAGATCCGTTTGCAGGCGTTCTCGGCATCGCGGATGGCGTCCTCCGGAGACGCGTCGCCGGTTGCGGCGCGGGCGAACATCGTGTTGAGGACCCACGTGTTGAAGATTTCGTCGATAGCGGCGTTGGCGTATCCGGGGTAGCCCACGTTGGTGGCCTGTTCCATCAGCACGCCCAGCACCTTGTACTTGTCATGCGGCGTGGCTTTGGCGTCCACCGCGATCATCGTCTTGAGGTCGGGCACGGTGCTCGGGAAGCAGGGGAAGTTGTAGAACTCGCTGCCAACGAAGCCATCGCGAAAGTTGTCGATGTAGTCGACGAGGAACTGCTTCGCGCCGGCAATGTTCTCGGCGAATTTCCAGATCACGTAGCAGTCCATCACGTGCTCCAGGCAGATGCGTTGCGCGGGGCCGCGCAGTGCCTGCGTCAGCCAGATGTCGGGCGTGACCGGGATCTGCTTGTTTTCGCCTTCGCGGGTGATCGAGATGGCGTTCAGGCAGAGCGAGATCTTGCCGGCCAGCATGGCCCGGTTGTTCGACGATGGGTCCCAGGCCAGCACTTCGGGCGTCATGGTGTCGCGGTACAGCGCCCGCACGTACTTGACGGCCTCGAGCGTGCCGGGCGAGTTCAGCACGACATTGCCGCGCATGTCCTGCACCGCGCCACCGAACGCATAGAGGATCGTGCGCATGGCCATGGCGGTATCGAGTTCCGCGGAGAGGCCGATACCCACCGGCACGCCCTTCGCCTGCTTGATCTTGCGCCCGGCGGTCAGCACGTCGTCCCAGCTATCGGGAGGCTTCGCGCCGATGGCATCCCACAGGTCCTTGCGGTAATTCACCGGGTCCGGCACGAAGCTGTCGGAGAAGGCGAAGTACTTGCGGGTCTTCGGGTTGTAGGTACTGCGAACCGCCAGTTCCACGGGCTTGCCATGCTTGCGCTGGCATTCCTCGTAGATGTCGCGATGGTCGATGACCTGGTCCTCGTACACCGGCGGCGGCGACAGAAACATGAAGAGATCGTGCCCCTTCTGGGCCGATACCTCGGCAGCGGCACGCGTGGCCAGCGCCGGAATGCCGACGTGATCGACAATGACTTCCGTATCGTGACGCTGGCCCCATTCCTTCACATACGTGTTGTCGAACCACTTGTCGTAGCCCGGCACGAAATGGTTCCACTGAAGAATCCTGAGCGTATGCCTGGCAGCTGCGTGCGCGGCACCGGGGCGCGCCAGCGGTGCCAGCCCTGTGGCCAGTGCGGCGGCGGCCGCGGCTTGCATGACGTGGCGACGCTGCGGACTGGTGATGGAAGCATTGCCACCGCTGGGCCGGGTACGGAGCCCGGCAACGGGCGTGGTGTTCTTCATGAGAGCCTCGCAAACATGATGAGAGCCTCATGTGCTCTGTTTGCGTGGCTACTGGGCAGGGTGGCTACGCGCCGGGGCGCATGTGCCTATTTTCCAAGCATAGGCCCGTGTGCGGGAAATTCAATCACGGTGTGATGCCAAGGGCTTGATTCGATTGGATTCCCGCCACGTGATCCGCGCGCGGGCCTAGCGCGCGGGCCTAATACAAGCCCGGCAACATGCGCCACGTACGTGCGCAGTACTGTTCGTACTCGCCCCCGAACTGGCTCCGCAACAGCGCTTCCTCGGCCCGGATGCGGGCGACAAGCGGCGGGAGCATCAGCAGCGCCAGCAGCACGCCCACCCATGAGCGGAACACCAGTCCCCATCCCAGCGAACTGATCACGAAGCCCACATAGCTTGGATTGCGAATCACGCTGTAGATGCCCGTCGTGACCAGCGTATGCCCAGGCTGGATCGCCACGAGCCCGCTGAAACGCCGGCCCAGCACGAAGACGGGCCAGAGCCGCAGCGCGCCGCCGGCGACAAACAGGAACAGGCCGATCCAGCGAATCGTATTGCCGTCGATCGACCAAACGTCGAGGCGGTCCGTATAGGCAGGCAGGAATCCCGCGAGCAGGCTGAGCACGCTGAATGCCACCAGTACCCATCGGTTATCGCGGTCCTCGCGTTCGCCAGCGCTGATATTGCCGCCGGAGAAGATGGCGATGACCGCCATCACCAACGTCGCGACGACTGCCAGCGTGCGCGCGGTATCGGCGAAGTACGCCGCGATACCACCCCATCCGAGCACGGGCAACGCCAGGTACGCGAGGGCGCCCGCGATGGTGATGATCGCCATTTTGGGAGTGGGACGCATGAGTGCCTCCGTTTGCAGTGGGCTTCACATGTGAGCCTATGCCTCGCGCGCGGCGCTGTCGAGTGGCGGTATGTGGCAGCGTGTGGGGGCATCCGGCTGCCGTTCGGTGTGACAATACGTGCCTGTCAGCGACATCCACATTGCATCCACAATGGCTCTCATCGATATCAGCAATCTCCAGCAAGCGGCGGCCGCCTTCGGCGAGGCCCGGGGCTGGGGCAAGTATCACAGCCCGAAGAACCTCGCGATGGCGCTCAGCGTCGAAGTGGCCGAACTGGTGGAGATCTTCCAGTGGCAAACCGAAGAGGAATCGCGCGGGATCATGTCAACCGACGAGCGCGCGCACGTTGAGCAGGAACTGGCCGATATCACCATCTACCTGACGCAGCTAGTGACCGCGCTTGGCGTCGATCTCGACGCGGCGGTGCAGGCGAAGATGGAGATGAACGCACGCAAGTATCCCGCGCCAAAGTAAGGCCGGAGACGAGCAGGAGGGCTGCGCCGCCCTCGCCCACCGGCGTGTTTCGATTCACATGTCCGCGGGCTTCCGCCACGCCGCTCAAATCCGGCTAGACTTCCTCCACCAATCCTCGCGGAGATCGGGTCATGGCGGTTACCAGACAGGGCAAGTCGGCGAGCAACATCCATATTGGCATCGGCGGCTGGAACTATGCGCCGTGGCGCGACAACTTCTATCCGGCGGGGCTCGCGCAGGCGCGCGAGCTGGAATATGCAAGCCGGCATCTGACCGCGATCGAGATCAACAGCACGTACCACGGCACGCAGAAGCGCACGTCGTTTGCGAACTGGCGCGATGCCACGCCCGATGGCTTCGTCTTCTCGGTCAAGGCTTCGCGCTTTGCGACCAATCGCCGCGTGCTGGCCGAAGGGGGCGATTCGATCAGCCGGTTCATCGACAGCGGCATTGCCGAATTGCGCGAAAAACTGGGCCCGGTCGTCTGGCAGTTCGCACCGACCAAGCAGTTCGTGGCCGACGATTTCGAGGCCTTCCTGAACCTGTTGCCGACCTCGGTGGAGGGCGTGAAGCTGCGGCACGTGATGGAGGTGCGTCACGAGAGCTTCATGTGCGACGCGTACCTGAAGCTGGCGCGCAAGTTCAAGGCGGCCACCGTCTTCACCGATTCACCGAAGTTTCCGTCGTTCGCTGATCTCACTTCGGACTTCGTGTACGCGCGGCTGATGAGCGCCGACGAGAAGGTCGCGACGGGCTATGGGCCGAAGGCACTGGACCAATGGGCGCAGCGGGCATCGGCGTGGGCTGGCGGCAGGGCACCGGAGGACCTGCCGCGTGTGGAAGACGAACCCGCTGGCAAGCTCAAGCCGAAGGAAGTGTTCCTGTTTTTCATCAACGGTGCGAAGGAGCGCGCGCCGGCTGCGGCTGGCGCATTGCTTGAAAGGCTTGGCTGGGTGCCGACCGAGACAGTGCCGATGAAGGCTTCAACGCCGAAGCCGCCTGCCGCGACGAAGACCGCGGCGGTCAAGACGGTGACCAGGAAACCGGCGGCCACGAAAACCGTGGCGCGAAAGATTGCATGACGGTGTCTCTGCCATGCGCGTCACCAAGTTCTCCGCATCGATGCCGATTTCGACCGGCACGCCGTTTTCCGCGCTTCCGCTGGCACCGGCTTTGCAGGTGACGCTGACGGAACTCGGATGGCATGCCATCAATCCGCTTCAGGCAGCCATGCTGCCAGAGGCGCTGGCCGGCCGCGACCTCATCGTGCAGGCGTCTCCCGGCAGCGGGCGCACTGTGGCCTTCACCGTTGCCCTGCTCCATCATCTCGATCCGCGCCGGTTCGATGTGCAGGCGCTGGTGCTCTGCCCGACGCGCGAGCGCGTGCAGCATGTGGCCCAGCGCATCAGGGACTGCGTGCGCGCCGCCCGGCACGTGAAGGTGGTGGCGCTGATGCATGGCGCGGCGATGCGTCCGCAGATCGACAGCCTGATCCACGGCGCGCACGTCGTGGTCGGCACACCGGGCAGGGTTGTCGACCACCTGGATGCCGGCAGCCTCGATCTGCGCGCGATCGGCATCCTGGTGATCGACGACGCCGAATCGATGCTCGACCTCGGACTTGTCGACGATGTCGGCTTTGCGGCGAGCCGATGTCCGAAGAGCCGGCAGACGCTGTTGTTTTCCACATCGTTCAATAGTGACCTGAATCCCGAGGTGGAGCGGTTCTCCAGGCTCTGGCTCAGGAGGCCGCGACGCATTGCTCACTTGCCGGATTGATGCCGGGGGTGCGTGCCCCATTCCGATGCGCGTTTTGCGTGAAACAAAGATTCGTGAAAGTCACCCTGTGAGTGCCGCGATTCCTTTGCTAATCTGAATGGACGCAGCCGGATGCACGTTGCGCAGTGCCGCTGGCGCGGCCCGCACAGGGCAGTGAATATTTCCAAAACGGCAATAAGGAGTCGGTGTCATGAAAACCGCGCGGCAGGTTCTGGAAAGCAAGGCAAATCAGGCGATCTTCAGCATTCCTCCCACGGCGACGGTCTATGCTGCGCTGCAACTCATGGCCGAGAAGGGCATCGGTGCCCTGCTGGTGATGGAGCAGCAGAAGATCGTCGGCATCATCAGCGAACGGGATTACGCGCGCAAAGTGATCCTGATGCAACGCACATCGCGCGAGACCCTCGTGCGCGAAATCATGACCTCAGCGGTGATCTATGTCCGGGCTGACCAGACCACCGACGAGTGCATGGCGTTGATGACCAGGCATCGCTTGCGTCACTTGCCGGTGATGAATAGCGATCAACTGCTCGGCATGATCTCGATCGGTGACCTCGTGAACGACATCATCAGCGAGCAGCGCTTCACCATCGAGCAACTGGAGCACTACATCCACGGCGGGTCGCGCTAAGCGGTCTGTTTTCGCGCCGATCGCGGTGCGATCGGCCGCGATCTCCAGGTAATGTCAAATGTGATGCGACGGCGGCCGCAGGCCGGCGTTTGCGTGTCCGGTATTCGGACAATTCCGTCAGCGCCAAATGCTAAGCATGCATATAATTATGCGGTTACTGAATTAGGCCGCATACACCGACTTGCGGCCGCACCCTCCCTCCCCGCATGTCGTCGACCGCCCCCGCCAGCCAGTCCACCGCAGAGGCCCTAGAGGCCACAGCTTCCCTCCCCCAAGCCGCCGTTCACGATCACGCGTCGATCATGCGTGTGATCGGTGGCATCGTGCTGTGCATTCTGCTCGCGGCGCTCGACCAGACCGTGGTGATCCCGGCCGTGCCGGCGATCGCGAACGATCTCAACGGATTCGGGCACCTGTCGTGGATCGTGACCGCGTACCTGATCGTGTCCACGGTGACTACGCCGCTGTACGGCAAGCTGTCCGACAGTTTCGGGCGTCGCCGTCTGCTGATGGTGGCGATCTCGCTGTTCATCCTGGCCTCGGTGGCCTGCGCGCTGGCGCAGACACTGCCACAGCTGATCCTGTTCCGCGCGCTGCAGGGCCTCGGCGGTGGCGGCCTGATGTCGCTGGCGCAGGCGGCCATTGCCGACGTGGTGGCGCCGCGCGAGCGTGGCCGCTATCAGGGCTATCTGGCCACGGTCTGGGCGATCTCGTCGATCGCGGGGCCGCTGGTAGGCGGCTGGGTGTCCGATCACATGTCGTGGCGCTGGCTGTTCTGGATCAACGTGCCGCTCGGCCTGCTGGCGATGACCATGTGCTATCGGGGGCTCGCGCATCTGAAGCCGCGCGGCGGCCGGCCCCAGGTCGATTGGCTAGGCGCCCTGCTCCTGGCCGTGGCCATTGTCGCGTTCCTGCTTGCCATGAGCTGGGGCGGCGAGGCGTTCGCCTGGATCTCGCCCGAGATGGCCGCCCTGCTGGCGCTCTCGCTGGTGGCCGTGCTGTTGCTGGCCTGGCAGGAGCGCCGCGCCGCCGACCCGATGCTGCCGCCGCGCCTGTTCCGCAATCGCGCCTATGTGATGGGCGTGGGCGCATCGGCGCTGGCCGCGCTCAATATTTTCCTGTGCATCTTCGCCCTGCCCCTGCATTTCCAGCTTGTACGTGACGCCGATGCGTCGATGTCGGGCCTGCTGGTGGTGCCGTTCCTGCTGGCGACCGTCGCCGGCAACTTCGTGGTGGCATGGCTCGCGCCGCGGCTGGGCCGTATGCGCGTCATCCTGACCATCGGCTTCGTTGCCGCGGCGGTCGGGCTGGTCTCGCTGGCCGCCGTGACCGTCGCCGTGCCGACCTTCTTCGTTCTGCTGGCGATGACGATCGGCGGTATCGGCCTGGGCATGGCGATGGTTGGCACGCTGATCAGCGTGCAGAACGCGCTGGAGCGCCGTGACATGGGCGCGGGCACCGGCGCCCTGCTCGTGCTGCGCTCGCTCGGCAGCTCGATCGGCGGCGCGCTGGCCGGCACGCTGCTGGCCATGGAGTTTCGCGACGCGCTGGCCCGGGCCGGCGTCACGCAGGCGCTGGACCTTGGCGCGCTACGGCATGGCAGCGAGGCGCTGGCGCACCTGTCGCCAGCCGTGCGCCATGTGCTGGCTGGCGGCGTGGAGTCGGGCTTTCATCTGATTTTTGCGGCCGGCGCGGTGGCCACGATCATCGCGCTGCTGATCGTGCGTCGGATGCCGGATCTGGAACTGCGCAGCAGCGTGACCGAGCACGCGGCCAAGATCCACATGGAATAAGGACGTCAAACCAGGGGAGAGGCCGGGTGTGCCCGAATGACGCGAATCGGCCGAGAGCGTAGACTTCCTTGCATCCAAAGTCACTCCTCAAGCCACCGGAGCCCCGATTCATGTCCCGCCAACGTACCCTGGAATCCGTGCAACGAACCGCTCTGGCTGGCGCGCTGACGCTGGCCGCCGCCGTGGCAGTCATGCTGCCGCCACCTGCTCGCGCCGCCGAAAAGGCCGTGCCGGCGGCCGCGCAGCCGGCGGGCAATTGCCCGGCGTCGTTGAACTTCCGCTTCCCGCGACTCCAGGACGAATCGCCGCAGAACCTGTGCCAGTACGCTGGCAAGGTGGTGCTGGTCGTGAACACGGCCAGCTATTGCGGCTTCACGCCGCAGTACGAGGGCCTTGAGGCGCTGTACGCCAAGTACCGCGAACGCGGGCTGGTGGTGCTCGGTTTCCCGTCCAACGACTTTTCCCAGGAACCCGGCTCGTCCAAGGACATTGCCGACTTTTGCTACAACACCTACGGGGTCAAGTTCCCGATGCTTGGCAAGAGCCATGTGCGCGGCAGCGACGCCAATCCGATGTACGCACTGCTGGCCCAGGAGACGGGCACCGCGCCGAAGTGGAACTTCTACAAGTACCTGATCGACCGCAAGGGGCAGGTCATCGGCAGCTACAACAGCATGGTCAAGCCGGACGACAAGCAGTTTGTCTCGAAGATCGAAGAACTGCTGAACGCGCGCTGATGCGCGGCTTGCCCCGCAGCGTGTCCATGCGGCTGTCGTTTTCGTGGCTTGTTTCTGCCATAGTTTGATCATCATCAATAAAGAAACGCCTACGTCTCATTACTTTCGCCCCTAGCCATTTACAACAAAACTAGAGCGGCGAGAGAGGGATCATGAGTAACGTGTTGTACGAAGCGGGCGGGCATGTCTGTCTGGCATTCACGGATCTGGTCGACGAGGGTCAAGGCGAGGTCGTCCAGAGCAACCAGTTTCTGGTGGTCGACAACGGCCATGCGGCGTTGATCGATCCGGGCGGAAACATGACCTACAGCGAGCTGTATCTGACGATCAGCCGCTATTTCCCACCCAAGCAGCTTGACTACGTGCTGGCGTCCCATGCGGACCCGGACATCGTCGCTTCGGTGGGGCGCTGGCTGACATCGTCGGACAGCCGCGTGCTGATCTCGCAGGTTTGGGCACGCTTTCTGCCGCATTTCTGCCAGGCAGGCAAAACGGCGGGGCGCATCGTGACCATCCCGGATGGTGGCATGGTGATACCGCTCGGCAATTGCCAGCTGATCGCGGTGCCCGCGCACTTCCTCCATTCCGAAGGCAATTTCCAGTTCTACGATCCGGTCAGCAAGATCCTGTTCTCGGGCGACCTTGGGGCCACGATGACATCGGGGACGGAAGCCGGCACCGTGGTGACCGATTTCGATGCCCACGCCCGCCGGATGCTGGCGTTCCATCGCCGCTATATGAGCGGCAACCGGGCGTGCCGGCTCTGGGCCGCGATGGCGCGGACCATGGATATCGAGTGGATCGTGCCTCAGCACGGGCCCTCGTTCCGGGGCCGCGAGATGGTCAATCGCTTCATCGACTGGATCGACCAGTTGCAGTGCGGGCTGGATCTGCTCGAGCCCGCCCACTACCGTGTGCCGTCGATGCTGGGCTGAACGGGCAGGGGTCTCGCGCTTGCGCTATGCTCGCGGGCTGGTGCTACCGCAAGGAGACGAGACCCATGAAACTAGTCCGCATTGGAGAACCCGGCGCCGAGCGCCCCGGCATGTTGGACAGCGACGGCCGCGTGCGCGACCTGTCCGGCGTGATCGACAACATTGGCCCGCAGGAACTGGCGCCCGGCGTGCTGGCCCGTCTGGCGAACATCGACCCCGCCACGCTGCCGGTGGTGGAGGGCGGACGCTTCGGCGTGCCCTGGAGCGGCGTTGGCAAGATCGTTGCCATCGGCCTGAACTATGCCGACCACGCCGCCGAAGCCGGCATGCCGCTGCCGACCGAGCCGATCGTGTTCCTGAAGGCCAACACGTCGCTGAACGGCCCGAACGACAACGTGATGTTGCCGCTCGATTCGCAGAAATCGGACTGGGAAGTGGAACTGGGCGTGGTGATTGGCACCCGGGCTCGGAATGTGTGGAAGGAGCAGGCGCTCGACTACGTGGCCGGCTACTGCGTGGTCAATGATGTCTCTGAGCGCGAATTCCAGCTCGAACGCGGCGGCACCTGGGACAAGGGCAAGGGCTGCGACACTTTCTGTCCGGCGGGCCCGTGGCTGGTCACGCGTGACGAGGTGCCCGACGCGCAAAAGCTGGGGATGTGGCTCGACGTCAATGGCGAGCGCATGCAGAAGGGCAGCACGGCCACCATGGTTTTCGATGTGGCGACGATCGTCAGCTACGTTAGCCGCTTCATGACGCTGGAGCCCGGCGACCTGATCGCCACCGGCACGCCGCCGGGTGTCGGCATGGGCTTCAAGCCGCCACGCTACCTGCGTGCCGGCGACGTGATGCGCCTGGGCGTCGAGGGGCTTGGCGAGCAGTCCCAGAACGTCGTGGCCTACGTCGGGCGCGGTGGCGCAATACGAATCTAGGCGGATTCAGACGGATCCAGGGCAGGGCGGTTGGGTGCCCGCGGCGACATCGGCGCGGGTTCCCAACGGAAACGTCTTCACACAAATCGTCGCAGTTCCACACAAAGCGTCCGATCAGGGCAACAGTTTTGCCGTGATTCCGGGCGTTTTCGCACGAAATCAGCATTCCAGGTTTTCTTCCTTGGGGTGCGTGAAATACTGTTCATACATGTCTGCCGTTTAGAGCACTGTCATGTCTGAACACGCCCCCGAAATCGAAGACCCCGACATCGACGCCCCTGAAGTCGCATCGATCCTCAAGTCCGTCTCCGTCCGCCTCGCCAAGGATTCCCCCACCCGGTCCTTCTGCACCCTGCACGACACGCTCGACTCGCGTGACGAACTGCAGGACATCCGACGCCATATCCACCAGCATCCCGAGCTTGCCTTCAACGAGGTCCACACGGCCGAACTCGTCGCCAGCAAGCTGGAGAACTGGGGCTACACGGTTACACGTGGCGTGGGCGGTACCGGCGTGGTGGCCTCGCTGCGAGTGGGCGCAGGACAACGCAGCGTCGGCATTCGCGCCGACATGGATGCATTGCCGATCCACGAGCGGTCGGGCTTGCCCTATGCCAGCGTGCACGACGGCAAGATGCACGCGTGTGGCCATGACGGCCACACCGCCGTGCTGCTGGGTGCCGCGCGGCAACTGGCACGTACCCGGCAATTCGATGGCACCGTGCACCTGATCTTCCAGCCGGCCGAGGAGATCGGGGCGGGCGGTGGCGCGGAACGGATGCTGGCCGACGGCCTGTTCGAACGCTTTCCGTGCGATGCAATCTTTGGCCTGCACAACCATCCGGGTGCCGAGGCCGGTACCTTCATGTTCCGTTCGGGCCCGTTCATGGCCGCGTGTGACACCGTAGCGATCACCATCCGAGGGAAGGGTGGCCATGCCGCGCGGCCGCATCAGTCGATCGATCCGATCCTGGTCGCGGGCAGCCTGGTCATGGCGTTGCAGTCCATCGTGGCGCGTAACGTCGATCCGAACGAGACTGCCGTGGTGACCATCGGCACACTGCACGCGGGCCACGCGCCCAATGTGATTCCCGATAGCGCGCGCATGGAACTCAGCGTGCGCTCATTCAGTGCGGATGTGCGGGCCTCCATGGAAACGCGCATCAGGCAGCTTGCCACGTCACACGCCGAGGGCTATGGCGCAACGGCCGATATCGAGTACGTGCGTGGCTATCCGGTGCTGGTCAACAGCGAAGCGGAGACCGAGTTCGCACGCCAGGTGGCCGAGGAACTGGTGGGCCCCGAACGTGCGATCGCGAATTTCCACCGTATCGCCGGCAGCGAGGACTTCGCTTACTTCCTGCAGCAGCGGCCCGGGTGTTTCGTCCGGATGGGCAATGGGGTCAACCAGCCGCTGCTTCACAACGCCGGCTACGACTTCAACGACGACAACCTGACCGTCGGGGCGGCCTACTGGACGCGGCTGGTCGAGCGCTACCTTGCCGGGTAGGACAGGGCGACAAGACTATTTGAAGAAGGCGCTCGGCGGCACGCCGAACTGCCGCCGGAACATCGTCGCGAAGGCGCTCGGGCTGCCATAGCCCATGTCGAGCGCCACATCCACCACCTTGTCGCCTGCCGCCAGCCGCTCTAACGCGGCCAGCAGCCGTGCCTGCTGGCGCCACTGGCCGAACGTCATCCCGGTTTCGCGCGCGAATCGGCGCTGAATGGTCTTGGGATCCACGCCAAGCCTGTCGCCCCAGTCAGCCAGCGTCAGGCCAGAGTCGGGGCTGTCGGTGATCTGCTCGCAGATCACGCGCAGGTCCCTGTCCGTCGGGCGGGGCAGGTGGAGCGGCAGCGTGGGTACCAGCGTGACTTCATCGAGCAGCAATTGCATCAGCCGGGATTCGCGCGAGTCGGGCGAATAGGGCAGGGGAATGTCGATCGCGGCCAGGATCAACTCGCGCAGCAGCGGAGAAATACCGAGTACGGTACAGCGCGTGGGCAGGTTCGGCGCGGCGTCGGGGCGGATGTAGGCCGTGCGCATCTGCACGTGCCCGACCATGCGGATCCAGTGCACGGTGCCCCCGGGCATCCACATGCCGCGGGTCGGCGGCACGATCCACTGTCCTTCGGACGTCGAGACCACCATCACCCCGTGCACGGCATGGATGAGTTGCGCGTGCGGGTGCTGGTGGGGCTTGGTGACGTGGGTCGGCAGGTAGTCCGCCGCCATGGCCGCCACGGGCATCGGGCCGCGGTCGTACTGGAGGTAGGCGGGCTGTTCCGAGTAAGTATCGGGCCGCCCGTCGGCATGGGCAGCGTTCGGCGCTTCGGCTGGCATGTCCTTTTCTCCAAAGTTACGGCCTCATTCTCGCAGGACAGGCGGCAGTTTGCCAATTAGCATCGTCACACTTCCCGGCCGCGCGCTGTTCGGGCGCCCGGGCTTTTGCCAAGCATGACTGGCCAATGCGCCCCCGCACCATGAGCACAACCATCAATCCGGCCCATCCGGCCGACCGTGAGGAAGGCACACGCTTCCGCGTGCTGTACGCGATCAGTTTCGCGCACTTCCTCAACGACATGATCCAGTCGCTGATCCTTGCCATCTATCCGATGCTCAAGGGCGGCTTCAACCTGAGCTTCACGCAGATCGGCCTGCTGACGCTGACGTATCAGGTCACTGCGTCGCTACTGCAGCCGGTGGTCGGCCTGTACACGGACAAGCATCCGAAGCCGCATTCGCTCGCCATCGGCATGGGATTCACGCTGTGCGGCCTGTTGCTGCTGTCAGTGGCCCCGACCTATGGCGTGCTGCTGGTTGCCGCAGCGCTGGTGGGAACCGGTTCGTCGATCTTCCACCCGGAATCGTCGCGCGTGGCGCGGCTGGCGTCGGGCGGCCAGCACGGGCTGGCCCAGTCGATCTTCCAGGTGGGCGGTAACGGCGGCAGTGCGATGGGTCCGCTGCTGGCGGCGTGGATCGTTCACTCGCAGGGCAGCGTGGCGTGGTTCTCGCTGGCCGCGCTGCTGGCCATCGCCGTGCTGTGGCAGATCGGCGGCTGGTACGGCCGGCACCTGGCCGAGCGCGCCGCGAAGAAGAAGGGCGCCGGCGTCGTGGTCAACAAGCTGCCGAAGTCGACAGTGGTGCGCGCCATCGTGGTGCTGCTGCTGCTGATCTTCTCCAAGTACTTCTACATGGCCAGCCTGAACACGTACTACACGTTCTACCTGATGGAGAAGTTCGGCCTGGCGCGTCAGACCTCGCAAATCTACCTGTTCCTGTTCCTGTTCGCCGTAGCGGCGGGCACGATCATGGGCGGGCCGATCGGTGACCGCATCGGCCGCAAGCGCGTGATCTGGGCGTCGATCCTGGGCGTGGCGCCGTTCACGCTGATGCTGCCCCATGCCAACCTGTTCTGGACTGCCGTGCTGTCCGTGGTGATCGGCTTCATCCTGGCCTCGGCCTTCTCGGCCATCCTGGTGTTCGCCCAGGAACTGATCCCGGGCAAGGTGGGCATGGTGTCCGGGCTGTTCTTCGGGTTTGCCTTCGGCATGGGCGGTATCGGCGCCGCAGTGCTCGGCCGGCTGGCCGATGTGCACGGCATCGAGACCGTGTACCAGCTTTGCGCGTTCCTGCCGCTGCTGGGCCTGCTCGCGGTATTCCTGCCGGACCTGCGCGAAAGGGCGAAAGCGGCTTGAACGGCTGATGGTTCTAACCCCCTCCCGCCAGAGCAGGAGGGGGAGTCACTTCCCTTCCTCGATCACTTCCCCGTCTTGTCCTGCGAGACATCCATGATCATCCGCGTCAGCAGATACAGACGCGGCGTGACCGAGTTCAAGTCCACATACTCCGCGTCGTTCGAATGCGCGCCGAAGCCGCGCAGGCCGAAGCGTTCGATCACCGGTGCCTTGGTGGCGGCCGCCGCAAATGCCGCATCGGTGCCGCCGCCTTCGGCGGTGTCATAGACAGCCAGCTTCTCGCCGATTTCGGCATAGATGCCCTGCGCGTGCGTTGCCAGCGCACGGGATGCCGGTGTGGCTTCCAGCGGCGGGCGACGGCGCTCGAACTTCACTTCGACCTTTGTGTCGGGAATCAGCTTCTTCTGGATCCGCTCCTGCAGCGTGCGCTCCAGGCCGTCGTAGTCGGCGGTGCGCAGCACGCGCACATCGGCCTGAGCGGTGGCCACGGCCGGAATCACGTTGCGGTTGGTGCCGGCGTGGGACAGGGTCCAGTTGACCTTGAGGCCGGTGTCCGGGTTGGACAGGTCGCGCATCTGCAGGATCTGGTGCGATAGCTCGTAGAGCGCATTACGCCCCAGTTCCGGCGAGCTTCCCGCGTGGGAGGACTTGCCGTCGACCTTGAGCGAGATGGCGCCGATGCCGCTCGTGGCCAGCGAAAGCCGGTCGCCGGTGACGCGCGAGGCTTCGCAGGAGAACACGGCATCCTGCTCCGCCCCCAGCTTCGTCAACGTGGCGCGAGCGCCCGGCGAGCTGATTTCCTCGTCGCCGTTGATCAGCACGGTCAGCGTGCCATAGTCCTTGAACTTCATCTTCTGCAGGATGGCCACGGTATGCAGGATCACCGCCACGCCGTTCTTGTCGTCGGCAATGCCCAGGCCGTAGGCGCGATCCCCGTCGACGCGGAAGGGCTGCTGCGCGAGCATTCCGCGCAGGTACACCGTGTCCATGTGCGCGATCAGCATGATCTTGCGTTGGCCGGTGCCCTTGAACTGGGCCATGACCATCTTGCCCACCTTGGCCGGGGTGTCCTCCATGCGATAGATGTCGGTTGGCTCGACCAGCTTCGCGTCGCCGCCGAGCGCGGCCAGGCGGTCGCGAATCAGGTTGGCGATGCGGTCCAGGCCTTCGATATCCTTGCTGCCGGACTCGATCGAGACCAGGTCCTTGAGCGTGTCGATCAGCGCCGGCTTTTCCTGCTGCGCAAGCTGAAAGGCCGGCTGCACGGGCTCGGCCTGGGCCGGCAGGGCGCAGATCGCGCCGGCCAGCGCCAACGCGGCGGGCAAGACGGCCAGGCGGGCCAGGCGGGTACGCAGGGCAGGGTGAGGGGCAGCGTGCATGACGGGAACACTCCTTGTGGTGTCTTCTGTGCGGAAAGTTGGAATGTTGCGGAATCGGGGCGTCGCGGTAAAGGCCCCGGCGTGAGTCTCGTCACGATTCACGCGCCGTCCGCGTATCCTGTCGCGCGGGCGCTGCAGACATTGGTCATCCTGGCATCGAATTTGCGGCATCATGGTGGTCATGAAGTCCGCCGTACTCCAGCCCCCTGGGACCCCCGCCATGTCTGCCGCCGTGCCTTCCCGTGCGCCTGCGCACCCTGCCTGTGCCCATTGCCTGGCACTGGCTGACGACCCGCGCCGGCGCGAACCCCATCCCTGCCTGGCCCTGCACAACACGGCGCCGCTGGTCAGCCAGAGCGCGGCCGGCGTGCCATTCAGCATGTTGTCGTTCCGGTGCCGGGAATGCGGTACTGCATGGCGGCTCTATGACCGGGCCAACGAGCTGTTCGTGTCGTGGGTGCCGGAGCATCCGCTGGTGCGATAACCGCTCGCCCGTTTCAGGGGCGCGGGCCGGATCGGCTAAGATGGCGGCAATTCGGACGCGGCCATGCATTTCCCGCCACGTCCCGCCAAATCCGCAGATTCCCGCCAATTTCCCGCTCAAGCCCGATCATGGTCGCCTTCCGATCCCTGCCGCTGCACGCCGCGTTCATCGCGGCCGCTGCCCTGACCGCCTCCATCTCCGTCCCGGCCTTCGCCGCGGACAACTATCCGAGCCGCCCGATCCGCATGATCGTCGCCTATCCGACCGGCGGCATCAGCGACGCCGTGGCGCGTGCGCTGGGCGAAAAGCTCTCGGTGCAGATGGGCACCTCGGTGGTGGTCGAGAACAAGGCCGGAGCGGGTGGCAGCATCGGCATCGACGCTGTGGCCAAGGCCGCGCCGGACGGCTACACGGTCGGTTTCTCGTCGACCAGCCCGCTGACGCTCAATCCGCACGTGGGCCACGTCAACTACGACCCGCAGCACGACGTGGCGCCGGTGATGAGCGTGATGTACTCGCCGGTGCTCGTGGTAGCCACGCCGAGCTTCTCCGGCAAATCGTTCCAGGACCTGATCGCGCAGGCCAAGGCAAAGCCCGGCTCGGTGCGCTGGGCCACGTCTGGCCTTGGCACGGTGGGCCACGTGATGCTTGAGCAGATCAAGGCCAAGTCGAAGACCGAACTGACGATGATCCCGTACAAGGGTGCCGGCCAGCAGATGAATGACGCGCTCGGCGGACAGTTCGAGGTGATGAGCACCAACGCCAGCCCCATGCTGACGCAGCACATGCAGGCCGGGCGCCTGCGCGCCATCGCCGTGGGCGCGCCGAAGCGCATCGACTCGCTGCCCAATGTGCCGACCATGGACGAGCTGGGCTATCCCAAGGCCAACCTGACCTCGACGTTCGGTATCTTCGCGCCGGGCAAGACGCCGCCGGCCATCATCAACAAGCTCAATGCGGAACTGAACAAGGCGCTGGCCGAGCCCGACGTGCGCGACCGCCTGCTGCGCGGCGGCGAGGTGCCCACGGGTGGATCGGCGGCACAGTTCGGCGCGGCCATTCGCGCCGAGTCGGCGGAGAACGCGCGCATCGTCAAGGAAGCCGGCATCAAGATCGATTGAGATGGATTCGGTTCAGCCGAAGGCGGCTGCCTCATCCACCTCATCCGCCTCATCCGCCTCATAGGGCAGCCAATGACGGCCGGCCGCGTGTCGCGACGGCTGTTTCTATCGGGTCCAGGCGGCTCCCGAGCCGATAGACCGAACGCAGCATGATGCCGTTGAACGGCCAGAGCGCGAGTTTGGTGCGTACCCGTGACAGGTGGCTGTCGATGGTGCGCGCCTGCTCCTTGATACCCGTGGCAGGCCAAACGTGCTCGATCATCGCGCGGCGCGTCACCAGCGCGCCAAGGTTGCGGAACAGCAGCAGCGCCAGCGCGTATTCCTTGGGCGACAGGGCCACGGTCGTGCTGTTGACCCACACGCGGTGCTCCGCTACCGCAAAGCGGAACACGCCGCAGACGAGTTGATCGGAGGTGTCCCCTAGCGCGCCGGGCGGCACGGTGGCAACCGTCATGCCGGGCACCGCTGCCCGCCGGGTCAATGCCTCGATGCGGGCCCGCAGCTCATCGCATCGCGCGGGCTGTGGCACGTACGCATCCGCGCCAGCCGCGAGGCAGCCCACGACCACTTCCTCCGCATCGCTCTGGCCCAGCATCATCACCGGCATCCCGTGTCCCAGCGTGCGCCGCACCCAATCGAGCAGATCGTCGGCGTTGGTACCGGCCACGTCCCGGTCCAGCAGCAGCAGATCGAACGGCTCGCGACGCATTGCCTCGATCATCGGCTGGCTGCTGCGAAATCGCGCAAGCGTGTGTCCGCCGGGATGCAACGCTCGCTCCAGCACGATGGCGCGGGCGGGGTCGTCTTCGAGCGCGGCGATTCTCAAGATGCGTTTCCTTCCTGTTCAGGTCAGATGTTCCGGGTCATGGTAGGCCGATGCGCGCGCCAAACGAAAGTAAACATTTGTGGCCGATGCAGAAAATGAGCATCGTCTTATAGGGTTTTCTCGCTCACACGCCTCTAATGGTCGTCAGCGATTTCACTGGACGCTCCACGTGGGAGCGACGACGCATGACAAGGATGGGACTGAGGGTTGCCTCGCTGGAGGATGACGCTGCCGAGGCCGCGAGGATTCGCGAGATCGTGACGGCGGAAGGGCACGAGTGCGTAACGTTCGCCGATGGCAGGCGCATGCTGGTCACGTTGCGCAAGGTCACGTTCGACCTGTTGCTGCTTGACTGGCACGTGCCGCATGTCTCGGGCCGGGAAGTACTGGACTGGGTGCGCGCGCACCTGGACCCGCGCATACCGGTGATGTTCCTGACTGGGCGTGACACCGAGGCGGACATTGTCGCAACGTTGAGTGCCGGCGCCGACGACTATATGGTCAAGCCGATCCGGCCGCGCGAACTCGGCGCGCGCATCGCAGCGCTGCTGCGGCGAGCGTACCCGGACTCTCGCCAGCCAGACGATGGACGGTTGACCTGGGGCTGTTTCCGCTTTGATGCCGTGACGCACGAGGCCACGTGCCACGGGCAGGAGGTACGGCTGACGCCGAAGGAGTTCGAAGTCGCGCTGCTCCTGTTCCGCAATGAGGGCCGCGCCGTGCCACGCGAATACATGCTTGCGGCGATCTGGGGCAAGGAACTGCCGCCGCTGTCGCGCACCATCGACACCCATGTCTCGCGCGTGCGTACCAAGCTCGGCCTGTGGGAGCACAACGGCGTGCGGCTCCAGCCGCTCTACACGCATGGCTATCGTCTGGAACTGCTGACGACGTCGGGGACGGCGCCACCGTCGACACCACCGCCACCTCCACCTCCACCTTCGACTCCGCCACCGCCACCGCAAAAAAAGAAAGGCACCCGAAGGTGCCTTTCTGCCAACTGATCAAACCAACAATCAGAAGATGTGGCGGATGCCAGCGCCGAAGCTGGTCTGGTTG
This sequence comes from Cupriavidus sp. SHE, assembly GCF_000812445.1. Lineage (NCBI taxonomy): Bacteria > Pseudomonadati > Pseudomonadota > Betaproteobacteria > Burkholderiales > Burkholderiaceae > Cupriavidus > Cupriavidus sp. SHE. The sequence goes on along the minus strand of NZ_JWMB01000004.1, from coordinate 15,994 downwards.
TTGCGGCCCGGCAGTTCGGTCGTGGTAGCGCCCGAAACCTTGTTGAAGTCCGCAGCACCATAGACTTGCGTGCGCTTCGACAGCGAGTACTCGGCGATCAGCGCGGCCGTGTAGCGGCGGCCATTGTTGTCGGCGATACCGTTCTTGTTTTCGACGTAGTCGGCGTAGAACGCACCGGTCAGCGCCAGGGCCGGAGTGGCCTGGTAGGTCGCGCCGATGTAGCCCAGCGTGTCCTTGCGCGGATTGGCGTTGGCAGCAGCCGTACCGACGGTGTTCGGAGCCGGGTTGGCGTTCGTCGTGACGACGGCGGCGTTGTTCAGGATGTTGTCCATCAGGCCGGTGTGGTCGCGACCACCGATGTAGCCCAGGAAGATCTTTGCCGGGCCGATCGCGTACTTACCAGCAGCGCCCCACATTTGCTGCTTGTTGCCATTGGCGTCGCGAATTTCCTGGTACACGCCACCCACGCCGAACGGGCCGTAGTTGTAGGCTGCGCGCACGCCAAAGTACGGCGTGTTGATGCCGGCGCCCGAACCGCTTGCCTTCGTGAAGCTGCCCGGGGTTTCGCCGAAGCCGTAGCTTGCGCCGAAATCAAAACCGCTGAACGAACCGCCGTAGCTGACAACGTTGTTGCGACGGAGCTGCGTCAGGCTGTAGTACATCCACGAGTTACCGGTGTAGTTACCGATGGTCAGCGGATCGTAGTCGCCGAAGAAATTAAACCCTTCGGTGTACTGGCGGCCCAGCTTCACGGCGCCGAAGTCACCAGCCAGGCCAACGTAGGCTTGACGGTTGAAGATCTGGCCCGACGAGCTCATCGTGCCGTTGGGCACGTTGAAGCCGTTTTCCAGTTGGAAGATGGCCTTCAGGTTGTTGCCCAGGGCTTCGGCGCCCTTCAGGCCCCAGCGGCTTTGCGTGATGGCACCATTGTCCATCGCGAGTTGGCCGTGGTTGTTGGCATCGGCGTTGGTCGTGTAATGGATGCTGGCGTCGGCAATGCCGTACAGCGTGACCGACGTTTGCGCGTAGGCGCCGCCGGCAAACAGCGAACCGAGTGCGAGGGTCAGTAGCGATTTCTTCATGGTGCTCCTTTTCTGTCTTGTGGTTGTCCGCTGCCGGATCACGGCGCGTCCATTTGAATAACGTTTGCTGTAAACGCCGCGAAAATTTAACAAAAGGCGGATCGTTCGGACATAAAACCAAGCAAGAGCAGTGCTTCAGGAGGAGATTTGGTGCAATTCCGTTGGTTTGCCGCTACACAATGCCTCCGCACCCTGAAAATGGTGCGCAGCAGCACGCGCCGTTCTGGTGCAAGGGCACGAACGGGCAACGACAGGGCAACGAAAAACAGGGGGATAAGCGGAAGTGCGGAGCACAGCGCAGCGGTCGTGAAATACGACTGCTGCGCTGCAATAACCTAATCGAAAATGCGGGTTTTCCCTTAGAAGAAAATACCGCGGATTTATCGCGGATTTACTTTGGAATTACCCACAGCCTCGATCTCAGGCTTGTGGAATTTCTATCTTGACCTCGAGAACCTCGAGGTTGTCCTGGCGCTCCAGGCTGACGCGCAGGTCCTGATCGCTGATCTTGACGTACTTCGAAATCACGGCCACCAGCTCGCGCTGAAGGGCCGGCAGGTAATCGGCCGGCGCCGAATGGCCCGAACGTTCATGGGCGAGAATGATCTGCAGGCGCTCCTTGGCGACCGATGCGGATTTCTTCTTTTCTCCCAGCAGGAAGGACAGGATCGACATGTGGATGAGCCCTCCTTATTTGTTGCCGAAGATGCGCGAGAACAGCCCCGGCTTCTGATAATCGGTAAAACGCAGCGGCTTGTCCTTGCCCAGGAAGCGGTCCACGATGTCGCCGTAGGCATCGGCGACATCGGTGCCTTCCAGGTGGATCGCCGGCGTGCCCTGGTTGGAGGCATGGAGCACCGCCTCCGATTCCGGAACCACGCCGATCAGCTTGATGCGCAGGATTTCCTGAATATCGGTGAGCGACAGCATCTCGCCACCGTGCACGCGCTTGGGGTTGTAGCGCGTGATCAGCAGGTGTTCCTTGATCGGCTCGCCTTCGCTGGCGCGCTTGGTCTTCGACGACAGGATGCCGAGAATGCGGTCCGAATCGCGTACCGACGATACCTCGGGGTTGGTCACGATCAGCGCCTCGTCAGCGAAATACATCGCCATCAGCGCGCCCGTCTCGATGCCGGCCGGCGAGTCGCAGATGATGTACTCGAAGCCCATTTCCTTCAGGTCGTTGATGACCTTCTCCACGCCCTCACGCGTCAGCGCTTCCTTGTCGCGCGTCTGCGACGCCGGCAGGATGAACAGGTTTTCGCACTTCTTGTCCTTGATCAGCGCCTGGTGCAGGTTCGCTTCGCCCTGCACCACGTTGATCAGGTCATACACCACGCGACGCTCGCAGCCCATGATCAGGTCGAGGTTGCGCAGGCCGACGTCGAAATCGATCACGGCAGTCTTGTGGCCACGCAGGGCCAGACCGGCGGCGAAACTCGCGCTGGTGGTGGTCTTGCCAACGCCCCCCTTGCCGGAGGTCACTACGATGATTTTTGCCATGGCTCTATGGTCCGGTATGAGTGGAATTCGTTCGTTTGCGTGCTGCCGTTACTTCATGCGCAGCGGTTCAAGGATCAGCTTTTCGTCGGACAGGCGAACCTGTGCCGACTTGCCGAGCACGTCGGCCGGGAGTGTCTGCTCCGCGGTCCGGTAGATGCCGGCGATGGAAATCAGTTCGGGCTCCAGGCACGTGCAGAAGATGCGCGCATCGGGATTACCCTTGACACCCGCCAGCGCGCGGCCGCGCAGCGGGGCATAGATATGGATATTGCCTTCGGCGATGACTTCGGCGCCGTAGCTGACCAGGTCCAGGATCACCACGTCGCCCTGGGCGTAGATCTGCTGGCCCGAGCGCAGCGGCTTGTCGATCAGCAGCGTGGGGATTGCGCGGGGGGCGGAAGCCGCGTTCGCGGCCGCCATGATCTCGGCGATTTCCGAGGCCTTGCCGTTGACGGCGGCGCCCTCGCTGTCCTTGCCCTTGCCGGTGTTCCGGGTCGCCTCGGCGTCCGCCTGTCCGCCTGCCCTCGCGGATTCGGGGTTGCCCGCCTTCTCTTTCGGGGCCTCGTCCTTGCCGCCACGCCGGCTCTGGCTGTCCAGCAGCGGCAGGCCGAAGCCGCCGGCCCAGTCGCGCTGGTCGGCACGGGCCACCACGCCGATGGCACGGGCCTTGAGGGTGGCCAGGGTGTCGATCACACGGTCCAGCGCCAGTGCCCCGTCGCCTTCCAGGCGGCGCAGGTCCAGCGCGACGACGTCATCGGAAAAGAAATCGGGGGTTGACTCGAAGCGGGAGAGGAGGTCGTCCCGCACCGCGTCCAGATCGGCGGTATTGAGAGCGAGAAGGAGGGCGTCGACGTTGCCACTGCGCAGCTCGAAGCGTGGCGATTTCTTCTGAGACATAGCCGGGTGACCGTGGAAATGCCACATTCTAACGTCGTATCTCCGGGGAACTGTAACAAATGTCGGACGGCCAGCCCCAGGTGGCCGATGCGGACCACGGGCGCGCCAGCCGCATGTCAAAAAGTGGTGATGGCGGGGATGGTTCACACCGAATGCCTCGGCTTGTTACGATTGCACGTCCTCAAGTACGGAGCATCCATGGGAGCCATCGTTAACTGCGCGGCCTATCGCGAAGGCAGAAAGGTCGGAGATGTGGAGTTCGACGGCATTGCCAAAGCGCTGGCCGAGCCCGGCACCTTCGTCTGGCTGGGGCTGCACGAGCCAGACCTGCCGCTGCTACGCAAGGTGCAGCAGGCGTTCGGTCTGCACGACCTGGCCGTGGAGGACGCGCTGGAGCCACATCAGCGCCCCAAGATCGAGGCCTACGGTGACTCGGTGTTCGTGGTGCTGGGTACCGCGCGCCTGGTCGACGACGAAGTGGTGGTGGGTGAGACGCATCTGTATGTCGGCCCGAACTACGTAGTTTCGGTGCGGCATGGCGCCAGTTCCACCTACACGCCGGTGCGCGAACGCTGCGAGGAAGACCCGCGCGGCATGGCGCATGGCACGGGGTTCGTGCTCTACGCGTTGATGGACTACATCGTCGATCACTACCTGCCAATCGTGACCCGGCTCGAAGAAGCCTTTGAGGCGCTGGAGCAGGACATCTTCCACGACGAGTTCGATCGCGCGGCCATCGAGCGCCTCTACAAGGTCAAGCATCAGGTCTTGCGCCTGCGCAACGTGGTCTATCCGGTCGAAGACATCTGCAGCCAGTTGATCCGCCTGCATGAAGACCTTGTGCCAAAGGACCTGCGCGCGTACTTCCGCGATATCCAGGACCACAGCAGCCGCGTTGTGCGCACACTCGACGTGGTGCGAGAGATGCTGACGACGGCCGTCCAGGTCAACCTGGCGCTGGTCACCGTGACGCAGAACGAGGTGGTCAAGCGGCTGGCCGGGTGGGGCGCGATTCTGGCGGTACCCACCGTCGTGTTCTCGCTCTATGGCATGAACTTCAACTTCATGCCGGAACTGAAGTTCCACTACGCGTATCCCGTGGTGATCGGCTTCACGGCGGCCGCGTGCAGCTTTCTCTGGCGCAAGCTGCACCGCGCGGGCTGGATCTGACGGTTTCGTCGCCATGATCTCCCTTCTCCCGCGTGCTGGAGCGGGGGGATCCCCCTCCTGAAGACATCGGCCGAACCGTCTTCCAGCGCCAGCAGTTGCTGGTCTTCTGCATTTTTATATTTCGTTTACACCCCTCTCCCGCCTCTCTACCCCGTTTTTACCCCCCGATCCCTAACCTGCTATCCGTAAATCACTCAGTCAGGTGTTATCGCCTGCACAAGTCATGGACGGGATCTACTTCCTTGTATTGCTGGCCTTCGGCGCGTTGACGGGCGCGCTGCTGGCTCTGTGCGCCGCGCTTGGCGCCAATCCGCCGGCCAGTCGAGGTAACGGCGAAGCCGCCGCTGCCGATTCCAGGCCAGCCGCCGACAACAGGGGGCAGTAATGGAATGGACTGACCTGCTTAGCGCCGGCCTGGCCGTCGCGCTCTTCATTTACCTGCTCATTGCGCTGTTCCGGCCGGAGAAATTCTGATGTCGACACCGCACTTCACTCAATTTCTTGGACTGCTGGTTCTGTTTCTGGCCATCCTGTTCGTGGTGGGCCCATTCCTGGGCCGCTATATGCGCCGTGCCGTCGAGGAGGGCAACTTCAGCCTGACCGCCTGGGGGCGGCCCATCGAGCGCGTGCTGTATCGCGTGGCCGGTGTGCGTGCCGATGCCGAAATGGGCTGGAAGCAATACGCCATCGCGGTGCTCGTCTTCAATGTGATCGGCGTGATCGCCGTCTACGCGCTCCAGCGCGTGCAGGGTTTGCTGCCACTGAATCCGCAGGCGTTTGGCGCGGTCTCGCCCGATTCGTCGTTCAACACGGCCATCAGCTTCGTTACCAATACGAACTGGCAAGGCTACAGTGGCGAGTCGACGATGAGCTACCTGACGCAGATGCTGGCGCTGACGGTCCAGAACTTCGTCTCCGCAGCCACTGGCATTGCCGTGGTCTTCGCTCTGATCCGTGGCTTCGCGCGCCATACCTCGGCCACGATTGGCAACTTCTGGGTCGATATCACGCGCACCACGCTCTACGTGCTGCTGCCGCTGTCGGTGATCACCGCGCTGCTGCTGGTTAGCCAGGGCGTGATCCAGAACTTCGACGGCTACAAGGACGCGAATCTCGTCACGGCGGTCGAGTACACGCAGCCCAAGGTCGATGCGGCGGGCCAGCCCGTGCTCGACCCGCAAGGCAAGCCCGTGACAGAGGCGATGAAGACGACCACGCAGACGCTGGCGATGGGGCCCGTGGCTTCGCAGGAAGCGATCAAGATGCTCGGCACCAATGGTGGCGGCTTCTTCAACGCGAACTCGGCGCACCCGTATGAGAACCCGACGCCGCTGTCCAATTTCATCCAGATGCTGGCGATCTTCCTGATCCCGGCCGCCCTGTGCTTCACGTTTGGCGAGATGGTGCGGGACCGGCGCCAGGGCGTGGCCGTGCTGGCCTCGATGACGGTGATCTTTATCGTGATGGCCGTGGCGGCAATGGCTTCCGAGCAGCACATCACGGCGGCGCTGTCGTCTCTGCCGATCGACCATGCCGCGTCCGCGCTGCAGGCAGGCGGCAACATGGAAGGCAAGGAAGTGCGCTTCGGCATATCGGCCACTTCGCTGTTCGCCACGATCACGACCGCCGCTTCGTGCGGCGCGGTCAACGCCATGCACGACTCGTTCACGGCCATCGGCGGTCTGGTGCCGATGTTGCTGATGCAACTGGGTGAAGTCGTGTTTGGCGGCGTGGGATCGGGCCTCTACGGGATGCTCGTGTACGCCGTGCTGGCCGTGTTTATCGCGGGCCTGATGATCGGGCGCACGCCCGAGTACCTCGGCAAGAAGATCGAGGCCTACGAGATGAAGATGACCGCCGTGGCGATCCTGGTCACGCCGCTGCTCGTACTCGTGGGTACCGCCATCGCGGTGATGCTGGAGCCGGGTCGCGCCGGCGTGTTCAATCCGGGCACGCACGGTTTCTCCGAGATCCTGTACGCGTTGTCGTCGGCGTCGAACAACAACGGCAGCGCGTTTGCCGGCCTTTCCGCCAACACACCCTTCTACAACACGCTTCTGGCTGCGGCCATGTGGTTCGGGCGTTTCTGGATCATCGTGCCGGTGCTGGCGATGGCCGGTTCGCTGGCCGCCAAGCGCCGTACGCCGGTCACGGCCGGCACCATGCCGACGCATGGCCCGCTGTTTATCGTTTTGCTCGTGGGTTCGGTGCTGCTGGTTGGCGCGCTGACCTATGTGCCGGCGCTGGCCCTCGGGCCCGTGGCGGAGCAACTGCAGCCCGCGGCGGTGACCGCGGCTGCTAAGTAATCCTGCGGAGAATCGCACATGCAACAACAATCCACCGCGACACGCTCCAGCGCTGCCGGCACGGCGTCGCGCAATCCGGCACCGGGTTCCACGGTGATGACAGGCGGCGGCCTGCCGGGCCATCCGCGTCCTTCGCGCGGCATGATGTCGCCCGAGCTGGTGAAGCCGGCCATCGTCGATGCCTTCCGCAAGCTGAATCCGCGCGATCAATTGCGCAACCCGGTGATGTTCGTGGTCTACGCCGGCAGCATCCTGACGTCGATCCTGTGCGTGCGTGCCTGGCTGCACCCAACGCCGGGTGGCGAATCGGCCGGCTTCATCCTGGCCGTGACGGTATGGCTCTGGTTCACGGTACTGTTCGCGAACTTCGCCGAAGCACTGGCTGAAGGTCGCAGCAAGCAGCAGGCCGCCGCGCTGCGCGGACTCAAGACCACCACCATGGCACGCGTGGTGCGCGTCGGTTATCGGGATGCGCGGGATGCGCGCGCGCAGGGCGCCACCGAGCAGCGCGCGGCCACAGAACTGCGCAAGGGCGATGTCGTGCTCGTCGAGGCCGGCGACATGATCCCTGGCGATGGCGAAGTCATCGAGGGCGTGGCGTCGGTCGATGAAAGCGCCATCACAGGCGAATCGGCGCCGGTGATCCGTGAGTCGGGTGGCGACTTCTCGTCGGTCACGGGTGGCACGCGTGTGCTGTCGGACTGGATCATCGTGCGCATCACGGCCAACCCCGGCGAGAGCTTCATCGACCGCATGATCAGCATGGTCGAAGGCGCCAAGCGCCAGAAGACACCGAACGAACTCGCGCTGACGATCCTGCTGGTGGGTCTCACGCTGGTGCTGCTGCTGGCCACGGCCACGCTGCAGCCGTATTCGCTCTACGCGGTGCTGGTGGCCAAGGCCGGCGTGCCGGTCTCGGTGACGGTGCTTGTGGCGCTGCTGGTCTGCCTGATTCCGACCACGATCGGTGGCCTGCTGTCGGCCATCGGCGTAGCCGGTATGAGCCGCATGATGGAAGCGAACGTGATTGCCACGTCGGGCCGCGCGGTGGAAGCGGCGGGCGATGTCGACGTGCTGCTGCTCGACAAGACCGGCACGATCACACATGGCAATCGCCAGGCTTCGCGCTTCATCTGCGCGCCCGGCGTTACCGAACGTCAGCTTGCCGAGGCCGCGTGGCTGTCGTCGCTGGCCGATGAAACGCCGGAAGGCCGCAGCATCGTTGTGCTGGCACGCCAGCAGTCCGACGTGAGCGCGCCGGAGATGGGCGAGCGGGGGCTGGCGGCGCCGGTGTTCGTGCCGTTCACCGCGCAGACGCGCATGAGCGGTGTCGACGTGGCCAATGGCCAGATCGTGCGCAGCGTGCGCAAGGGCGCGGCCGATGCGGTGCGCCGCTACGTGACCGAGCGCGCGGGCAAGTTCCCCGATGTGGTGATGCAGGCCGTCGACGATGTGGCGCGCGCCGGCAGCACGCCGCTGGTGGTGGCGGAATCCATCGCGCAGGGCACCGAGGAATCGGTGCGAGTGCTCGGTGTGATCGAGCTCAAGGACATCGTCAAGTCCGGCATCCGCGAGCGCTTTGTCGAACTGCGCAAGATGGGCATCCGCACGGTGATGATCACCGGCGACAACCGGTTGACCGCTGCGTCGATCGCGGCCGAGGCCGGTGTCGACGACTTTCTCGCCGAGGCCACGCCGGAGGCAAAGCTGGCGCTGATTCGCGAGTACCAGAGCGAAGGGCGCCTTGTGGCGATGACCGGCGATGGCACCAACGATGCCCCGGCGCTGGCGCAGGCCGATGTGGCCGTGGCGATGAACAGCGGCACGCAGGCCGCGCGCGAGGCCGGCAATATGGTCGACCTGGACAGCAATCCAACCAAGCTGATCGAGATCGTAGAGATCGGCAAGCAGATGCTGATGACGCGCGGGTCGTTGACCACGTTCAGCGTGGCCAACGACGTGGCCAAGTATTTCGCCATCATCCCGGCCGCGTTCGCCACCACCTATCCGCAGCTCAACCTGCTCAACGTGATGGGCCTGTCGACACCGGGCTCGGCCATCATGTCCGCGGTGATCTTCAATGCGCTCATCATCGTCGCGCTGATTCCGCTGGCGTTGCGTGGCGTGGTGTACCGCCCGCTGGGCGCGGCGGTGCTGCTGCGCCGCAACCTGCTGATCTATGGCCTGGGTGGCATCGTGGTGCCGTTCGTCGGGATCAAGCTGATCGACATGTTGCTGACGATGTTCGGCTGGGTCTGAGCATCGCAAGGAGAATCGCAAATGACTACACAAAGCAATACCGTCGCGCAGGTGCCGCGTCAGACTGGGCTGTTGCGCCCGGCGCTGACTGTTTTCATCGTGCTGTCGGTGGTGACCGGCCTGCTCTATCCCGGCGTTGTCACCGGCATTGCGCGCGCGGTGTTTCCGCATCAGGCAGCAGGCTCGCTGATCGTCAAGGATGGCAAGACGGTCGGTTCCGAACTGATCGGCCAGTCGTTCTCGGATCCGAAGTACTTCTGGGGCCGCCTGTCGGCTACGGCGCCGATGCCTTACAACGCCACGGCGTCGGGCGGCTCAAACCTGGGGCCGACCAATCCGGCGCTGACGGACGCGGCGAAAGCACGTATAGACGCGCTCAGGGAAGCGGACCCGGACAACAAGGCGCCGGTTCCGGTGGATCTGGTGACGGCGTCGGGCAGCGGTCTCGATCCGCATATCAGCCCGGCAGCGGCGCAGTACCAGGCTGCCCGCGTAGCGCGGTTGCGCGGCGTGTCATTGGAGAAGGTCGAGGCGCTGATCGCCGCCAATACCAAAGACCCTGGTCTGGCGGTGTTTGGCGAGCCGGCGGTCAATGTGCTTGCGCTGAACCTGGCGCTGGATGGGCTGAAATAGATCTGGTGGCCGTTGATACCTGGTTTGTCCTCCGTCTTCCCCTCGCCCTTGCCCTGCCCGCGCAGGCGGGAGCGGGGGGAACGCTGAAGGCGTGTGAAACGCTGATGGTTTGCCCCGCCCTCCCGTGTGTGGAGTTGGGGACAGACGCATGTACGCATGGCAATCGCCTGCGTGGCACAATCATCGCCACCAACCGCCGTTGCCGATGACCGATCCAGACGCCCGCCCGGACCCCGACGCCCTGCTGCAACGCATGCAGGCGGAGCGCGCGCGTGCCGCTCGCGGCAAACTGCGCGTGTACTTTGGCGCGTCGGCTGGCGTTGGCAAGACCTTTGCCATGCTGAGCGCCGCGCGTGCGTTGCGTGAGCAGGGCGTGGACGTGGTGGTCGGCGTGGTCGAGACACATGGCCGCGCCGAGACCGAGACACTGCTCGATGGACTCGAGCGCCTGCCGCTGCGCGAGGTTCCGTATCGGGACCGCGTGCTGGCGGAGTTCGATCTCGACGGCGCGCTGGCCCGACGCCCCGCGCTGATTCTGGTGGATGAGCTCGCGCATTCGAATGCCGCGGGCAGCCGTCATCCGAAACGCTGGCAGGACATCCAGGAACTGCAGGCCACGGGCATCGACGTCTGGACCACGGTCAATGTGCAGCACCTGGACAGCCTCAATCAGGCCGTGGGTGGCATCACCGGTGTGCGCGTCTGGGAGACCGTGCCCGATGCGGTGTTCGACGGCGCCGACGAAGTGGTGCTGGTGGACCTGCCCGCCGATGAACTGCTGCGCCGGCTGCGCGAGGGCAAGGTCTACCTGCCCGATCAGGCGCGCCACGCCGCACGCAACTTCTTTCGCAAAGGCAACCTGATCGCGCTGCGTGAACTCGCGTTGCGGCGGACCGCCGACCGCGTCGACGACGATGTGCGCGCGTATCGACATGCCGAGTCGATCAATCTGGTCTGGCGCACGCGGGAAGCCCTGGTGGCGTGCATCGGCACCGGCGATGATGCCGAGCAGGTGGTGCGCAGCGCGCAGCGTCTGGCGGGCCAGCTCGATTGCGACTGGCATGTGGTGACGATCGCCACGCCCCAGTTGATGCCACCGTCCAACGAGGTCCGCGCGCGCATGCGCGCCGCCATGCAACTGGCGGAGGAACTGGGGGCCCGCACGGAGACGCTCGCCGGCAACGACATGGTCAAGGCGGTGGCAGGCTACGTGCGACGCCACAACCTGACCAAAGTGCTGATTGGCCGCGCGCCCGCCGACTGGTATGCGCGAGGGAACTGGATCGACAAGGGGCGTGCCTTGCTTGCCCGTGCGCTGTCGCCGATGCTTGGTGTCGGCAACCGGCTGTTCGGCCGGCAGATGTTCGCCGATGCGCTGGCGGCGGGTTGCCCGGAGATCGACGTGATCCGGGTGGCGGCCGACTCCACACGGGCGGACCTGCGTCCGCGAGCGCAGGAAGGGCTACCCACCGCGGCGCACGATGCGGAGGCTGAAGCCGAGCTGGCCCGCGTGCGGCGTCTTAACTATGGCTGGGCCGTGGTCTGGTGCATGGCGGCGACGTTCCTGTCGACGTTGACCAGACCCTGGTTCGACCTGGTCAATATCGCGATGCTGTTCCTGGTTGCCGTGGTAGGCGTGGCATTGCGTCATGGCCGGGGACCGGCAGCATTGGCATCGGTGATTTCGGTGGCGGCGTTCGACTTCTTCTTCGTGCCGCCGAGAATGTCGTTCGCCGTCAGCGACGTGCAGTACCTGTTGACGTTCTTCGTACTGCTGACGGTTGGTCTGGTGATCGGCCAGCTTACGGCGGGACTACGCGAGCAGGCTCAGGTGTCCGTGCGGCGTGAAACCGATGCGCGCACGCTCTATGAGCTGGCGCGCGAGTTGTCCGCTGCGCTGACGGCGCAGCAGATCGTCGAGATCGGCGTTCGCTTCCTGCGTGCCGCCTTTGACGCGGATGGCACTTTCTTCCTCGTCGCGGAGAACGGACGGCTCACGCCGATGGCCAGCGGGGAAAAGACACCGGAGCCGAGGACAGGCAAAGGCGATGCCATCGACAAGGTGTTGGCGCAGTGGGTGTTCGATCACGGTCAGCCTGCCGGCACGGGCACGCACACGCTACCCGGCAGCACGGTGCTGTATCTGCCGCTGAAGGCGCCGATGCAGACGCGCGGCGTGCTGGCCGTGGAGCCGCGCGCGTGGCGGGCGCTGGCGGACCCGGCATTGCGTCGTCAGGCCGATGTCTTTGCCACGCTGATCGCGATCGCGATCGAGCGTATCCATTACGTCGACGTGGCGCAGCGCGCGCTGGTGTCGATCGAGTCGGAACGGCTGCGCAGTTCGCTGCTGGCGGCGGTGTCACATGATCTGCGCACGCCGCTGACCGGGCTGATCGGCATGGCCGAAACGCTGCAGCGCGCTGAGATGCCGCTACCGGCCAGTGTTGCGGAGACGGTCGAGGCAATGCGCGTTCAGGCGCAACGGATGCGCACGATGGTCGTCAACCTGCTCGACATGGCGCGCCTGCAGCATCACGACCTGGCGCTCAAGCGCGGCTGGCAATCGCTTGAGGAACTGATTGGCGCGGCGCTGGCGTCGATGCGGGACGTGCTCGGTCGGCACCATGTGGAGGTGATGAATCTCGCGGAGTTGCCGCTGGTGGAGTGCGACGATGTGCTGATGGAGCGTGTGCTGTGCAACCTGCTGGAGAACGCGGCGAAGTACACGCCGGCAGGCACTGCCATCCGCATCCGCGGCGCGGTGGTGGGCGACGAGGTGCAACTGTCCGTGGAAGACGAAGGACCGGGCGTGCAGTCGGGCCAGGAGCGCTACATTTTCGAGAAATTCACGCGTGGCGAGCGCGAATCGGCCACCTCGGGCGTCGGGCTCGGCCTGGCTGTCTGCGAGGCGATCATGCAGGCCCATGGCGGTCGCATCTGGGTGGAGGCCGCCCACCCACATGGTTCGCGATTCACGCTGGCGCTGCCGCGCGGCAATCCACCGGCTATCGAGCCAGAGTCGCTGGACGAACCCATTCCGGATCATCACTGACATGCCTTTCGATTATTCGCCGACCGTGTTGCTGGTCGAGGACGAACCCCACATCCGTCGCTTCGTGCGTGAATCGCTGCAGTCCGAGGGCTGCACGGTGCACGAGGCTGATACGCTCAAGCGCGGCCTGATCGACGCCGGCACGCGCCAGCCGGATGTGGTGATCCTGGACCTCGGCCTGCCTGATGGCGATGGCATGACACTGATCCGCGAGATGCGCACCTGGACCGAGGTGCCTGTGCTGGTGCTATCGGCACGCACCGGCGAAGCCGACAAGATCGCCGCGCTCGATGCGGGCGCGGACGACTACCTGACCAAGCCGTTCGGCGTCGGTGAACTGGTGGCGCGCGTGCGCGTGCTGCTGCGCCGGCACGCCAAGGCGAATCCACAAGGCACGCCCCAGATCACGTTCGGCGACGTGCGCGTGGACCTGGCCAACCGGCTCGTCACGCGCGGCGAAGATCAGGTGCATCTGACGCCGATCGAATACCGCCTGCTGGCCGTGCTGATCGCCAATCGTGGCAAGGTCATGACGCACCGGGAACTCCTGCGCGAGGTCTGGGGCCCCTCGCACTCGGAGAGCAGCCACTACCTGCGGGTCTATATGGGCCACCTGCGCCACAAGCTCGAGGTCGATCCGGCCCAGCCCGCGCATCTGCTGACAGAGGTGGGCGTTGGATATCGGTTCGCCGGCTGAGCCAGATTATAAGCACGACGAATAATAACGAAGAGTAAGTTGAGTTGATAATCTGTCATCGACATATCAATTCCATCGGATCGCCCACTACACTGAATCAAACACCCCCAGACGCGCCTAGCCGGATCGGAGCCAGCCATGTCGCAACTTGCCGCCCCAACGATCCGCCAGTCCGTCGTTGCACTGGCGTTGGCCTGCGCCCTGTCCGGATTGAGTGCTTACGCAGCAACCGAGCGACCGCAACCGGCGCAGGAACAGACCCAGGCGGCGGTGGCCGCCTACCAGGCTGGCAATTTCGATGTGGCGATCCAGGGCTTTGCCGCGGCCGCGCAGAAAGGTAACCGGCTGGCCCAGTTCGACTACGCGATGATGTTGCTGCGTGGCGAAGGCACGCCGGCGAAGCCGCAGGAGGCGCTGGTCTGGCTGCGCCGCGCGGCGGACAACCAGATGACCCACGCGCAGTTCACATTCGGCGATCTGTACGAACGCGGTGACGTGGTGCCAAAGTCGCTGCCCGAGGCCAACCGCTGGTATGAACTCGCGGCGCAGGGGGGCCATGTGCAGGCGCAGGTGGCGCTGGCCACCAATTACTTCACCGGCCGGGGCGTGCCCCTCGACTACGGTCGCGCGTTCCACTGGTACAGCAAGGCCGCCGCAGCCGGCGACGAAGGCGCGCAGTACATCGTCGCCAGCTATTACGAGCGTGGGTATCCGGGCGTGGTGGATCGCGATATCGAACAGGCCAAGCTCTGGTACGCCCGCGCCGCCGCGCATGGCGACCCGGGCGCGCTGGCCAAGCTGCGTTCGCTGCAGGACGAGGGCGCGCAGCCCGCGAAGGGCCCGATGTGAGCGCTATGCGCGACAAGCGTGACATGCGCGGCGTGAGCGACGCGAGCGCCGATCCTGTCATACTCGTAGCGCATTGCGCCGATGCATCCCGGAGACCGTAACCCTTGCCCTCGCAGTCGTCACTGCCTCTTGAAGGACCCGATGCGCCTGCCCTGATGGCTGGCCAACTGGCGCTGCCCGTGCCGGACGGCCACCTCGACGAGTTGCGCTTGCCCGATGGCGCGTTGCGCGAATGCTGGGCCCGCTTCTTCTCGGTACTCGGCGATCCACCGCCAGACGCACTGAATGCCCACGCGTCTGCCGTGGCGCGGCAGATTCGCCAGAACGGCGTCACGTACAACATCCGTGCCGACCAGGGCGATGGCGCGCGCGCGTGGCAACTCGAAGTGTTTCCGCTTCTGGTGCCGGAGCAGGACTGGGCCATTATCGAAGCGGGCGTGGCGCAGCGCGCGACGTTGGCCAACGCGATCATGGCCGACATCTACGGCCCACAGCTGCTGCTCAAGCGCGGCCTGCTGCCACCGGGGCTCGTCTACGGGCATCCCGGCTACATGCGGCCGCTAAAGGGATACCGGCCGCCGGGTGGCAGCTACCTGCAGACCGTGGCAGTCGACCTCGTCCATACCGCGAATGGCTGGACTGTGATTGCGCATCGGACGGAGACGCCGTCCGGCATGGGCTATGCGCTCGAAAATCGCCTGATCGTCTCGGGCCAGTTCGCCGAGGCGTTCCGCGAGATGCGTGTGCGGCGGCTCCCGCAGGCGTTCGCCCAGTTGATCTCCACACTCGCGCTGGCGCCGCAGATGCCGCAGACGCCGTTGACGCCGCAGACGGGCGAGCCCGGCAGCCCCAGACCCTTGCAGGCGGGGCGGCAGATCGTGCTGCTATCGCCGGGGCCATACAACGAGACGTTCTTCGAGCACACGTTCCTGGCGCGCTATCTCGGCATCACGCTGGTCGAAGGCAAGGACCTGACCGTGCGCAATGACGTGGTCTATCTGAAGACGTTCGGCGGTCTGGAGCGCGTGGACGTGATCCTGCGTCGCCTCGACGATGTTTTCTGCGACCCCCTCGAACTGCGCGGCGACTCGATGATCGGCGTGCCGGGCCTGCTCGAAGCGATGCGTGCGGGCAATGTGATGGTGTCGAACGTGCCGGGTTCCGGCTTTCTCGAGTCGCCCGCGATCCACGGTTTCCTGCCCGGCGTGGCGCAGGCGTTGCTCGGCGAACCGCTGGTCCTGCCGGCGGTGTCGAGCTGGTGGTGCGGCGAGGCGCCGGCGTGGCAGGAGGCACTGGGTCTGCTCGACGAAGCGTTCGTGATGCCCACCTATCCGCGCACGCCTGCAGACGCGCCGCTTGGCATGGAGCAGGGGTTGCAGAAACTGGCGGACTGGCGCGCGCGCATCGACGCGTCGCCCGATCGCTATACCGTGCAGGCGCCGCTGCCGCTCTCGCATATGCCGTGCTGGGAACCCGACGGTCTTGGCGGCGGGCGCATTGGCTCGCGCCCCGCCATGCTGCGGGGTTTTGCGATTGCCGATGGCAA
>NZ_JWMB01000037.1:0-175239 GCF_000812445.1 Cupriavidus sp. SHE | reverse complement strand
GGCTCGCGCCCGGCCATGCTGCGGGTTTTTGCGATTGCCGATGGCAATGGCGGCTGGCAGGTGATGCCGGGCGGATTCACGCGTCTGGCCCCGCCGCATCGCGAGGCGGTATCGATGCAGATCGGCGGCACCAGTGCCGACACGTGGGTGTTGTCGAGCCAGCCGACGCACGCGGTGCCGCTGATCTCGGCGCGTGCCGGGTTGGCGGCGATGAGCGCAACGGCGGGATCGGCGCTTGCCCGGCAACTGACGGTGTCGAGCCGCGCGGCCGAGAACCTGTACTGGGCGGGCCGCTACGCCGAGCGTGCCGAGAATCTTGTGCGTTTGTGCCGGCAAATCCTTGGTTCGATCGAATCGAACGACGAAACCGACGACGGCACGCTGACGATGATCGGTGACCTGGCAACATGGTTCGGGCTGGTGCCGCCGCAGACGCCATCGCCGCGAGCATCGTTGCGAGCGTTCGAATATGCCCTCGTTTCCACGCTGGCCAACCCCGATGCGGGTTCAGGGCTGGGCCCGACGCTCGCCAGCCATGCCGGCGCCGCCAACGAGATCCGCAACCGGCTCTCGAACGATCACTGGCGCACGATATTGGCCGCGCGTAATGACTTTCGCGATGCGATGCAGGCAGCCTGCCCGGATGGTCCATCGGCGGGGGAGGGCGCTTACGATCGCTCGAAGGTGCTGGCAGCGCTCGAGCACCTGTCGATGCAGCTTGGCGCGATTAGCGGCGCGCAGGGCGACCGCATGGCGCGCGACGCGGCGTGGCGGCTGGTATTCATCGGCCGCCATATTGAACGGCTCGGCACGCTGGCGCTGTTCCTGGAAGTGGCCGAGCGCAGCGGCGCGCTGTATTCGCGCAGTGGCGTGGACCTGCTGCTGCATCTGTTCGACAGCACGTTGTCGTTCCGATCGCTGTTTCCGGGCCGCGCCGATGTGCCTGCGCTGGTCGATCTGCTCGTGCTCGATCCGACCAATCCGCGCGGCATCTATGGTGTGCTGGATCGCTTGCGCGCCAAGCTCGTGCAACTGCCCACCGGTGCCACGGGGCAGGCGCGTGTGCCGCTGGCGGAGATGCTGCCGCCAGCTAGCGCGCTACCTTCGCGCACGTTGCTGTGCGCGAGCAACCGGCAGGGACGCCACGTCACGCTCGGGGCGCTGTGCGATCAGCTTGGCGCGCGCATGGCAAAGTTGTCCGAAGAGATCGGCGGCCGCTACTTCAGTCATGCCGGCGTGACAATCGAAACCGAACTGCCATGAGCGACATCGGCACGACCACGCTCAGCGTGCACCACACCACCACCTACCATTACGCATGGCCGGTCGAGCTTGCGCAGCAGCGTGCCGTGGTGATACCACCCTCCTGTGCGTGGCAGACCGTCGGGGCCCATTCGATCGAGGTGGACCCCGCCCCGTCCCACCAGCACATGCGCACCGACGGGTTCGGCAACAACGTGCTGCATTTCATGCTCGACGTGCCGCACGAGACGATGTGGCTGACAGCTAACAGCACCGTCACACTGAAGCCGCGCTGGCAGGCGCTCGATATCGTCCGCAGTCCGCGCTGGGAAGACGCCGCGGAGCGGCTACGCTATCGCGCAGGCCAGCCCTTTCATCCCGAGACGGAGTTTGTGTATGCGTCGCCCAACGTCGCATTGCATGACAGCCTGCGCGACTACGCGCTCCGGAGCTTCGCGCCCGGCGTGACGGTCGCGGCTGGCGCGATCGATCTGATGCATCGCATTCACGCCGACTTCGACTATC
Organism: Cupriavidus sp. SHE; assembly: GCF_000812445.1. Lineage (NCBI taxonomy): Bacteria > Pseudomonadati > Pseudomonadota > Betaproteobacteria > Burkholderiales > Burkholderiaceae > Cupriavidus > Cupriavidus sp. SHE. The sequence goes on along the minus strand of NZ_JWMB01000037.1, from coordinate 173,472 downwards.
ACAGCGAGATCACGGAGGTGCATACGCCGGCGCTGGAAGCGTTCGCGCTGCGCAGCGGCGTCTGCCAGGACTTCGCGCAGGTGATGATCGGCTGTCTGCGCTCGATCGGCCTGCCGGCACGCTACGTCAGCGGTTACCTGTGCACCGATCCACCGCCAGGCGAGCCGAGGTTGCTGGGCGCAGATGCCTCACATGCGTGGGCCGGCGTCTGGTGCCCGGAGAACGGCTGGATCGATCTCGATCCCACCAATGCAATGCTGGCCGACACGCGACACGTGACGCTGGCCATCGCACGCGACTATAGCGATGTGCCGCTGCTGCATGGAGTGATCGTGGGGGGCGGGGAGCATACGGTGGGGGTGGAGGTCAGCGTGGTGCCAGTGGTATCGGCATAGCGAACGCCAGGCGCAAAAAAAAGCCGGCCACGCTTGATGCATGGCCGGCCTCTTCACTTCCGGGGCGCCGATATCAGCCCAGCTTCTTCTTCAGCAGTTCATTGACCTGCGCCGGGTTAGCCTTGCCCTTGGTGGCCTTCATGGCCTGGCCGACCAGTGCGTTGAACGCCTTCTCCTTGCCGGCGCGGAATTCCTCGACTGACTTGGCGTTGGCGGCCAGCACGTCGTCGATGATCTTCTCCAGCTCGCCAGTGTCGGACATCTGCTTCAGGCCCTTGGCCGCGATGATCGCGTCGGCGTCGCCGTCGGACTCGCCAGCCCACATCGCCGGGAACACGTCCTTCTTGGCGGTGTTGTTCGACACCGTGCCGTCCGTAATGCGTGCCAGCAGCTTGGCCAGTTGCGCCGGGCGCACGGGCGCTTCGTCGATTGAGATGCCTTCGCGGTTCAGTTGCGACGCGATCTCGCCCATCACCCAGTTCGCCGCCGGCTTGGCGCTGGCTGCGCCAACGTTGGTCACGACGGCCTCGTAGTACGCCGCCAGCGACTTCGTCGCCGTGATGGTGCTTGCGTCGTACGCCGACAGGCCGTACTGCGACACGAAACGGGCCTGCATCGTGGCCGGCAACTCGGGCAGTTCGCTCTTCACGCGCTCGACCCACGCCGCGTCGATCTCCAGTGGCATCAGGTCCGGATCGGGGAAGTAGCGGTAGTCATGCGCGTCTTCCTTGGTGCGCATCGCGCGCGTCTCGCCAGTGTCCGGGTCGAACAGCACGGTGGCCTGCACGATCTCGCGGCCATCCTCGATCTCGGCGATCTGCCACTGCACCTCGTAGTCGATGGCCTGTTGCAGGAAGCGGAACGAGTTCAGGTTCTTGATCTCGCGGCGCGTGCCGAATTTTTCCTGGCCCAGCGGGCGCACGGACACATTGGCGTCGCAGCGGAAGCTGCCTTCCTGCATGTTGCCGTCGCAGATGCCAAGCCACACCACCAGCGAATGCAGGGCCTTGGCATAGGCCACGGCCTCGGCCGAGCTGCGCATGTCGGGCTCGGTCACGATTTCCAGCAGCGGCGTGCCCGCGCGGTTCAGGTCGATGCCGGTCATGCCCGCGAAGTCCTCGTGCAGCGACTTGCCGGCGTCCTCCTCGAGGTGGGCGCGGGTCAGGTTGACGGTCTTCTCGTACACGCCCTGCTTGCCTTCCACCTGAACCGTGATCTGGCCGCCTTGCACGACGGGGATCTCGTACTGGCTGATCTGGTAGCCCTTCGGCAGGTCAGGATAGAAGTAGTTCTTGCGCGCGAAGATGCTGCGTGGCGCAATCGTCGCGCCAATGGACAGGCCGAACTGGATGGCGCGCTCCACGGCGCCGCGGTTCAGCACGGGCAGCACGCCCGGCAGCGCCAGGTCCACGGGCGAGGCTTGCGTATTGGGCTCGGCTCCGAACGCGGTGGAGGTGCCGGAGAAAATCTTGGAGGCCGTGGAGAGCTGCGTGTGCGTCTCCAGGCCGATCACCACTTCCCATTGCATGGCGGTTGTTCCTTCGTAAGCCTGATTTGAGTCTTTCTGTATCTGTGTTCGGTGCTCGTCGAGCCGGGTCCCGGTTGTATCAGGGATCCGGGCTCGCAAGCCATGAATCGAGTTGTCCCAGCGCTGCCACGCGGGCCACGGCATCGCCGCCCACCGTGACGCCGCCGTTGCGCCGCGCTGCGATCACATCGCGCCGCACATGCAGTTCGCTCGTGCCGTCGAAGCCATGGTACGCGCCCGGATAGATCTCCAGCCGGAAGCGCGCCCCCGGCTGCCGCGATTGCACGGCGTTCTGCAACATCGCGCAGCGCGTGGCGGGCGTCCAGTCGTCCGCGCCGCCGATCAGCAGCAGCAGCGGCGAGCGCAGCCGGAAGTTGTGCTGTTGCACCGCGCGCTTGCATCCCGGATAGAACGCCACCGCACGGTCCACCGTGGGCGTGCCGCCGGGCCAGGGCCGGCTGGCGTCGATCGTGGCCAGCACCGCTTGCGCTCCGTTGGACCAGCCCAGCAGCACGATGCGGCGGGCATCGATGCCAGGTTGCCGGGATACCCATCGCATTGCGGCCAGCGCGTCGCCGCGGCGTGTCCGGTCGTCGATCGCGCGCGATTCGAGGGCGTCGCCGCAGGTGCCCTGTGCCCTGCCGCGCACGCTGTAGCTGTCCGGCATCAGCACCGCATAGCCGCGCTCGGCAAGCCAGTGCGCGTACTCGCGGTAGCGGCTCTGCAGCGCGCCGGCCGGATCGATGACTTCCTCGATCGTGCCCGCGCGCTTCGCGGCCACACGCATGTCGATCAGACCATTGCAACCGTGCAGTGCCACTACCACGGGCAGTGGCTGCGAACGCGGCAGGCCACCATCGCGGGGTGTGAACCAGTATCCGGTCAGCTCCGGCGAGCCGCCATCGCCGGGAATGCGCACCCGCTGGGCCGCTGGTTCCATGGCCGCCGCTGCTGATGTCATGGGTGCGCTGGCGGAAGCGGCCGGCGCCGCCGACGGTACTGCCGATGACACAGCAGGCTGCGCGGGCGCGGCCTGCAGGAGCGCCATGCCGATCGCCAACGCCGCCACGCTCGCGCGCAGCCAGCGCCCCGCCATGGTCGGAACCAGCAGCGTGGGGGTCAGCGTGGAAAGGTGCGGTCGGCGCCTCATGATCGGTCGATGGACGGTGTCGCTTCGTGCGTGTTAGCGCGTGCGGGCGCAGTCGCCCGAACCCGGTTCGAACATCACCGGCCATGCCTGCTCATAGATGCCCGGCGTGCAGTGTGCCTGGCAATTCGCGTGCGCCAGCGTGATGCGGCGCGGGTCCTGCCAGACCATCAGCTCGCAGGCGCTGCCGTCGTTGGCGCGCAGTTCGATATGCGGCGTTTTCTTGACCTGACGGAAGTCGGCCAGATTGAAGCTGCAAGAGCCGCGCTTGCCCACCCAGAGCTTCCACTGGAGCTGCTGCACGGTGTTGTTGGACACGCGCAACTGCGCGTCCTCGCGGAAGCCATCCTCCTCGGTGCGGCGGCAATCGCCGACGAGGTCGATATCGCGCGCGGCGATCGGCGTCGAGCGGCCGCCGAACGGCAGCGGAATGCAGCCGGCCAGCGTCGCCGCCAGGGCCAGGGCCGCAGCGGCGCGCATGCTGACGATGGGCAGGGGGCGTGTTTGCATGGCGTTGTCAGGCCGGGCGGCGCAGGTGCCAGTCGGTGGCCTGCTGGAACGCATGGGCCGTCTGCAGCAATTGCGCTTCATCGAAATAGTTGCCGATAAGCTGCAGGCCAACAGGCATGTTGCCTTCGCCAAAGCCGCACGGCACGCTCATGCCGGGCAGGCCCGCCAGGCTGGTGGACAGCGTGAAGATGTCCGCCAGGTACATCTGGACCGGATCGGCAGTCTTCTCGCCGAGCTTCCATGCCACCGTGGGCGCCACCGGGCCCATGATCACGTCGCACTGGGTGAACGCGCGCTGGAAGTCGTCGGCGATGATGCGGCGGATCTTCTGAGCCTGCAGGTAGTAGGCGTCGTAGTAGCCGTGCGACAGCACGTACGTGCCCACCATGATGCGGCGCTTGACCTCGGGGCCGAACCCTTCGGCACGGCTCTTCTTGTACATGTCGAGCAGGTCGCCATACTGCGCGGCGCGATGGCCGTAGCGCACGCCATCGAAGCGGGACAGGTTCGACGATGCCTCGGCCGGCGCGATGATGTAGTAGACGGGGATCGACAGTTCGGTCTTCGGCAGGGTCACGTCGACCAGCGTCGCGCCCAGCTTCTCGTACTCGGCCAGCGCGGCGCGCAAGGCCTGTTCGACGTCGGCCGAGAGGCCCTTGCCGAAATACTCGCGCGGCAGGCCGATGCGCAGGCCGGCCAGCGGCTGGCTGGCGGTGGCGCCGGCGCGGGGCTGGCCCAGCAGGCGCGTGAAGTCCTCGGTGACGCCGCCCAGTTCCGGGGTCAGGCTGGTCGAATCCTTCGGGTCGAAACCGGCCATGCCGTTGAGCAGCAGCGCGCAGTCCTCTGCCGAATGGGCCATCGGGCCGCCCTGGTCCAGCGACGACGCGAACGCAATCATGCCGTACCGCGACACGCGGCCATAGGTCGGCTTGATGCCGGTGATGCCCGAGAACGAGGCCGGCTGGCGAATCGAGCCACCGGTGTCCGTGCCGGTGGCGGCAGGTGCAAGGCCGGCGGCCACGGCGGCGGCGGAACCGCCAGAGGAGCCACCCGGCACGCGGCTGGTGTCCCACGGGTTGCTCACCGGGCCGAAGAACGAGTTCTCGTTCGACGAGCCCATCGCGAACTCGTCCATGTTGGTCTTGCCCAGCGTGACCATGCCGGCGGCGGCCAGGCGTTCGACCACGGTGGCGTCAAACGGGCTTTCGTAGTTGGCCAGCATCTTCGAGCCGGCGGTGGACTTCCAGCCGCGCGTCACGAAGACGTCCTTGTGGGCGATGGGCACGCCGGTCAGCGGCGTGGCCTGGCCCTGGGCGCGGCGCTCGTCGGCGGCGCGGGCCTGGGCCAGGGTCAGTTCGGGGTCAACGGCAACGAACGCATTGAGGGCGCGGCCGGCCTCGATGCGGGCCAGGTACTCGCGGGCGAGTTCCTCGGCGGAAACGGAGCGCGCCGCCAGGGCATCGGCGATCTGGCGCAGGGAAGTCACGGAATCAGCTGAGAAGGGCATGTCGATGATGGCGTCTGGGTGGTGGGCAACGTGGTATCGGAGACCGCGTTGTCACTCGATGACCTTCGGCACCAGGTAGAGGCCGTTTTCGGTGGCTGGCGCGGGGCGCTGGTAATCGGCGCGGCGGTCGGATTCCGTGACGGCGTCCTCGCGCAGGCGCTGGGCGATGTCGCGCACGGCGGACAGCGGGTGCGCCAGCGGCTCGATGCCGGTGGTGTCCACCGCCTGCATCTGCTCCACGAGCGAGAAGAAATTGTTCAGTTGCGCAAGCGTTTGCTCGGCCTCGGCATCGCTAGTTTCGATGCGGGCCAGATGCGCGATGCGCTTGACGTCGGAGAGTGCGAGAGCCATGGCGTGATGCGGCGCGTGCGCCGGGTTCGGTCCGTTGGACTGGAAGTATCTTGGCCGGATTCGGGGGTGCCGGCCATCTGGGGGCCGGAAGGGCGCTTCGGGTGGCACGGCGGCGGGGTGGCCAGGGCGTGCCGGACTGGTGCGCCCGGGGAGGCGCCCCAGGATCGTCGAAGTTACAAGTTTTTCCGGGGCCAAACGCCCCGAAACAGCGAGAATTATAAGGTATGATTATGCGTTGCAGATTCCCCGCAACGCGCGCTCCACTTCGGATGGGCAGGGATGCCCGATGGTGACGCCGTCGGCACAGTCCGGACGGTTTTCGCGGTCGACCAGAACGGCCCCGGGACCCGGAACGGACCAGTTCCGAGCGTCGGCCGTCGCAGCCGTGCAACACTGGCGGCGCATGATAGCCGTCGGCGCCATACAAAAGGGGGACGCACTATCCGGTACGGCGTGGAAGTCCGGCGCGTATTGGACACGGGGTTGCGCGGTGACCATCCTGCGATATGCAGAGGGAAATCATCGCATTTTCAGTCGTAACAATCAGGTTCCTCCGATTAGGCTACTGCCACACGTCAGGTGTATTTGACCTGTCCGGCGCATCTGGCGGCGAACTTTCGCGCAGAGTCTAATCAAAGGTTCCCGTAAGGGGTGCTAACAAAGCGAAGCCTGGTGGGTCTGGCCGGGCGCGGCGAAGGCGTTTGTCCGTCACCGCGCTGCCAGAATTGCCAGAGTCGTTTTGTTAGCACCTCTCGGTTCGGCGCGTGCAGGTCTGCGCCGGTTGCGGAGCGCCGTGGGCTGCCGATCCGGCGTGTCAGCGGCATCGGGGCGTGCCAGCATGACTGGCGCGGGCCGCACGCACCGGGGAACCGTGAACCATCACCCTTGCAAACGATTCGTGGCCGGGCCGCAGGCGGCGCCGGCCGCTTCGCATACCCGCGAAACAACAGAAGACAGGATTCCTGATGTTCGGATTTCTCCGCAGCTATTTCTCCAACGACCTGGCCATCGACCTGGGCACCGCCAACACCCTGATTTACATGCGCGACAAGGGCATCGTCCTGGACGAACCGTCGGTCGTGGCTATCCGTCAGGAAGGTGGCCCCAACGCCAAGAAGACGATTACCGCGGTGGGCAAGGAAGCCAAGCAGATGCTGGGCAAGGTCCCGGGCAACATCGAGGCCATCCGCCCGATGAAGGATGGCGTCATTGCCGACTTCACCGTGACCGAGCAGATGCTCAAGCAGTTCATCAAGATGGTGCACGACTCGAAGCTGCTGCGTCCGAGCCCGCGCATCATCATCTGCGTGCCGTGCGGTTCCACCCAGGTGGAACGCCGCGCCATCCGTGAATCGGCCCTGGGCGCCGGCGCCAGCCAGGTGTACCTGATCGAGGAGCCGATGTCGGCGGCGATCGGCGCGGGCCTGCCCGTGTCGGAGCCGTCGGGCTCGATGGTCGTCGATATCGGCGGCGGTACCACCGAGGTGGGCATCATCTCGCTGGGCGGCATGGTCTACAAGGGTTCGGTGCGCGTGGGCGGCGACAAGTTCGACGAGGCGATCGTCAACTACATCCGCCGCAACTACGGCATGCTGATCGGCGAGCAGACCGCCGAAGCGATCAAGAAGGAAATCGGCTCGGCCTTCCCGGGTTCGGAAGTCCGCGAAATGGAAGTCAAGGGCCGTAACCTGTCCGAAGGCATTCCGCGCGCGTTCACGGTGTCGTCGAACGAAATCCTCGAAGCGCTGACCGATCCGCTGAACCAGATCGTGTCGGCCGTGAAGATCGCGCTGGAACAGACCCCGCCGGAACTGGGCGCCGACATCGCCGAGCGCGGCATGATGCTGACCGGCGGCGGCGCGCTGCTGCGTGATCTGGACCGTCTGCTGGCCGAGGAAACCGGCCTGCCGGTGCTGGTGGCCGAAGACCCGCTGACCTGCGTGGTACGCGGCTCCGGCATGGCGCTGGAGCGTATGGACAAGCTCGGCAGCATCTTCTCGTACGAGTAATGCAACCGGACCCGGCAACGTGGTGAGTCGCGTCGCCGGATCCTCCTCCATCTTGAACGTTTTCTCCGCCAGCCCGGCCCGCCCCGTCCCGCAAGGGACGGGGCGTCGCGCTGGCGGATTGGCATCGCCTGCGCACGGGTAAATGGATTACTCTCCACCGCCGCTCTTCAAGCAAGGCACGTCCGCCGTTGCGCGTCTGGTTATCTTCGTGACGATCGCTCTGGTGCTGCTGATCGTCGACGCGCGCTTTGACGCCATGCGCAATGTGCGCCAGGTGGCTGCCACCGTGCTGATGCCGGTGGAGCGTCTGGTGCTGGTACCGCGCGACGCCATCCGTGGCGTCTTCGACTACGCCCAGTCTTCCGTCGAACTGGCCAACGAGAACCGCGAGCTGCGGCGTGCGGCGCTCGAACAGGCCAACGCCTCGGTACGCCAGGCCCAGCTCGAATCCGAGAACAGCCAGCTTCGAAAGCTGCTGAACCTGACGCAGCAATCGACCACGCCGGTGACCCCGGCGGAAATCCTCTACGACGCCCGGGACCCCTACAGCCAGCGTATCGTGATCGATCGCGGCAGCATGCAGGGCCTGCGCGCCGGCTATCCGGTCATCGACGAGCGCGGCGTGATCGGCCAGGTGACGCGCGTTTCCCCGTTCCAGTCGGAAGTGACGTTGCTGACCGACAAGGAGCAGGCGATCCCGGTCCAGGTGGTGCGCAACGGTCTGCGCAGCGTGGCCTTCGGCGGCTCACGCGCCGGTCTGCTGGACCTGCGCTTCATGGCGGCATCGGCCGATCTGCAGCAAGGCGACCTGTTGGTGACGTCGGGCCTCGATGGCACCTATCCGCCGGGCCTGCCGGTGGCGAAGATTGTCCAGATCGAACGCAAAGCCGATACGGCGTTCTCCCGCGTGTATTGCGAGCCCGTGGCCGGTGTGCGTTCGCACCGCCAGTTGCTAGTGGTGCGCTATGAGTCGGGCCTTGCCCCGCGCCCGCCGGAGGCAGCCACGTCGCAGAAGGCCGAGCGCGGCGCGCGGTCGGCGGCGGCACGCGCTGGCGCCGAGCAGAAGGCAGACAAGGCGGCCACGCCGGCAGACAAGCCCGCGGACACGCCGGCGCAGAAACCCTCGGAGCCCGCACGGTGACGACATCCCAATACCTGCTGCGCCCGGTCAATCCCGCGTTCATCGCGCTGACCTTTGTGCTGGCGTTCCTGATCAACCTGATGCCCTGGGGCGAGACACTCTGGATTCCGGACGTCGTGGCGCTGGTGCTGGTGTTCTGGAACATCCACCAGCCGCGCAAGGTCGGCATGGGCGTGGCGTTCCTGCTGGGTTTGCTGATGGATGTGCATGACGCCCGCCTGCTCGGCGAACATGCGCTTGCCTACACGCTGCTGGCCTACTTCGCGATCACGATCCATCGCCGGGTACTGTGGTTTTCGGTCTACGCGCAGGCGCTGCACGTGCTGCCGTTGTTGTTCATCGCGCACGCGGTGCCGGTGGTTATCCGCCTGGCCATGGGCGCGCCGCTGCCCGGCTGGCAATTGCTGCTGGCCCCGGTGATCGAGGCGGTGCTGTGGCCGATGGCCACCAGCCTGCTGCTGGCGCCGCAACGCAGATCGAACGAAGTCGATGAGACGCGTCCGATCTAGTCCCAATCCCTGACGCGCTCACCACGCCGCCCGCAGTACCGCCATGACCGAAATTCGCAACGTCGAACTGGAAATCGGCCGCTTCCGCATCCGCGTGGCGGCCGCCGCCCTGTTCACGGTCGTTTGCTTTGGCCTGCTGTTCTCCCGCTTTCTGTGGCTGCAGTGGTACAAGCACGACCAGTACTCGGCCAAGGCCGAGGACAACCGCATCTCCGTGGCGCCGATCGAGCCGAACCGCGGCATCATCATGGACCGCAACGGGGTGGTGCTGGCGCGCAACTACTCTGCGTACACGCTTGAAATCACGCCGTCCAAGCTGACCGACACGCTCGACAACACGATCGAGGAGCTGGCCACGCTCGTCGATATCCAACCGCGCGACCGTCGCCGCTTCAAGCGGCTGCTGGAGGAGTCGCGCAGCTTCGAAAGCCTGCCGATACGCAGCCAGCTCACCGACGAGGAAGTGGCCCGGTTCTCGGCGCAGCGCTTCCGCTTTCCAGGCGTCGACGTGCGCGCGCGGTTGTTCCGCCAGTATCCGATGGGCGAAGCGGCCAGCCACGTGGTCGGCTACCTGGGTCGCATCTCGCAGCGTGACCAGGAGCGGATCGAGGCCATGGACGAGGCCAACGACGCCGCCGATGGCGACAAGTACGATCCGCGCAAGGACGCCGACAACTACAAGGGCTCCAACTACATCGGCAAGATCGGGCTGGAACAGAGCTACGAGACCGAGCTGCACGGCCTGACGGGCTTCGAGGAGGTGGAGGTCAGCGCGGGTGGGCGGCCGATTCGCACCCTGTCCACGTCGCCGGCCACGCCGGGCAACAACCTGATCCTGTCGCTCGACATCCGCCTGCAGCAACTGGCCGAGCAGCTGTTCGGCGACCGTCGTGGAGCGCTGGTGGCGATCGAGCCCGAAACGGGCGACATCCTGGCCTTCGTGTCCAAGCCGACCTTCGATCCGAACCTGTTCGTCGAAGGCATCGACTCCAAGACTTGGGACGAACTGAACAACTCGCCCGACAAGCCGCTGCTGAACCGACCGTTGCGTGGCACCTATCCGCCGGGCTCGACGTACAAGCCGTTCATGGCGCTGGCCGCGCTGACCACGGGCAAGCGCACCGCCGCCTGGGGGATGCATGATCCGGGGTTCTTCACGCTTGGCAATCACACGTTCCGCGACGACAAGCCCGGCGGCCACGGCTGGGTGGACATGCAGGCGTCGATCGTGCAGTCGTGCGACACCTATTACTACATGCTGGCACGTGACATGGGCGTCAACGCGATCCACGATTTCATGAAGCCGCTCGGCTTCGGCCAGGTCACTGGCATCGATATCGAGGGCGAAAACCGCGGCATCCTGCCATCCACGGACTGGAAGCGAAAGGCGTACCGCCGCCCCGAGCAGCAGAAATGGTATGACGGCGAAACCATTTCGCTGGGCATTGGGCAGGGCTACAACAGCTTCACGATCCTGCAGTTGGCCAACGCGGTGTCGATCCTGGTCAACAACGGCGTGGCGATGAAGCCCCACCTGGTCAAGGCGGTGGAGGATTCGGTCTCGCGCAAGCGCACGCTGACCGTGCCCAAGGAAAGCTATCGCATCCCGCTCAAGCAGGGCGATATCGATGTGATCAAGCGTGCGATGGTTGCCGTGACGCACTCCGGTACCGCCGCCCGGGTGTTCGCCGGCGCTGCCTATGAGTCGGCGGGCAAGACCGGTACGGCGCAGACCTACACGCTGGGCAAGAACGAGAAGTACAACCACCACGCGCTGGACGAGCGCAAGCGCGACCACTCGCTCTACACCGCGTTCGCCCCGGCCGATCATCCGAAGATCGCGCTGGCGCTGATCGTCGAGAACGCGGGTTTCGGCGCCGCCGTGGCCGCGCCGATCGCGCGCAAGGTGATGGACTACTACCTGCTGGGCAAGTGGCCGGAGGAACTGGCCGCGACGGCCCCGCCGCCCGCGGAGCGCGAGCGCGCTGGCGGCAAGCCGCCCGTCGACACGCCGAGCGTGTTCACGACCGGCCAGACTGCCAATGCCGCCAGTTCCACGGTGATGCAGACGGCACCGGCCGCCGCGTCGGATGCCGCGACGGGCGCGGCCAATGCCGCAGGCGCGAGCGCGGCGGGGGCTTCCGCATCGGTGCCGGCGGCACGGTCGGCATCCGACACGATTGCCGGCCAGCTCGACCCGGATGCCATCGCCCCGGCCTCGGCCGAAGTGACGCTTGATGCGCGGATGCTGCAGGCGCTTGGCCACAGCAAGCCAGCGCCGACGCCACCCGCCACGCCGTCGCGCGCAACGCCCGCCTCGGCCCCGGCACCCGCCAAGCCGAAGACGCAGCCCGCCCGGCCAAAGCCCGCCAATGTCGCGGGCCCGGCCTCGGGCTCGTCGGCCCGCAACAACGTTTCAGAGTAATAAGGAGACGCGCATGGACCGACGCCGCGTCGTATCGATCATCAAGTCTGCCCTGACCGGCTTCGACAAGCCGCTGGCCTTGATCGTCTTTCTGCTGTTCGCCACCGGCATCATCGCGCTGTACTCGGCCGCGATCGACATGCCGGGCCGGGTCGAGGACCAGCTGCGCAATATCCTGCTGTCGTACGTGGTGATGCTGGTGATCGCCTACATGCCGACCCAGCTGTTGATGCGGATTGCCGTGCCGCTCTACACCGTGGGGGTAGCGCTGCTGATTGCCGTGGCGATGTTCGGCCTGATCCGCAAGGGCGCGCGGCGCTGGCTGAACGTGGGGATGGTGATTCAGCCCTCCGAGATCATGAAGATCGCGATGCCACTGATGCTGGCGTGGTACTTCCAGAAACGCGAGGGGGTGATCAAATGGTTCGACTTTGTCGTGGCGCTGATCATGCTCGGTATTCCGGTCGGCCTGATCGCCAAGCAGCCTGACCTGGGCACCGCGCTGCTGGTGCTGGCCGCCGGCATCTACGTGATCTACTTCGCGGGCCTGACGTGGAAGATCATCCTGCCGATTCTCGGTGCGGGCGTGGTCGTGATCACGCTGATCGTGACTTACCAGAACCAGATCTGTGCGCCGGGCGTGAACTGGCCGATCCTGCACGACTACCAGCAGCACCGTGTCTGCACGCTGCTCGACCCGACCACTGATCCGCTCGGCAAGGGCTTCCACACGATCCAGTCGATCATCGCGATTGGCTCGGGCGGGGTGACCGGCAAGGGCTGGCTCAAGGGCACGCAGACGCACCTCGAATTCATCCCCGAGAAGCACACCGACTTCATCTTCGCCGTGTTCTCCGAGGAGTTCGGGCTGATCGGTAATGCGGTGCTACTGGTCCTGTACCTGCTGCTGATCTTCCGCGGGCTTTATATCGCGGCGAATGCACCAACGCTGTTCTCGCGTCTGCTGGCCGGCTCCATCACGCTGATCTTCTTCACCTACGCCTTCGTGAACATGGGCATGGTGAGCGGGATCCTGCCGGTGGTGGGCGTGCCGCTGCCGCTGATGAGCTACGGGGGAACCGCGCTGGTGACGCTGGGAATGGGCATCGGCATTCTGATGAGCATTTCCAGACAGAAAAGGTTGATACAAACGTAGTGGATGGCGTCTTTGCTACACTGCCATCCAAAATTTGTTCCGGTGGAAGCCCATGAACGCTCAAGACGTTGCCGCTTATCTGCAGAGCCATCCGCAGTTTTTCGAAGATCACGCCGAACTGCTGGCGACGGTGCAACTGACCAGCCCACACAGCCATCGGGCGGTGTCGCTGCAGGAGCGCCAGATGGAAATCCTGCGCGAGAAGAACAAGGGCCTGGAACTCAAGCTGGCCGATCTCGTCCGGCACGGCCACGAGAACGATCGCACGCAGCAGCGTATGCATGACTGGCAGATGCGCCTGCTGGCCGAGGCCGATTCCCACGCGCTGCCCTATGCGGTGCGCGACGGCCTGCAGCAGGTGTTCGACGTGCCCGCCGTGGGGCTGCGCCTGTGGAGCGTCGGTGAGACCTATGCCCACATGGAGGTGGCGCAGGGTGCCAGCGATGACCTGCGCCTGTTCGCCGAAGGTCTGCGCGCGCCGTTCTGCGGCGCGAACGCCGGTTTCGAGGCCGCTCAACTGCTGGAGCGCGACGACGTCGCATCGCTGGCGATGGTGGCGCTGCGCGTGCCGGCCAAGCCCGACGAGGACGGCCCGGGCGCGGCGTTCGGCCTGCTGGTGCTGGGCTCGCCCGACGCGCGCCGCTTCCATGAAGGCATGGGCACCGCCTATCTGGCCCAGATCGGCGAAGTCGCCGGCGCGGCGCTGAATCGCCTGCGCGACTAAGCGGGGCAAACACTCCCCTATGCGCACGCGCCAGCCGGCACGCAACAGGGCCCATGCGGTCGATGGGGCCGATGAGGCGTCGGCCGAGAAGCCGGCCCCAGACCCGCTGGTGGTGCGCTATCTCGACTGGCTGGCAACGAGCCGAAAGCTCGCGGCGCACACGCTGACCAGCTACGGGCACGACCTTTCCGTGTTGCAGTCACAAGCCATTCGCCTGGCGCCCGGCGTGGCGTTGCTGGCGCTGGAGACCCGCCACATTCGTTCGTTTGCGGCGCGGCTGCATGGCAATGGCCTGTCGGCCCGCACCATCGCGCGCACGCTGTCGGCGTGGCGCGGCTTCTATCTCTGGGTGGCGCGGCATGGTCACGGCGTGCAGTCCAATCCCGTCGACGGCGTGCGCGCCCCCAAGCGTGGCAGGCCGCTGCCCAAGGCGCTCTCGGTCGAACATGCGGTGGCGCTGGTCGCCCATCGCCAGGACGACACCAACGAATCGCTACGTGATCAGGCCGTTTTCGAGCTGTTCTATTCGAGCGGCCTGCGGCTGTCGGAGCTGATCCAGCTCGACGTCCGCTATACGGAGGACGGCGACTATCGCTCGTCCGGCTGGCTCGATCTCGATGGCGCCGAAGTGACCGTGCTCGGCAAGGGTTCGCGCCGGCGCACCGTGCCGGTGGGCAGCAAGGCGATCCAGGCGCTGAAAGCCTGGATTCATGTGCGCGAGGCGATGTTGCGGCCCGGCGCGCTGCCCGAGGATGCCCACGCGCTGTTTCTTGGCACGCGCGGCCGGCGGTTGCCGATCAGTACGGTGCAGCAGCGCATCAAACGCCAGGCGCTGGCCGCGGGTGTGCCAAGCGATGTCCATCCGCACATGCTGCGCCACTCGTTCGCCACGCATATGCTGCAGTCGTCCGGCGACCTGCGGGCGGTGCAGGAAATGCTGGGCCACGCCAGCATCTCCACCACGCAGATATACACCTCGCTCGATTTTCAGCACCTGGCCAAGGTCTACGATCAGGCCCACCCGCGCGCCGGTCGGGCAAGCAAGCCGCCCAAGGCATCCAGCGTGAAGCCCGGCAAGTCGGACGAATCGGACGAGTTGGCCGAGCCGGACGATTCAGGCGAAGACTAGTTCCACTGCGAGAGGATGTTGCGGAATCGCTCCATCTCGGGCAGCAGCCAGTGCCGGAAGGCCTGGACTTTGGGTGTCTCCAGACTGGCGTGCGTACAGACGAAGTGGAGCAGCCATGGGCATGGAATGCTGACGTCGAACAATCGCACCACCCGGCCGGACAGCAGGTCGTTGTAGGCCAGCGACGAGCGGATCAGCGCCACGCCCTGTCCCTCGGCCGCAGCCTGCAGCAGCAGCGACGAATCCTGCAGCAGCAGGCCCTTCATCGGCTCGGGCCAGTCGAGCCCGGCCGCTTCGAACCACGGTTTCCACGGATCGCCTTCACCCCGCAGCAACGGCATGCCGGCCATGTGGGCCGGCTGCTCGGGCAGGCGGCCACCGTTGTAGTTCGGGCTGCAGACGGGGAAGAACACATCGTCGAGCAGCCTCTCCACGTAGAGGCCCGGGTAGTGGCCGGTGCCCATGCGCAGCGCGATATCGACCTCCTCGCTGGCGAAGTCGACGAGCGAGTTCGACGACAGCAGTTCGACGTCCAGTTCCGGATGCTGCTCGATGAAGCTGCCGATGCGGGGCGTCAGCCAGCGCGCCGCAAAGGACGGCATGGTGCTGATGGTCAGGCGCTTGTCGCGATTGCCCGCCTGCAACACGCGCGTGGCGTCGGCGATCTGCAACAGCGCGTCACGCACGCGCTCGGCATAGAGACGCCCGTTGGTGGTCAGCATCACGCGCTTGCCCCGGCGCTCGAACAGTTGCTGCCCCAGCTCCTCTTCCAGCGCGCGGATCTGGTGGCTGACCGCGCCGTGCGTGACGAACAATTCGGTGGCGGCTCGCGAAAAGCTCTCGTGGCGCGCCGCGGCCTCGAAGGTGCGCAGCGCGGCCAGCGCGGGCAGGCGCGGAAACTCGCGCTTCCAGCTACGCGGTTCGTCGGGATTCCAGGCTCCGGTCCAGACCATGGTGCTCTCGGCTATGTGAGGTTGGCTAACAAGACACAAGAATATATATCGTTTTGATAGTGGCAGGGCAATCACTAGAATTCACTTCACCGGACACCGCTGAATGCAATGAATAACTGGCCCGGTCCAAATGCCAAGCCAGTTTCAGGACCCCCGCCAAGACAGCTGGAACCCGGACTCACGGAGAGTCATCATGAAAGCCCTGCTCACAACGACCGTCTTCACCCTCGCCCCCGGGGAAGTTACCGCGCTGTCGCTGCACGCGGCACAGCGTCTGTTCGTGGAAGATGCGAAAGGCATGGATGTATGGGTGACCCGCGAAAACGACTCGGAGGACTACTGGCTGCGCTGTGGCTCAAGCCTGATGCTTCGGCGTGGCGATGAGATCGTGCTCAGCGTGGACCCGCGTGCCGCCGGCACGGTACGGCTGGCGCTGATCGCCGAAGCGCGCCGTCCGGCGCTGACGCTGGCCGATGTGCCGCATCTTGCATATCGCGCCGTGAGGCGGCTGGTTCGAGGCACGGAGTGGACGCCCGCGGAAGACAAGATCACCGCCTCCTGATGCCGATGGGGTGGTGCCGGAGCGGCGGCTCAGACTCGTCTGACCGCCGCGCGACGAACCCTGAACAACGGTATGACGAAGCAAATCGGGCCGGCCCGCGCTCTGCGTAGGCCGGCCCTTTTCGTTACACTCTTGCCCATGCATCCGATTCACGTCATCGACCGGGGCCGCCAGCCGTATCAGCCCTGTTTCGACGCCATGCGGGACTTCACCGCCACCCGCACGCCCGAGACGCCCGACCAGATCTGGCTGGTCGAGCATCCGCCGGTCTACACGCTTGGCCAGGCTGGCGACCCCGCGCATCTGCTCGCCCCCGACGACACGATTCCGGTCGTGCAGATCGATCGTGGCGGCCAGATCACATACCACGGACCGGGACAGGTCGTGGCCTACCTGCTGCTCGATTTGCGCCGGCGTCACCTGATGGTGCGCGAGCTTGTGCACGACATCGAGCAGGCGGTACTGGACACGCTCGCGGCGTATAATCTCGCAGCCGAACGCAAGGCCGGCGCCCCGGGTATCTACCTGTCCGACGGTACGCACCAGGGTGCCAAGATCGCCGCGCTTGGTCTCAAGATCCGCAACGGTTGCAGCTATCACGGCGTCAGCCTCAACGTGCAGATGGACCTGTCGCCGTTCCTGCGCATCAATCCCTGCGGCTATGCCGGACTGGAAACGGTCGACATGGCTACCGCGGGCGCCGCCTTCACGGCGGCGGACGAGGCCGGCGGCACGGTGCATCGGCCCGTCACCGCGACACAACAACCCGAGATCGCACAACGCCTGGCGGCGGCCCTGTGCGAGGTACTGGCGGCACGCGAAGCGCGTGCCCCGGTGCCGGGACAAGCCGCTGCCGAGGCCGCCTGAGCATGGCTAGCCCGGCCCGAATCACAGCCTATATTTACAGCCTACATTGCACGCTGACGCGCGTGCGGAGAACAGTATGAGCGACGCCCCGATCGCCACGTCCAGCGAAGTCACGCAATCCCCTGCCGACTACGATCCGACCAAGAAGCAGAAGTCGGCTGAGAAGACCGCTCGCATCCCCATCAAGATCGTGCCGGCGGAAAAGCTCAAGAAGCCGGACTGGATTCGCGTCAAGGCTGCCACTGGCAATTCGCGCTTCTATGAGATCAAGGACATCCTGCGTGCCAACAATCTCGTGACCGTGTGCGAGGAAGCCAGCTGCCCGAACATCGGTGAATGCTTCGGCAAGGGCACGGCCACGTTCATGATCATGGGTGACAAGTGCACGCGTCGCTGCCCGTTCTGTGACGTGGGCCACGGCCGCCCGGACCCGCTCGACGTGAACGAGCCCGGCAATCTGGCGCGCACGATCGCCCAGCTCAAGCTCAACTACGTGGTGATCACCAGCGTCGACCGCGATGACCTGCGTGACGGTGGCGCCCAGCACTATGTCGATTGCATCTCGCAAACGCGCGAGCTGTCGCCGAACACGCGTATCGAAGTGCTGGTGCCGGACTTCCGCGGCCGCCTGGGCCGCGCGCTGGACATCCTGCAGGCATGCCCGCCCGACGTGATGAACCACAACATGGAAACCGTGCCGCGCCTGTACAAGCAGGCCCGCCCCGGCGCTGATTACGCGCATTCGCTGAAGCTGCTGCAGGATTTCAAGCGCCGCAACCCCAATGTGCCGACCAAGTCGGGCCTGATGGTGGGCCTGGGCGAAACTGACGAGGAAATCCTCGAAGTCATGCGCGACATGCGCGCCCACGACATCGACATGCTGACGATCGGCCAGTACCTGGCACCGTCGAACCACCACCTGCCGGTTACGCGCTACGTCCACCCGGACACCTTCAAGATGTTCGAGGAAGAGGCGTACAAGATGGGCTTCACCCACGCCGCCGTCGGCGCAATGGTCCGCAGCTCGTATCACGCTGATCAGCAGGCGCATCAGGCGGGGTTTGCCTGATCGGATTGGCCGCCCTTTGCGCTTCGAAGCGGAGGGCGGCTTCCTGATTCTCCCAATCGGAATCAGACGAACGCGTAGTAGGCCGCGACCGCGAAATACAACGCCAGCGTGAGCGCCGGCGCGCCCAGGCAAGCCTTTACCCACTGCCACGCTCGCCATCCACGGCGCATTCCCCAGTAGACGATCGCCGAAAACGCAAGCGCAGGACCGAAGAGGAAGAGCAGTAGTTGCACTATTGCTGTCCAATGGAGATCGCAATGATCGATCTCCCTGCATTCCCACGCGCGGTTGGGATTCACGGGCCAGTCGATCATGCGGACAAGGCTGTCGCATGCCAACGTCCACGCCAAACCGAAAATGGCGACCCCTACGACGACAAGCAGGCGGATCGTTCTGTTTCTCAAAAGGCAGTGGGAGGGGTGTCTGGGGATTTGCGCAATGATCGAGGTCTCGGCTTCATTATTCGTCGCACAATCTCATGGACTTGAGTGGACTGGCGCCGATTGCGTTTTCCCTTGGCACCAATGCGAAGCTCGGCCAATCGCGTTCGTTCACGGCAAGAAGCATGTTGGACTTGCATTTCATGTAGGCCGTCCGTGGTTCGCCCGAGCAAGCAACGGCATTCAGCGCGCAGCGTTCCCACTGAGCAATTGGAACGCTTTCAGAGTAGCTCCCCTCGGAATAGGTGCTGTCGATATCCCTGGTCGCAATGAGCATGTGTCGATGTGCCAAGTCGGTCTGTACCGATCTCGTTTGATCCACTTCGGCCAAGTACTTGATCGACTCAACAAAATAAAACGCTCCCAATGCCATCGTGATCAGGAGCGAGAATATGGCAAGCGCGATGAAGATTGATCGACTGCGAAAGATAACTCGCCAGTACAGCAGCAGATAGATCAATGCGAGCGCAGCGCAACCGGCAAGCGCGAGCAGAAAGAACACCGCAATGGTGTGCCTTCCACCAACGTGGTTGTGCCCAAACTCTCGCAAAAGATAGATCGGTGCGGTCGTTATCCCGATGAGCGCACAGGCTGTCGCCACTCTTTCAGTCATTTGCAGGATTCTCATTTCACCTCCCAAAACAGAATCTCACTTGAATCGGCCAAGTTTGAGTAGCCGAACGATCTGTCGGAGAGCATTGACGGATATCCTGCCCATCGCCCAAGCGTGGAGAACGCGCCGGAAATGCTGCTAATAGTGAGTCGGGCGCCGTTCCAGAGGTCGATGTGTCCACCGGTCAGCGTGCCATCGCTATCTCCGTCCTGTCGCCAGTAGCCATAGAAGTAAATGATGCCGGTTCGGCCGCGGACTTTCGCTTCCCAGTTCTCGCCGGTAATGTTCCGCGGTTCTGCCGGCAATCCGCAAAATGGCCGCTCCTGCTTCAGCCATGTGGCCATCTCATAGGCGCGCAGCGCGACTGGTTTGCCGTCTAACAGGTCGCGTCCGAGAGTTTTCTTTCCTGGCATCTTTGGGACGTACTTTTGCGAGAAAGACTTCATCGAAACGCCTACCCTGTGAAGGGTTACGCTCAGCCGAATGGCGCATTGATTCTTGTAGTTCTGGTTGAGGTGTGGGCTTCCGCCCACATAGTTCTTCCATAGCTCCCTAAACGTGATGGGCTCGACGTTGAGGCAGACTTGGGAGTTCGGCAGTCGGGTTGTGCGGACTTTGAACCTGCCAGTCGCGGGAACATTGTGGCGAGTGATCTCGGACACTATTCCTCCTCGTCGACGGCCTCATCGCCCCAGAGAACGACGTAAGCCGATTCCAATTGTGTGGTAACTCGCGGTAGCTCTCCATTGGCGGGTACTCGGCCTTCCTTGATCGGGCCATCGGGCCCCTCGATCCGGTATCGCATTCCTGCCATTGAGCGTCCTGCGGCGGCAGTCAGTCTCACCTGCTCATCAAATGGCATCTGATCATCACTTCGATGTTCAGATTGCTCCAACGGCTTGCCGAACACGTCGAACCCCATGGCTGCGAGTGCCGCCGCATCGAAGCTGTGAAACATCGCTCGCTGGGACGCGATCATGACGGGAGGGGGATCGCATCGGCAGACGCAGATATCGCCTTCCAATGCATCCTGCTTGCCCATCCAGTCATTGCGATGGCGTGGGCCGACACCGACGATCTGGCCTGTCGTCTTGCAGGCGGGGCAATAGACACTTGCGCCCAGGAAGGTCATTTCCCGACCCATGATGGTGCACAGCGCGATTCCATCGAGCGCCTCGCCCCCCAAGGCTGACTTGTCACCTTTCACCAGATTGCATCGAATCATATGGACCCGCTATGTGGATAAAGAGGCGCTCAACATAGCATCGCGAATTCGTCGCGCATTTCCAGTTCGCTGGCGCTTGCCCATCGTCAAATCGCACGTTGTTGTAGGCCGACGCCAAAGGTGATTTATGGACAGCTTTGTCACCATTTCGGCGTGTTCTTGTCGCTAACGGTGCATAACTACTTAGGGTCAACACCGAGTGCCGTGCACGGGTAAGTTTCGATACCATGAATTTATCGATAAATCGTCGATGAAATTCGATTGAGTCGCGCCGGCTTCATCGGCGAGTCAGCACCGTGGTCTTGTGGCGCCTACACTGCCTGAGATTGCGGGCTGCAGTTACCTCGTGAGTTCCAAATGCCTCAATGCACTGTCCATCGTCTGGCTGAACAGGCGCTGCTTTACAGCGTCGAGCCGCCGGCGTCGCTCGATGTCCAGCGACGTATCTGGGCGATGGCCGCGCGTGCCGCCGACTGGCGGGGCGTGGTCGATGTGGTGCCGGGCATGAACAACCTCACCGTGACCTTCGATGGCACGGCGGACGTGGTGGCGCTGGAGCGAAACCTGAAGCTCGCCTGGGCTTCGGGAGAGGCACGCAATGCGACGGGCAGGCTTGTGGAAGTTCCGGTTCGCTACGGCGGCGAGTTCGGGCCCGATCTGGCCGATGTGGCCGCCCACACGGGCCTGACGCCCGCGGAGGTGGTGCGCCGCCATGCCGCTGGCGAGTACGTGGTCTATTTCCTTGGATTCCAGCCCGGCTTTACCTACATGGGTGGGCTTGCGCCCGAATTGGCCACGCCGCGCCGCCGCGAGCCGCGTCTGGCCGTGCCCGCCGGCGCGGTGGGTATTGGTGGCGAGCAGACCGGCATCTACCCGGCCGTGCTGCCGGGTGGCTGGCAACTGATCGGGCGTACCGACGCCCAGTTGTTCGTGGCCGATCGCGATCCGCCGTCGTTGTTCGCGCCCGGCGATACCGTGCGTTTTGTTGCCGAGGAGATCCTGCTGTGATCGAGATCATTCGACCTGGCGCACAGGCATCGGTGCAGGACCTCGGCCGTGTGGGTTTCCGCCGCTTCGGCGTGGGCCGCTCTGGCGCGGCTGACGACCTGGCGCTGCGCGTGGGCAATCGCCTGCTCGGCAACGATCCCGGCGCGGCGGCGATCGAGTTCACACTGGGCCGCGCCGCCGTGCGTTTCGAGGCCGACATGCGCGTGGCGCTGACGGGCGCCGAATGCAACGCGAACCTCGACGGTGTCCCGGTCTGGTCGTGGCACGCGTTCGACGTGCGCCGTGGCGAGACGCTCACGCTGCCGTCGCCGCGCGGCGGCACGCGCACCTATCTCTGCGTGGCCGGTGGCATCGACGTGCCCCTGGTCATGAATTCGCGCAGCACCGATCTCAAGTCCGGCTTTGGCGGCTTTGAAGGCCGCGTGCTGCGTGAAGGCGATCGCCTGCCCGTGGGCCGGCCCGGCATCGAGCAGGGGCAGGACTGGGTGGGCGTGGCCGCGCCGGGTTGGGCGCTGCCCGGACAAGACGGTGGCAATGCCATTGCAATCCGCCTGCTGCCCGGCCCCGAGTACGCCGACTTCGAGCCGGCGTCGCAAGCCGCGCTATGGCAGTCCGAATGGACCATCACGCCGCAGAGCAACCGCATGGGCCTTCGCCTGCAAGGCCCGGCGTTGGCACGCCGAGCCGAGCGCTCGGCCGATCTGTTGTCGCACGGCGTGGTGCCGGGCGTGATGCAGGTGCCGCCGTCAGGCCAGCCTATCGCCCTGATGAGCGATGCGCAGACCACGGGCGGCTATCCGAAGATCGGCACCGTGATTGGCGCGGACCTGTGGCGACTGGCGCAGGTGCCGCTGGGCGCGACCGTGCGCTTCCGCCAGGTCACGCTCGAGGAAGCCGCCGCCGCGCAGGCCGAGGTGGACCGCTACCTGCGCCAGATCGACCAGGCACTGGCATGGCAGCGCGAAGGCATGCAGATCGCAGCGCGGCGCCGCGCGACCACGCGCTTTGTCGCCTGAACGCCCAGACGATGCAACGACGCAACGAAACAACGAATTCAAATCGCCTGCCCCTACATATCCCCGGAGAACGCACATGCAAATCGATCTGAATGCCGACCTCGGCGAAGGCTGCGGCAACGACGAAGCCCTGCTGGCGCTGATCAGCTCCGCCAACATCGCCTGCGGCTGGCACGCGGGCGATGCCGCCACGATGCTGCAGACCGTGAAATGGGCGTTGGCCAACAAGGTGTCGATCGGCGCGCATCCGAGCTTCCCGGATCGCGAGAACTTCGGCCGCACCGAGATGCAGCGCGATCCCGAGGCGGTCTATGCCGATGTGCTGTACCAGATCGGCGCGCTCGATGCGATGGTGCGCGCGCAGGGCGGCGAACTCGCCCACGTGAAGCCGCACGGCGCGCTGTACAACATGGCCGTGCGCGACGCAAAGCTGTGCGAGGCGATCGTGCGCGCCGTGCGTGACTACGACTCCGACCTGGTCTTCTTTGGCCTGGCCAACAGCCAGATGATCGACATCGCACGCGCGGCGGGCCTGCGCGTGAAAGAAGAAGTCTTCGCCGACCGCGGCTATAACCCCGATGGCACGCTGGTCAAGCGTGGCACGCCGGGCGCGTTGCACGAGGACGAAGACGTGGCCCTGAACCAGACGCTGTCGATGGTCCGCGACAAGCAGGTGCGCGCGATCGATGGCACCTGGGTACCGATTCGCGCCGAAACCGTGTGTCTGCACGGCGACGGTGCTCACGCGCTTGCCTTCGCGCGCCGCATCCGGGAACGGCTCGGCGCGGAAGGCATTGCCATCCGTGCCGGCAACTGACGGGCCATCACGACAGGCTCACTCACGCGCTGGTTTTGCTCCCCCCAAACCTTATCCGGTGCACTCCATGGAAACCGCACTCAATCTTTGGCCCCTGCTAGGGGTCGGCGTCATCATCCTTGGCTTTGTTCTGCGGTTCAATCCCATGATGGTGGTGGCCGCGGCTGCTATCGTCACCGGATTGGCCGCGTCGATGCCTGTCATGCAGATCTTCACGGCGATCGGCACGGCATTCGTCAAGGCGCGCAACCTGCCGCTGATCATCCTGCTGCCGCTGGCGGTGATTGGTCTGCTGGAG
Organism: Cupriavidus sp. SHE; assembly: GCF_000812445.1. Classification (NCBI taxonomy): domain Bacteria; kingdom Pseudomonadati; phylum Pseudomonadota; class Betaproteobacteria; order Burkholderiales; family Burkholderiaceae; genus Cupriavidus; species Cupriavidus sp. SHE. The sequence continues at coordinate 150,073 of NZ_JWMB01000037.1, read as the reverse complement.
CGCCATGGGCTGCGCGAGCATGCCCAGGCGTGGATCTCGCGAATCGCATCGGCTACCGTTGGCCGTCTGCTGATCGTCTACCTGGGTGTACGTGAACTCACCGCCGCGGTGGGGCTGACAAGCCTGGGCGGCCATCCGCAGATGGTGCGCCCGCTGCTGGCGCCGATGGCCGAAGGCGCGGCCGAGAACCGGTTCGGTCATCTGCCCGAGCCAGTGCGCCAACGCATCCTGGCGTTCTGTGCCGCTACCGACAACGTTGGCCTGTTCTTCGGTGAGGACATCTTCGTGGCCTTCGGCGCCATCGCGCTGATGCACACGTTCCTGCTGTCATCGAACATCGACGTCGAGCCGCTGCACATTGCCGTCTGGGGCATCCCCACCGCCATCTGCGCGTTCCTGATCCATGCCGTGCGCCTGAAGCGCCTCGATGGCTGGCTCGAGCGCGAACTCGGTGGCAAGCAACAAGCCGCCGGCACGCCGGCCACTGCTGTAGCGAACGCAGCGAAAGGGGAGTAAGCCATGATTGTCTCGATCGACTATCTCTACTGGCTGGCCGGCTTCGTCCTGCTGATCACGGCCCTGATGACGTTCACGGACAAGACGCACCCGCGTCGGCTGTCCACGGGGCTGTTCTGGCTGCTGTACGCGGTCATCTTTCTCATCGGCGACAAGATCCCTCCCGCGATCGTCGGCGTGGGCGCGGTGGTGATGGCGCTGATCGCCGGATTCGGCGGCGTGGGGCAGGGCAAGCATGGCAGCCTGCCCGACGAAGAGCGTCGCGCCAGCGCGCGCCGCCTGGGCAACAAGCTGTTCATTCCTGCGCTGCTGATCCCGCTGGTCACGGTGCTCGGTACCGTGCTGTTCAAGGATGTGAAGATCGCCGGACTGGCGCTGCTCGATCCGAAGAACGTCACGTTCGTGTCGCTGGGTATCGGCTGTATCGTCTCGCTGATCGTGGTCTGTTGGCTCACACGCGACACGGTGACGCAGAGCATGCGTGAATCGCGTCGCCTGATCGAGTCGCTCGGCTGGGCGCTGGTGCTGCCGCAGATGCTGGCGATGCTGGGTCTGGTGTTTGCCGATGCCGGCGTGGGCAAGGCCGTGGCGCACCTGACCACGGCGTACATCAACATGGACTACAAGCTCGTGGCCGTGGCGGTGTACTGCGTGGGTATGGCGCTGTTCACGATCATCATGGGCAACGGCTTTGCTGCGTTCCCGGTGATGACCGGTGGTGTTGGCGTGCCGATCCTGGTCGGCATGTTCAATGCGAATCCGGCCGTGATGGCGGCGATCGGCATGTTCTCCGGCTACTGCGGCACGCTGATGACGCCGATGGCCGCGAACTTCAACATCGTGCCCGCCGCGTTGCTGGAACTGGAAGACAAGAACGCCGTGATCCGCGCGCAGGTGCCTACCGCGCTGTGCGTCCTGGTCGCCAATATCATCCTGCTGTACTTCCTGATGTAACCGGAGCCTGGCCATGACCACCCGTACTGTCCTGCTGACCGGCTTCGAGCCGTTCGAGAATGAACCGGTGAATCCGTCCTGGGAGGCGGTGCGGGCGCTTGATGGCGAGCGCGTGGGCGATGCCTTGATCGTTGCGCGGCAGTTGCCCTGCGTCTTCGGCAAGGCCATCGAGGCAATGGACGCGCTGGTCGATACGCTACGCCCTGACGTGGTGATCGCCGTCGGGCAGGCTGGCGGCCGCACCGAGCTGTCGATCGAGCGCGTGGCGATCAATGTCGACGATGCCCGCATCGCCGACAACGCCGGGGCCCAGCCGATCGACGCGCCGATCGCCAAGGATGGCCCGGTCGCGTATTTCTCGACCCTGCCGATCAAGGCGATCGTGCGCGACATGCGCGCGGCCGGCGTGCCTGCGATGGTCTCGCAGACCGCAGGTACCTTCGTCTGCAACCATGTGTTCTATGGGCTGATGCACGTGCTTGCCCATCGCAAGGCAGGCAGCGCCGCGCCCACGCGCGGGGGATTCATCCACATTCCCTATCTGCCCGAACAGGCCGCGCGTCATCCGGGGGCGCCGAGCCTCGCACTTGATACGCTGATCGCGGGGTTGCGCGTGGCGGTGGCCACGTCGCTATCGACGGACGCGGATATTCGCGAGGGCGGCGGGCAACTGCACTAGCAGGAGCGGAGCGGCCTCAGGATTGCGGCCGCTTCGATTCCTGCTGCGCTTCCGTCGCGGCCGCCACCGCGCGCTCGGTGGCGCGGCGCCTCGCGCGCCGCACCAGCCGGCGTCGCACGCTGGCCTGCTCGAATCGCCAGATGATGTAGAAGAACGCCAGGAGCGGCCATAGCCAGCCCAGCCATTGCGCGAGGCTGTTGAAATGGATGAAGCGGCCCATGCGCCAGCCTTGTTCCGAAATCCACGCGTACGGGTTCGACGGCAGCACGTTGGTCAGCACGATCAGCGTCGCCAGCGCCAGCGTGGCGAGGATCGCCCGCAGCCAGCGCGGCAGGCGCAACAGCAGCACCAGCACCAGCGAACTCGTCAGCAACGCGAAGCGGCCCCCCTCGGACAGCCAGTTGAAGGCGTTGTCGTCCGGGAACTGCAGCTCGGCTACCGCGGCCTTGATGATGAGCGCGGCAGTCAGCAGGCCCGCCAGGATGCGCAGCATCGGCGCGGTGCGCCGCATGGCGATCGAGGCGAACAGGCCGGTGCCGATCCAGCTCGATGCTGTGACCATCGTCTCCAGCATCAACTGGCCCTGCATATCGTCAGGGCGCAGGCCGATGTTGTCCTGCCATGCGATCAGCGAAGGGAAGTAGGCCTGCACCAGCTCCATCGGCCACGAGTCCGGGTCGGTCAGCCATTCCCGCACGATCCCGCCCATGCCGAACAGATGCTCCTGCGGGAAGATCTGCGCGAACGGCCAGAGCAGGATCAGGATGATCGCGAAGCTCGCGTACGGCTCGAACCACGCGTAGCGCAGTCGCGTCAGGGTGCCGCGGTCCACCAGCGCACTGGTGAACGGCGCCACCACGGCCGCGCCGAGCAGTGAGCCCAGCGCATTCGTGATCAGGTCAATGTTCGAGGAGATGCGCGTTGGCAGCCAGGTCTGCAGCGCCTCCATCGAGCCGGACAGCAGCGCGCCGGCCACCAGCGCGATCAGCGTGGCCCGCGCGCCGGACACGCGCGGATGCAGAGACAGCACAACGAGCGCGCCGAACGGGCAGTAGCCGAGCACATTGGTCAGCAGGTCGAACTCGGTGATGTAGCGCGGCTTCGGCGCGGTCAGGAAGGCGAATGCCGAGACGCCGTTGTTGACCCATCCGGTGAACGGATAGAGGCTCGCGTACACCACGAGCAGTGTGAAGCAGAGCAGCCCCACGCGCGCCACCGGCGAGTGACGCGGCAGCAGCGCGACGTCGAGCTCGGACTGGCGCGTGTCCTCCGGTTGGCTCCGCTGCGGCTCCGGAGGCGCGGGGGAGTGGGGAGAGGGCGGGGGCGTTGCCTGTGCCATGACTACGGTAAGACGGCGAGCAATGTGACCGACACGGCTACCACTCTACGCTCATCGGCGCTGCGGGGCCGGCGGCGCGGTCGATGCCTGCGTGCCATCGAGCGGGAGCGTCGCGGTCCAGTCGAGGATCGCGGCGATCACGGCATCGACGCCGGCCGAAAGCGCCTTGACGCCACCCTGGCCGTCCGCGCTTGGCGCTGGCTGTTCGGCGACGAACGTTTTTTGTCCGATCAATCCCTTGTGGTAGACCGTCGCGCGGGCTCGAACCACGCCGCGGCTGCTGGTCGGGGAGTCGAAGACCTGTTCGAAGGCGAGCAGGTCGACCTTGAGCGCCGGGATCGTCGTATCGCCCGACCATGACAGCGGGCCGCGAGCGGCCACCGCGTCGCGGAGGCGATCGTTGAACAGGTGCTGCGGGGAGTCTACCCAACGCTGCGTCGAGTAAGCCTGCAGCCGCTGCGCCTGCGTGTACTGGAGCCGGTAGTAGATGCCGCTGCCGTCCATCCAGACCGGCCCGTCGGTCTGCGTGATGCGCAGCTTTGGCAACGGAGCGGGCGGCTGAGATGGCGCCGCTGCCAGCGGGCCGAAGTCATAGGCGGTCGAAGGCGGCTGCGAGGACAGCACGCTGCAGCCCGACAGTGCGATCAGCAGGCCCAGCGCGGTGAATCGGAGAGCGGAGGCGATGGTCATGGTGAATTTCCGTCGAGTTACCGTCAAATATGGGGCCCTGCGGATCAGGGAGCCTTGAAACCCGGCTCGCCCGGGCCAGGCGTGAGCGATGGTCCACCGAACAGCACGCTGCTTGGCTTGTCGTTGAACTGGCTAGCGGCGCGGTCGATGCTGCGCACCGCCTGGCGTGACTCGCGTGCAAGTCCGTTGATCTGTGGCAGCGTTTCCTGGTTCACGATGGTGGTGGTGGACTGTACCGAATCGGCGGCCACCTGCAGGTCATTGCCAACGCGGTTGACCGTGCGCATGACCGTGCCGTCGGGGTTGCCGATCTCATCGGTTAGCCGCTTCGTCGACACCAGCGCCGCGTTCAGGTTGTCCACGGCCTTGGGCAGCTTCTCGGCGGCCGGCTGCAGGGTCGACTTCAGATGCGAGTAGTCGTCAGCGGTCTTGTGCACGGCCCGGATGGCCGCCATCAACTCGTCGCGGTTGGCGGGCTGGAACATGCTGTCGAGCGATGCCATCAGTGTTTCGGCCTGCGTCAGCAGTGAATCGCCGCGCTTTTCCAGTTCCTCGAAGAAACCGGGCCGCATCACGATGCGCGCGGGCTCGCGTGCCGACGTCGCCAGCGGCGGCGAGCTCTTCGTGTCGCCCTCAGTGCGCTCGGAATCGTCGAGCTGTACGTAGGCAATGCCGGTCACGCCCTGAAAGCCTAGCGTGGCATATGTGGTACGCGTGATTGGCGTGTCATGGTTGATGCTGATGCGGACAATGATCTGGCCCGGCACCTGCGGATCGAACTTGATCGACAAGACCTTGCCGACCTCGAGTCCGCGATACTTCACGTCGGCCTGCGGCCCCAGTCCGTTCACCGTCGATCGCGTGATCAGGTCGTACGGCACGCGCACGGTGTGATCGCTGCTGAACCAGAACAGGGAAACCGATACCAGGATGGCAAGGCCGATGGTGAACGCGCCGGCCAGGAAGGCGTTTGACTTGTTTTCCATCAGACTTCTCCAGGATGCGCGCCGGTCGCGCCGGGGCTCTTGGGAGCCGGCAGCGCCTGCAGCGCGCGCTGGGCGCGTTCGCCCAGGAAATATTCGCGAATGAATGGGTGGTCGACCTTGATCACCTCGGGAATTGGCGCAGCGGCCAGCACTCGATGGTCGGCCAGCACGGCCACGCGATCGGACAGCGCCACCAGCGTGTCGAGGTCGTGCGTGATCATGACCACGGTCAGGCCGAGCTCACGGCGCAGTTCGCGGATCAGGGCCACATAGTCGTCCGAGGCCATCGGGTCGAGGCCGGCGGTCGGTTCGTCCAGAAACACTAACTCCGGCTCCAGCGCCAGCGCGCGGGCCAGCCCGACGCGCTTGATCATGCCGCCGGACAGGTCGGACGGCATCTTGTCGGCGTCCTTGGCGGAGAGCCCCACCAGTTGCAGCTTGAGCAGCGATGCCCGGCAGATGAGGTCGTCCGGCAGCGCGCGCATTTCGCGCAGCGGCAGCGCGACATTGTCGATCACCGACAGCGCGGAGAACAGCGCGCCACGCTGGAACTGCAGCCCCCAGCGGCTGCGCAGGGCCTGCAACTGGTCAGCGGACAGTTCCGCGGGATTCTCGCCGAAGACCCGGATCGTGCCCGAGGTCGGACGGTCCAGGCCGACGATCTGGCGCAGCAGCACGGTCTTGCCCGAGCCAGACCCGCCAACGATCGACAGCACCTCGCCGCGATAGACCTCGAGGTTCAGATCCTTGTGAACCACGTTGTCGCCGAAGCGCTTCTCGAGGTTGCGCACCTCGATGATCGTCTCGCGCGGGGTGCCGCGTTCAATGGTTGCACTCATATGCCGATGTCCTTGAACAGGATCGCGAATACGGCGTCGGCGATGATGACCACGGTGATCGACGTCACCACTGACGCGGTCGTGCCCTGGCCCAGGCTCTGCGTATTGGGTTTGACGCGCAGGCCGAAGTGGCAGGCCGTCAGCGCGATCAGCATGCCGAAGACCACGCCCTTGCACAGGCCGAACCACAGGTTGGCAACCGGCACTGCATCGGGCAACTGGCGCAGGAAGTACACGTAGCTGATGTCGAGCTGCAGGCGCGCGGCGACCATGCCGCCGAACAGTGCCAGCAGGTCGGTCCAGGCGACGAGCAGTGGCATGGAGATGGCCAGTGCGATCACGCGCGGCATGACCAGCCGGAAGCCATGGGAAATCCCCATCACGGACATCGCGTCGAGTTCCTCGGTCACCCGCATCACGCCGATCTGCGCGGTGATGGCCGAGCCGGAGCGGCCGGCGATCAGGATCGCGGCCAGCACCGGACCGAGCTCGCGGATAACGGCCATGCCGAGAATATTGACGATGAACGTGCTGGCGCCAAATATCCGCAACTGATTGGCCGACAGGTAGGACAGCACGATGCCGATCAGGAAGGCGACCAGCGCCGTGATGCCGAGCGCCTTGTAGCCGACGTTGTAGATATTCGCGGAGATTTCGCGCCAGGGGCCGCGATGCGGCGCGCGCAGGAAGCGCAGCAGGTCGAACACCAGTTGCCCGAGCATCGTGACGCCGACGCCGAGCTGGGCCAGAAACGACAGCACGCTCGCACCGACGATCGTCACCGGGTTGAAGCGTTCGACCATGTGCTTCTTCCAGCCCTCGGTGCGCAGGCCGGCGATGCGCGCGAACACGCGCTTCTGGCCGTCATTGAGCGACACGTTGTCAGGCATGTGGCCATTCCAGGCCTGCCAGATCAGTTGTGCGCCGATATGGTCGAGGCGCGTGATGCCATCGAGGGACCACTCGGCGTGGCGCGGCGCCTCGGACAGTTCGTGCAGTTGCGCGCGCAGGCCACGTGCTTCATGGCATCCGGCTAGCGCAACGGCCGTCCACTCTCCCTGCAACTGCACGCGGAAGTCGGTGTCCTGGCGCGATATCTCGATGACGGGTGTCGGCTGGCGTTCCAAATGAGGCTGATGTGATGGGCGAGTCTCGATTCTATGCTACTGGCCGCCGGCATGGCGATCAGACACCTTCTGACACGGTGGCGGCTACAATCTCGCCAGACCGCGCCGCGCGGGTTTGATTCCCTGAAACTCCCCGAATTCCGAGTTCTTTGCTTTCGACATGTCAGAAGCCCCCGACCGTTCCCCATCCGCCCCCGACTGGCGCATCGATGCCGATTTCCTGCATCGCGAGCTTGGAGCGGGTGCCGCGCACGCCTGGGCCGTCGAGGTGGTCGAGGAAACCGGCTCGACCAATGCCGACCTGACCCTGGCCTGCCGTGCCGCGCCTTGGTCGGACGATGCGTGCAGCGTGCGGGTGGCCTATCGCCAGACAGCAGGCCGTGGTCGGCATGGCCGCCCGTGGCGGGGGCAAGCCGGCCTGACTTTCTCGGTGGCGATGCCGCTGGCGCTGTCGCCGGCGCGCCTGAGCGGACTGAGTCTTGCCGTGGGACTGGCGCTGGCCGAGGCGCTGGAGGACGTGGACGCGGCGCTTGGCGCGCGCGTTGGCCTGAAATGGCCGAACGATCTCCAGATCGACGGCCGCAAGCTGTCGGGCATCCTGATCGAATCGGTGCCTGCCGGGCCGGAGCGGGTCTGGGCGGTGATCGGCATTGGCCTGAATCTGGTGCGTGACCCGGCGATGGAAGCCGCCCTGGGCCGCGATCTGGCCGGCGTGGCCGAGGCCATGACGACGTTCGATCCGCAGCGGGACCCGACGCGCATCCTGGCTGCGATCGCGAACCGGCTGGCGCGGATGCGCGAGGCATTTCTGGTGGATGGCTTCGCGCCGATGGCGTCGCGCTGGTCTGCGCGGGATGCATTCCGCGATGAGCCGGTACGCCTGCTGCACGATGGCGTGGTGCAGGCCGAAGGGCTGGCGCGCGGTGTGGATGGCGAAGGCTACCTGCTGCTGCACACGCCCGAGGGGCTGCAGCGCATCGCCAGTGGCGAAGTCTCGCTGCGCGGAGCCGGTGCATGAGTCGGCTCCTGATCGACATCGGCAACACACGCCTCAAATGGGCGTGGTGCGATGACGCGCCCGTGGCTGCGGAGCATGTCGTCGAGGGTGGAGCGGTTCTGCCCTCGCCTTGGCGACACGGCGGCGCGGCGGCGCACGCCGTGCCGGCCGAGCGCTCGGCGCTGGTCGGCACATGGCGGCAACTCGCCGCCGGGACCACGCCCGAGATCTGGATCGCCAACGTGGCCGGCCCGACCATCGCGGCGGCCATGGAGGCCGTGATGGAGGATGCATTTGGCGCGGTGTCGCCACATTGGGTGCGCACCACGGCCGCGCACGGCGACCTCGTCAACGGCTATCGTGAGCCCACGCAGCTTGGCGTGGACCGCTGGGTCGGCAGTATCGGGGCGCACCGGTGGTTGCCCGGCGAGACCCTGCTGATCGTGACGGCGGGCACGGCCACCACACTCGATATCGTCACGGCCACGGCGGATGGCGCCCGCTTCGAGGGCGGACTGATCCTGCCCGGCCTCGAACTGATGCTTGGCACGCTGGCCCGCAATACTGCGCAATTGCCAGAACTCGATGTGCTCGACACCGGCGCGGGCGCCGAACGAGCCGTTCGGGCGTTGGGCGCGGACAACACTCACGATGCGATCGCGGCGGGCTGTCTGGCCGCGCAGGCCGGTGCCATTGAGCGTTCCTGGCGTGCGCTCGCGGGCCGCGGCCCGGTCCGCTGCCTGCTCTCGGGCGGCGCGCGGCACGCGGTGGCTGGCGCGCTCGCGATGCCGTTCGAGATGCACGATAATCTCGTGCTGCTCGGGTTGCACGCCATGGCGCTGCCTGCCTGACATACCTGCGCAACCCCTATCCGTCGCCTGTCATTCGTCACCATGCTCCGCAAAGGTTTCAACGCCCTGCTGCTGATCCTGCTGCTCGTCAACCTTTGGCTTGCGGCGGCCGTGGCCGGCAAGTTCGGTCCGGAACCACTGGCCGGCTGGGCAGAAAGCCCGCGCGAGCCGCAACGCCTGGGGCAACAGGCGCGGGTGGAGCGGATGCAGATCCAGCCGCCGAGGGCGGCGGAGGCCGCAGAGGAGGCAGTGGCGCCGGCATCGTCCCCGTCCCCGGCCGTGCCACGCGCGACCCAGCCGGCGGCCATCTCCAGCACCGCGCGCGCATCCGCCGATAGTTGCATGGAGGTGGGCGGCTTCACGGCGCAGAACGTGCAGCGCGCGATCGAGGACCTGAAGGCGATTGCCGTGACCGCACCCCTGCCCATGGAGCAGTTCGAACGATCGGAGCAGGTGCGTTGGTGGGTTCATCTGCCGGCCCAGCCGACGCGCGAGAACGCCGATCGAAAGCTGGCGGAGCTGCGTCGCCGCAAGGTCACCGACGTATCGGTGGTGGCGGGCGAGAATCCCGAGTCGTACACGGTTTCGCTCGGACTGTTCCGTGACCGCGAGCGTGCCGACAAATTCCTGGAAGTATTGCGCGGGCAGGGGGTGCGCACCGCGCAGATCAGCGATGCGCCGAGGGCGATCGCGCGGCAGTGGCTGCGCGTGGCGCACGCCGACGATGCCGTGCGCGCGCGGATGGACGAAGTGAGGCTGCGCTATGGCGGCGATGTGCTGCAGGACTGCCGCCCGGTGACCCAGGCGCGCGGCGAGCCAGTCGCGACGCGTGCCGAGGGTTAAGAGGCGGTCTCAAAATGACGCGAAGCGGTTCTGGCTAGGCGAGGGGCCGCAGACAGTACCAGTAGTACGGCAAGGCCACGCAACGACGCCAGAATCTTTTTGAAACGGTTTCTAAAACCCGGCTCAGCCGCCGCGTACCTTCGTCAGCAGCTTGGTGGTCGAGCGGTCGTGCAGGAACTGGATCGCGTACGCCTGTCCGCCCCAGCTACGCACCAGCCGCGTTTCCTCCAGCGTGTCGATGTCGTAGTCGCCGCCCTTCACATAAACGTCCGGCCGCACCAGCCGGATCAGTTCCACCGGCGTCTTCTCGCGGAACATCGCCACCAGATCCACGGACGCGAGCGCGGCCAGCAGCGCCATGCGATCGGCATCGTGATTGAGCGGGCGATCGTCGCCCTTGCCGAGCATCTTCACCGAAGCGTCGCTGTTCACCCCGACCACCAGGCTGGCGCCCATTGCGCGCGCCTGCGCCAGATACGTGGCGTGGCCGCGATGGAGGATGTCGAACACGCCGTTGGTGAAGACCAGCGGGCGCGGCAGCTTTGCCACTGCGGCGTGCAGGGCCGCGACATCGTCGGCGGGGACCAGCTTGGATTCGAAGGCGGGTGCGTTCATGGGTCGTGGAGAAAGAAAAACCCCATCGTATCCGATGGGGTTTGGCATGCTCAGGTGCTCAAGCGGGGCCGGAACGCTCAGGCCTGGGCAGGTTGGGCACCGCCGCTCTGCAGGCTGATGTTCAGTTCCTTGCGGTAGCGGTTCAGGTCCTGCACCGTGTCGAACGTGCGCTCGAACAGCAGCGACATGTTGTGCAGAATCCGCTCGATGACCTTCTTTTCCCAGATCTCGTCGAAGCGGATCTGTTCGTCGAGCCAGTGCTCGAGCCAGTCCGGATCGGGCAGGCGGGACTGCACCGTGTCGTTCGGGAACAGCGCCTTGTTCACGTGCAGGTTGGTCGGGTGCAGCGGCTTTTCCGTGCGACGGGCCGACGCCATCAGCACGCCGATCTTGGCGAACGCGGCACGCGCGTTGTCGCCAAACTGGTTCAGGTACTTCTTCATGTAGCGCAGGTAGGCGCCGCCATGGCGTGCCTCGTCCTGCGACAGCGTGCGGTAGATATGCTTGATCACCGGTTCCGAGTGCCATTCGGCGGCACGGCGGTACCAGTGGTTCAGGCGGATCTCGCCGCAGAAATGCAGCATCAGCGTTTCCAGCGGCGGGGCCGGATCGAACTCGAAGCGCACGGCGTGCAGCTCTTCCTCGGTCGGCACCAGGTCCGGACGGAAACGGCGCAGGTACTCCATCAGCACCAGCGAGTGCTTCTGTTCCTCGAAGAACCAGATGCTCATGAACGCCGAAAAGTCGGAGTCGTGGCGGTTGTCGCGCAGGAACATCTCCGTGGCGGGCAGGGCCGACCATTCGGTGATCGCATTCATGCGGATGGTTTTCGCCTGGTCATCAGTGAGCAGGCTGGCGTCGAAGGTATCCCAGGGGATGTCCTTGTCCATATGCCAGCGGACCGCCTCCAACGATTTGAACAGTTCGGGGTAGAGCATGCTAAGCCTTTGAAATTACGGGCGGATTCTACCAGACAAGAATTATTCTCGAATGATTTCTCTACTCCGTTGTAGCCCGGATCGTAGCGATTTCAATCAGATTGCCGGTTGTTGTCGCAAAAAGTGGCGCTATTGCGACACTTCTGTCACTTCTTTTTTGGTCGGCGTGGTTTCCGGCACCACTCCATAGAGGAAAGCGGCGATCTGGTCGCCCTGGGCGGCCGCGTCACGTTCGCCCAGCGCCAGCAAGGCCTGGGTGAACTCGGGTTCGAACAACAGATAGCTTGCGAACGCGGCGCCGCGCGCCTCGGTGCCGCCCAGTGGCGACAGGAACGCGCGCACGGTGCGTGGCAGGCGATTCAGGTGCTCGGCCGCGATGGCCTCGATCGGCTCGCTGGGTGAAATCGTCATGACCTGCACCGGGCGCCAGCCTTCGGTGTCGTTGGCCATCTCGGGCATCCGCGACAGCAGCCGGTTGATGTGCATGAGTCGCTCGATGTCGGCCTGCAGGCCATCCAGGAAGATGCTGGCCAGGGCTTGGCCGCCGACCTGCGCCAGCGACGGATAGCCGCCCGATGGCACGGTGTCGAACCAGCCGGCCCGCTGGCGCGACGCGGCGCCGATGGCCAGGATGCGCGACGCGCCAAGGTGAATCGCGGGCGACAGCGGCGACATCTGCCGCATCGTGCCGTCGCCGAACCATTCGTGATGGCCTTCGAGTTCGAGCGGTATGGCCGGGAACAGGAACGGAATCGAGGCCGATGCCAGCAGGTGATCGACGCCAATCGCGGACTCCACGGCCATGCGCTGGCTGCGTTGCCATCCGTGGATACGGCGGTGAGACTGATAGAACGTGACATGGCGGCCGGTGCTGTACGACAGCGCCGTGACCGCGAAGGCTTGCAGCACGCCGGCGTCCAGACTGGCCTGGACGCGCTCCGGCTCGAACAGCTCGGTCAGGAAGCTGCCGAGCGGTGCATTGTCGAACAGCGCGCGTGGCGATGATCGCCGCGTGACCCAGCCGAAGGCCAGCGAGGACAGCCATCGCGCGCCGGAAACGCCCACTCGCAGCACGTCGGTCCGGTAGACGTCGTCGGCGTGCAAGCTGTGCCAGAGCGCTGACAGCTTGTCCGTGGCCGCGCGGAAGTCGGCGGCGCCGACCGCCAGGCCCGCGCCATTGATCGCACCCGCGGATGTCCCGGCGATGATGCCGAACGGCAGCGGGCAATGCGCCAGCCCAAGACGCGCGGCGATCTTCGCGATGCCGGACAGCACACCGGCCTGGTACGCGGCCCGCGCGCCACCGCCCATCATCACCAGAGCGGTGCTCTGGCGCTGGCGGGCGCGGGCCGAGGCCTCCGCCGAATGTGCGGAGAGCGCGCTCACTCGAACGTGTCCTCCGGCGTGCCGGGCGCGGGCGGGGTCTCAGGCTTGGCCGTCGATTTCCCGGCCGATGCCTTTCGGGCTGCGGGTTTCTTTGCAGCCGACTTGCCCGATGTCTTCGCCGCCGGCTTTGTCGCCGATTTTGCGGATTTCTTGGCTACGGTCTTTGCTCCCGCCTTCTTCGTCCCGGACGTCTTCGCCCCCTTGGGCGCAGGGCCGGACTTGTTATCGCCGGCGCTCTTGGTGCTCGTGGCGCTCGTAGCAGACTCGCTGCCTGCCGGGCTGGCGCCGAAGCCTCCAAGGTTGCTGAACGGCGTGACATTGGCCGCCGCCGCCGCGCTGCTGGCGATCTGGTTGAACTGTTGCTGCATCAGGTCCCACCACAGCGATGCATTGGGCGGCACCGGGGCGGGTCCGGTGGAAGTGGCCGAGGCTTCGGCGCCGGATTCGGGCGGCGCGTCGATGTCGTCATCGGCGGGCTCGTCATTTTCCGCATCGGCTTGTGCTTCCGAGACCGTCTCGGCAGCGCCGTACTGGTGATGCGGCGCGGCGCTCGGGGCGCTGGCGGCCCGCGCCACGTTTTCCATCGCGCTCTGCATGGCATCGGGGGAGAGCGCGCTGCCAAACGTCTGCAGCGCTACCAGCGTGGCCCGTTGCACTTCAAGGCCCTGGATGGTCGTGCGCAGCAGGCTCGAGTTGAGCTGCAGCCAGCTTTCCACTGCCTTGAGGTCGTGAATCCGCTTGTCGATGCCCTCGAGATCCATCGGGGGTGTCATCGCGCTCAGGCCGGGCATCAGCCCGCTGGGCATCCCGCTGCCGGAAGCCCAGAGCTTGCGAAGGAACTCGTAGCTGTTGGTGAAATCGGGTAACTGTCCGAACATGGTCGCGCAACTCCGTCTGACATGGTCGTCCCGAAACGTGAGCAGGACGACCGGTTACTTGAATTCGGGCGGCCGCTTCTGACGCAGGCTCGCCATGCCTTCGTGCACGTCGGGGCCGGCAAAGCCCATGAATTCGAGCGCCAGCGAGGTATCGAACGCGGGTCCGGCCATGCGCAGCCAGTTGTTGAGCGCGTACTTGGTCCAGCGGATGGCGGTCTGCGATCCGGCCGCAAGCCGGTTGGCCACCTCGAACGCCTTCGCGACCAGTTCGTCTTCCTCCACCGCCAGCGATACCAGGCCGATCCGCTCAGCTTCCTCACCGCTGACCGACTCGCACAGCATCAGATAGTACTTGGCCTTGGCCATTCCGCACAGCAACGGCCAGACGATGGCGGCATGATCGCCAGCGGCCACACCCAGCCGGGTATGGCCATCCACGATGCGCGCGGTCTTTGCCGCGATCGAGATGTCGGCCAGCAGCCCGGCTACCAGCCCCGCGCCAACGGCCGGGCCATGCATCGCGGAGACGATCGGCTTGTCGCAGTTGATGACGTTGTAGACCAGGTCGCGTGCCTCATGCCAGACGCGGGTGCGCGTCTCGAAATCGTTAGCCATCTCCTCGACCAGCCCGAGGTCGCCGCCGGCCGAGAAGCCCTTGCCTTCGCCACGGATCAGCGCCACACGGATTTCGGGTTCCGCCGAAATATCACGCCAGATCTCGGCCAGTTCGCGGTGCATGGAGGCGTCGGCGGTGGCCAGTTTCTGGTTGGCCGATTGGGCCGCGCCCATGATCACCTCAAGGATGGGGCCGTGGCGGCGCAGGGTCAGGGCGCGATAGCGCGCAAGGCGCGGGGGCAGGGTATTGGCGTCGGAAGTGGTCATTTGGGCGGGTATCGAAGAAGTTTCGGGCCGCCGGGCAGGGGAACTGGATGTCCGAAAGAGGCGAAGGAGCGCGAAGGGACGCAAGGAAGGCGCGTCGAATGCAATTCCCCGACCGGCTGGTCGGGGAATTATAGGCCCAGGAACGCCTGGCGCGGCAAGGCTTGCATGCCTTAGAGGCGCTATCAAAAAGATTCTGGCGTTGTTGCGCGGCCTTGGCCAGTCCACTTGTACTGTCTGCGGCCGCGCCCTTGCAGGGCGCGCATGTGCTCGCAGGCACGTGCCGTTCCGCAGGCGGCTCGCATACGAGCCGAAACCCCTGCGTCACCGTAGCCAGAACCGCTTCGCTTCATTTTGATAGCGCCTCTTATGGGCCGGTGCCCGTTATGGTGCGGCCACCACTTGGTCGATCGCGCCGAAGATCGACTTGTGTTCGGCGTCGAACATCTCGATACGGACGGCATCGCCGTACTTCATGAACTCGGTCTCGGGCTTGCCGCTGTCGATCGTCTCGATCATGCGTTTTTCGGCGATACAGCAGTACCCCTTGCTGCGATCGACGTTCGAAATCGTGCCCGAGCCGACGATGCTGCCCGCGCGCACGTTGCGCGTCCTGCAGATGTGGGCAATCAGCTGGCCGAAGTCGAACACCATATCGGTACCGCAGTCGGGCGAGCCCACCTTCTTGCTGTTCCAGTGGACCACCATCGGGCGATGCACACGGCGCTCGCGCCAGGCGTCGCCGAGCTCGTCCGGCGTGACCGCCACCGGCGAAAACGCCGTGGCCGGCTTGCTCTGGAAGAAGCCGAAGCCCTTGCCGAGTTCGGCCGGGATCAGGTTGCGTAGCGAAACATCGTTGGCCAGCATCACCAGCCGGATGGCCTCCCCGGCCTGGTCGGGGGTGGCGCCCATGCGCACGTCGCCGGTGATCACGGCCACTTCGGCCTCGAAATCGATGCCGAAGGCCTCGTTTGCGCAGACGATGTCGTCCTGCGGGCCGATGAAGTCGTCGGAGCCGCCCTGGTACATCAGCGGGTCGGTCCAGAACTCGGGCGGCATCTCCGCGCCGCGCGCCTTGCGCACCAGTTCCACGTGGTTCACGTAGGCCGAGCCGTCGGCCCACTGGTACGCGCGCGGCAGCGGCGCCATGCAGTCCTTGGTCTGGAACGGGAACGGGTGGCGTGACCGGCCGGCGTTCAGCGCGTCATACAGGTCCTGGAGCTGCGGCGCGTAGAAGGCCCAGTCGTCGAGCACGGTCTGGAGCTTGCCTGCGATATCGGTGGCGAAGTGCGCGGTTTTCAAGTCGCGCGAGACAACGACGAGCTGGCCGTCGCGCGAACCATCCTTCAGGGTGGCGAGTTTCATGCGGAGTCGAACATAGGCAAATCGGATGGGCCACAGTCTACCGGAGCGGCGCGGGCGCACCGTATAGAATGGCCGGCAATACCGATACGCTTGCCAGGAACGCATGACCGCAGCCGAAGACGACGATACCCGGGACGAAATTGCCGACGACACCAGGCGTGCCGGCATCCAGTCCATCGAGGTGGGATTCCGGTTGCTGCAGGCGCTGGCCGCATCGCCGCGCGCGATGATGCTGCGCGACCTGGCCGCGGCGGCGGACATGAGTCCGGCCAAGGCGCATCGCTATCTGGTTAGCTTCCAGCGGCTGGGCGCCGTGACGCAGGACGCCGTGAGCCAGCGCTACGACCTTGGCCCGTTCGCGCTGCAGCTTGGTCTGGCCGGGCTGAACCGGCTCGACCCGGTGCGCAAGGCGCGCCCGATCCTGTCGCAGCTGCGTGACGAGATCGACCAGACCGCCGGTATCGCCGTGTGGGGCAACCACGGGCCGACCATCGTCCACTGGGAGGAATCGAGCCATCCGGTCAGCGCCAGCCTGCGGCTCGGTGACGTCATGCCGATGCTTAACTCGGCCACGGGCCGCCTTTATGGGGCTTATCTGTCGCGCCGCCAGACGCTGCCGCTGATCGAGCGGGAACTGGCCACGCGTGGCACCGTCCCACTGCCTGACGTGCCCGTATCGCTGGACGAATATGACGCGATCTGCGCGGACGTGCGAGAGCACGGCGCGGCACGCACGCGCGGCGGGGTGTTGCCGGGCATCAATGCGATCTCCACGCCCGTGTTCGACGCGAATGGCCATCTGGCGATGGCGCTGATCGTGCTCGGCGCGCAGAGCGTATTCGATGCAGAATGGGGCGGTACGGTGGATCGGCGCGTGCGCGATATCGCCCGGCAAATCTCTTCGGAACTCGGTTACCTAGATGGCAACCAACGGGCCGGACAAACCGGTCAAACCTCGTAGTCGGTCGCGGGGCGGCACGCTGAGCTGGTGGCAGCGCCGTCGCAGATGGGTTGTGGTCATTCTGCTGGTGGTGGCCGCCCATTTGCTGGCGCTGCTGCGTCTGGTTCATGCGCCGGCGCCGAGCCTGCCCGATATCGAGCCGACCCCAACGCTCGACGCCATCCTGCTGCCGCCGCCCAAGCCACCGGCTCCGCCGGCGCCTCCTCCGCCCGTGCCCGCGCCACGACCGGCGCCACAGCCGCCAGCCCCTTCACCACCGCCAAAACCTGCGCCGCCGGAATCCGCGCCGGCAGTCGCCACGGCGGAAAGCGGCCAGACCACGACAACCACCGGATCAGGCGGAGAGGGATCGGCGGCGGCTGCGCCGCCCGCAGCGACGCCGGCAGCCCCAGCCGCCCCACCGAGCCCGCCCGCGCCCAAGTACGACGCACCGCCGTCGGTGGTGCTGCGCTATGCCAGTTTTGTCAATGGCGTGCAGAACCCCGATGGCCGGATCACGTGGCAGCAGGACGGTCAGCACTACCGGCTGGCGGTGGAAACCCGCGTGCTCTGGTTCCGCTTCGCGTTCCAGAGCTCGGGCGACATGAACGGCGGGGGGCTGAATCCCACGCGTTACGAGGAAGCCCGGCGCAGCAAGGTTGAAGTCGCCCGCTTTGATCGCACGGCAGGCACAGTGGTGTTTGAAACGCGTGGCGGACAGGTGCCAATGCCGTCAGCATTCCAGGACCGCTTCAGCGTGTTCCTGCAACTGGTTGGGTGGGCGCGGGGCGATCCGCAGCGCTACGCGACCCCGGGCGTGACGGAGACGTTCAACGTGTCCGACACGCGGGAAGTGGAAGTCATGCAGGTGCAGTACGTTGGCGAACAGGACATTGATATCGGTATCGACAGGGTGCGCACGAAGCACTTCGTGCGCCTGCCGCGCCACCCGAACGACAAACGCAAGGTGGAAATCTGGCTGGCGCCGTCCCTGAACTGGATGCCGGCGCGTCTGCGTCAGACGGAGCCTGATGGCACTCAGATCGATCTCGTCTATCGTAGTAGTGAGACACATTGACGAATGCGCCTTGGGAGCCGGTGGGTGGCGCCATGACCGTACGGAGACTGACACATGTCTGACACTTCCGCATCGACCGCGTCGCAAACGAACCGGCTTCGGGTCGGGGATGTGCATTTGCAAGTGCGCGTCGATGGTACCGAAGGCCCTTGGGTGATCCTGGCCCATGCGCTCGGTGCGAATCTGACTTTGTGGGATGACACCGCGCGGCACCTTGCCGCACGCTACCGCGTGCTGCGTTTCGACATGCGGGGCCATGGTGGTAGCGATGCGCCGGTGGGCGCCTACACGATGACGCGGCTGGCCGACGACGTGGTGGCGCTGATGGACGAACTCGATATCGCGCAGGCCCACTTCTGTGGGGTGTCGGTGGGCGGCATGGTGGCGCAGACGTTGGGCGTGCGCCATCCGGAGCGGCTGTTGTCGCTGACGCTGGTGGACACGATTCACCACACGCCGCTGGAAGCCCGGGCGATGTGGGCGGACCGGATCGGACAGGTGGAAGCGCATGGCATGCGCGGGACCGTCGAGTCGACGCTGAATCGGTGGCTGACCGCACCGTTCCGCGAGCGGCACCCAGAAATCGTCGAGCGAATCAGGAAAATGTTGCTGGAAACACCAGTACGCGGCTATGTTGGTGTAGCGCAGGCCATCGAAGCCTTCGATCTGGCCCGCGCGATCTCCCGGATTCACTGCCCGACGCTGGTGGTGGTCGGCGACAAGGACGAGGGCTCGCCGGTGTCGATCGCCGAAGCCATCGCCCGTGAGATTCACGGTTCAAGGCTGGAAGTGCTGCCGGACGCGGCGCACCTGTCATTCATCGAACAACCGGAACGCTTCCATGCAATCTTCGACGCGTTCCTGGGACACGCGGCTTGTGGCGGCCAGTGTGATATTCCGTAACGCCATTGGAAATATCGCAACACAGTAGTGCACGGCGCTCAAGAAACTTGCAGGCTGCGCCGATGCCCAATGTAAGAGGGCAGCAATGGCACGACAAGGTCCGCCCGGTCGTACAACTTGAATTACGGGCGACTACCCTCAGCTTGGAGAGGAAATCGCGTCAATTCCATAGGCCTTGTGCCGGGAGCGCAGCAATGCGCGGAGTTGCCGCTAACTATGCCAGGAGGAAAGTGCGATGCAAATGATCTACAACAGCGACAATTACTGCATTGTCGAGTTTGGAGCAGACGTCGAGCATGCGACCCTTGCCTCGGGCGGTTACGAGATCGTCGACAAGAATCTGAAACGCGAAATTTTCCTCGGTGGCCTGATGGCCGAGACCTTCCGCGCCGATGTGACGCGTTTGATCGAGAGCGAACCCTCCGTGGAAGAAGTCGATGAGTTTCTCGGCAAATTCGATACGGTGATGAACAATCCGCTGGTCATGCACTGACCACTGGCGCGTCGCATCACACCGGGAGGCGCGGCAGCGGTAGACCGTTTGTCCGCTTCCAAAAACAAACGCCCGCTTATGCGGGCGTTGCTGTCTTCTCAGAAGTCGCGAAATCAGATCAATATTGTTCCCAGGGCAGTCCGTCGTGACGCCAACCGTTGACGGCGTTGCGATGGCGCTGGGCGTCGAGGTCGCCTTCGAATCCATGCAGTACGCAGTAGATAGTGGCGAATCCGGCGCCTTCCAGCGCGCGAGCGGCTGCGGACGACCGGTTGCCGCTGCGGCAGATCAGCACGACCGGGCGGGCCGAGGCTTGCCCGGCCAGTTTTTTCACCGCCTGCACGAAGTGCGGGTTGACTTCCCAGTCGGGGCCGTCGTTCCAGGGAACGTTGTGCGCCCCGCGGGGATGACCGACGAACAGGTATTCCATCTCGCTGCGGCAGTCGATGAACAGTGCATCGGGCTCGCCTTCGAGCAAGGTCCGGGCGTCGTTGGGGCTGAGGGTTTGCATGGTGCGGATAAGCGTGACGAATGCGTCTCTCAGTGTAGGCGCGCGGCCGGTTGCTGACAACTGGCCAGACACCCGGCCCGACACCCGGCCATCAAAGTGGCATGGCAAGTCCCTGACCGCCGCAATGCCTTGATCTACCTGATAAAATCGCCGGTTCTGAATTGTCACAAACTGCGCGGCTCCGCCGTCGCATCGAAGATCGAGCCCCACCATGAGCGCCGCCCAATCCCAACCACGCCCCTACACCCGGGCCGCCAGCCTGCCGAAGCTGCTGCGCGACCGCATTCTGATTCTCGACGGCGCGATGGGCACGATGATCCAGCGTTACAAGCTCACGGAAGCTGACTATCGGGGCACGCGCTTCGCTGACCATCGGATCGACGTGAAGGGCAATAACGAATTGTTGCTCCTGACCCGTCCGCAGGTCATCACGGAGATTCATGAGCAGTACCTGGCCGCCGGCGCCGACCTGATCGAGACGAACACGTTCGGCGCCACGCGCGTGGCGCAGGAAGACTACAAGATGGCCGACCTCGCGTACGAGATGAACGTCGAGGCTGCCCGCCTGGCGCGCGCCGCGTGCGACAAGTACAGCACGCCGGACAAGCCGCGCTTCGTGGCCGGCGCGTTCGGCCCGACGCCGAAGACGGCCAGCATCAGCCCGGACGTCAACGACCCGGGCGCGCGCAATGTCACCTTCGAGGAACTGCGCGATTCGTACTACGAACAGGGCAAGGCCCTGCTCGAAGGCGGGGCCGATGTGTTCCTGGTCGAGACAATTTTCGACACGCTCAACGCCAAGGCCGCGCTGTTCGCGATCGACCAGTTGTTCGAGGACACCGGCGAGCGCGTGCCGGTGATGATCTCGGGCACCGTGACCGATGCCTCGGGCCGCATTCTCTCCGGTCAGACCGTGGAGGCGTTCTGGAACAGCCTGCGCCACGCGAAGCCTGTCACGTTCGGCCTGAACTGCGCGCTTGGCGCCACGCTGATGCGCCCGTACATCGCCGAACTGGCCAAGGTGTGCGATGCCGCGGTGTCGTGCTACCCGAACGCCGGCCTGCCCAATCCGATGAGCGATACCGGTTTTGATGAAACGCCCGAGGTCACTTCCGCGCTGGTGGAAGAGTTCGCGGCATCCGGCCTGGTGAACCTGGTGGGCGGCTGCTGTGGCACCACGCCCGATCACATCGCTGCCATCGCCAAGAGCGTGGCCAACAAGACGCCACGCACCTGGCCCGGCCAGTATCGCGAAGACACCGCACAATCCGCCGCCTGAAGCCATCGCACGCAAGAGAACAGAAATCATGAGCCAGCAAAACCTGCCCCCGCGTCCGATGCGCCTGTCCGGTCTGGAACCGTTCACGATCGACGACGACACGCTGTTCGTCAACGTTGGCGAGCGTACCAACGTCACCGGTTCGAAGGCATTCGCCCGCATGATCCTGAACGGCCAGTTCGACGAAGCCCTGGCGGTGGCCCGCCAGCAGGTGGAGAACGGCGCGCAGATCATCGACATCAACATGGACGAAGCGATGCTCGATTCGAAGGCGGCGATGGTGCGCTTCCTGAATCTGATCGCGTCTGAGCCGGACATCGCGCGCGTGCCGATCATGATCGATTCGTCGAAGTGGGACGTGATCGAGGCGGGCCTGCGCTGCGTGCAGGGCAAGGCCGTGGTGAACTCGATCTCGCTCAAGGAAGGCGAGGAACAGTTTCGCCACCACGCCACGCAGATCCGCCGTTATGGCGCGGCCAGCGTGGTGATGGCATTCGACGAGAAGGGCCAGGCGGACACGTTCGAGCGCAAGACCGAGATCTGCAAGCGCAGCTACGACTTCCTCGTGAACGAAGTGGGCTTCCCGCCCGAGGACATCATCTTCGATCCGAACATCTTCGCGGTGGCCACCGGTATCGAGGAGCACAACAACTACGCGGTGGACTTCATCGAAGCCACGCGCTGGATCAAGCAGAACCTGCCGTACGCCAAGGTCAGCGGCGGGGTGTCGAACGTGTCGTTCTCGTTCCGCGGCAACGACGTGGTGCGCGAGGCGATCCACACCGTGTTCCTGTACCACGCGATCGCGGCGGGCATGGACATGGGCATCGTCAACGCCGGCCAGCTTGGCGTGTACGACCAGCTCGACCCGGAATTGCGCGAGCGCGTGGAAGACGTGGTGCTGAACCGTCGCGACGACGCCACCGATCGCCTGCTGGAGATCGCCGACCGCTTCAAGGGCGGTGGCACGAAGCGGGAAGAGAATCTGGCCTGGCGCGGCACGCCCGAGCAACCGGTGCCGGTGGGCGATCGCCTGGCGCACGCGCTGGTGCACGGTATCACCACGTTCATCGTCGAGGACACCGAGGAAGTGCGCCAGCAGATCGCGGCGCGCGGTGGCCGCCCCATCGAGGTGATCGAGGGACCGCTGATGGATGGCATGAACATCGTCGGCGACCTGTTTGGCGCGGGCAAGATGTTCCTGCCGCAGGTGGTGAAGAGCGCTCGTGTGATGAAGCAGGCCGTGGCGCATCTGCTGCCGTTCATCGAGGAAGAAAAGCGCCTGGTGGCCGAGGCCGGCGGCGACGTGCGCGCGCGCGGCAAGATCGTGATCGCCACCGTGAAGGGCGACGTGCACGACATCGGCAAGAACATCGTGTCGGTGGTGCTCCAGTGCAACAACTTCGAAGTGGTCAACATGGGCGTGATGGTGCCGTGCAACGAGATCCTGGCGCGCGCCAAGGTCGAGGGCGCGGACATCGTCGGGCTGTCCGGCCTGATCACGCCGTCGCTCGAGGAAATGGCCTACGTTGCCTCGGAGATGCAGCGCGACGACTACTTCCGCGTGAAGAAGATTCCGCTGCTGATTGGCGGCGCCACCACATCGCGCGTGCATACCGCGGTCAAGATCGCGCCGAACTATGAAGGTCCGGTGGTCTACGTGCCCGATGCCTCGCGCTCGGTCAGCGTGGCGTCGAACCTCTTGTCTGACGAAGGCGCGGCGAAGTACCTGGACGAGCTGAAGTCCGACTACGACCGCATTCGCACGCAGCACGCCAACAAGAAGGCCACGCCGATGGTGTCGCTGGCCCAGGCGCGCGCCAACAAGACGCCGATCGACTGGAGCGCCTATGTGCCGCCGAAGCCGAAGTTCATCGGCCGCCGCGTGTTCCGTAATTACGATCTGTCCGAACTGGCCAACTACATCGACTGGGGCCCGTTCTTCCAGACCTGGGACCTGGCCGGAAAATTCCCGGACATCCTCAACGACGAGATCGTTGGCGAATCGGCGCGACGCGTCTTCTCGGATGGCAAGAGCATGCTGGCTCGCCTGATCCAGGGACGCTGGCTGACGGCCAACGGCGTGATGGCGCTGCTGCCGGCCAACACGGTCAATGACGACGACATCGAGATCTATACCGACGAGTCGCGCAGCAAGGTTGCGCTGACCTGGAACAACCTGCGCCAGCAGAGCGAGCGCCCGGTGGTGGATGGCGTGCGTCGCCCGAACCGCTGCCTGGCCGATTTCATCGCGCCGAAGTCGAGCGGCGTGGCCGACTACATTGGCCTGTTCGCGGTCACGGCCGGGATCGGCGTGGACAAGAAGGAGGCGCAGTTCGAGGCCGACCACGATGACTACAGCGCCATCATGCTCAAGGCGCTGGCCGATCGTCTGGCCGAGGCGTTCGCCGAATGCCTGCACGAGCGTGTGCGCAAGGATCTCTGGGGCTACGATGCCGCAGAGTCGCTGAGCAATGATCAGCTCGTCGCCGAGGCGTATCGCGGCATTCGTCCGGCACCCGGCTATCCGGCGTGCCCGGAGCACACGGTCAAGGCGCCGATGTTCGCGTTCATCGATGCGGCCGACATCGGCATGGGCATCACCGAGGGGCTGGCCATGACGCCGGCGGCATCGGTGAGCGGCTTCTACCTGTCGCATCCGGACTCGACCTACTTCAGCATCGGCAAGATCGGCCAGGACCAGCTCGACGATATGGTGGCCCGTCGCGGCGAGGACCGCCTTACGCTCGAGCGCGCACTGGCGCCGAACCTGTAGAAGCTGTAACCAGGTGCAAGAGCCGGGATGCCGCGCGCGCGTGGCATCCCGGCTTTTTCATATTCGGCGGCAGCCGTTGATGGTTGGGGGCAGGCCCGCGATGCCGTCGTATGGTGCGCTGTGTTGAATCGCGTCGAATCGTGCCGATCTGTAGCGGCGATGTCCTCACCTCTGCTTACAGGGCATTACAAGTCCTCACAGAAGCGAGTGGAGCGAGTCCATAGACTGAGCCTCAGTTCACGTGACACCGCGTGAATGCCGCGGCGAATGTTTCGCTGCGGGGCATTCCAGTAAAGGAGTCTTCCATGAACAAGCTGCTGATCTCCCTGTCCGCCCTGTCGATTGCCGCCGCCTCGTCGCTTGCGATGGCGCAAGGCACTGGAGCCACCGCCGGAACTGCCGGCACACAGGCCGGCGTCGGTGCCGCTGTGAACGCGCCGTCGCTGCAAACCGGCACTGGCGCATCGGTCAACGCTTCCGGTGGTGCGGTGACGCCGGGGGCCTCGGCTGACGGCGGTACCAGTGCCCAGATGGACGCGCCGAAGGGCCATCAGGGCAAGCAAGCCAAGGGCAAGTCCAAGAAGGGCGAAACCAGCGAATCCAGTGCCAGCGCGGGTGGTCAGGCCGGTACGAAGATGCAGTAATCCTGTCAGGCGCCGGGGCGGGCCCCTCCAGACCGCCCCAGCTCCCACTTTCGACAGACCGGCAACGGGCGCCTTGTGCGCCCGTTGTGCATTTCCGACAGCGCGTGTGGGGGCAGGTATCCTTCCGGACATGTCAGCCTGAGACTGACATATTTGGCCGCGCGGCAGCACTACAATGCAAAAAAGCCGGCCCGGTCCACCCGAAGCCGGGCCATCCTTCACCGTGGAGACACAGATGATTCGCGTCCTGATCGCCGACGATCACGAGATCGTGCGTGCAGGTCTGCGCCAGTTCATTGCCGAGGAGCCTGACATCGAGGTGACGGGCGAAGCTGGCAGCGGCGACGAAGTGATGGCGCAGTTGCGCGACAGCGAGTTCGACGTGCTCGTGCTCGACATTTCCATGCCGGATCGGAATGGCATCGACGTGCTGAAGCTGATCCGACAGAGACTGCCCGCCTTGCCGGTGCTGATCCTGTCGACCTATCCGGAAGACCAGTACGCCATCAACCTGATACGCGCGGGAGCCTCCGGTTACCTGACCAAGGAGTCGGCGCCGGACGACCTCGTCAAGGCGATCCGCACCGTTGCCCAGGGACGACGTTACGTGAGTCCGACCGTGGCCGACCTGCTGATCGGCGGACTGGACAAGCCCACCGATCAGCCCGTGCACCGCACGCTCTCCGAGCGCGAGTTCCAGATCTTCTGCAAGCTGTCACGCGGGCAATCCGTCTCGGTCATCGCTGACGAACTGTTCCTGAGTGTCAAGACGGTGAGTACCTATCGTTCACGCATCCTGGAGAAGATGGGGATGAAGACCAATGCCGATCTGACGTACTACGCCATCAAGAACGGCCTGGTGGAGTAAGAGGCGCTATCAAAAAGATTCTGGCGTCGTTGCGGGGCCTTGCCGTACTACTTGTACTGTCTGCGGCCCCCCGCCTGGCCAGAACCGCTTCGCTTCATTTTGATAGCGCCTCCAAGCAGGCTTCCATAAATCGCTCAATTTTCGGAACCATCATCGCACCATGCCGGAGCAGCCCACTGCCTCCATACCCCGACCACTGCGCGTCCTCCTGATCGAGGACTCGGCCGTGATTCGGAGCATGTTGATGGAGTACCTGACCGCGTTCCCGTTCGTGGAAGCCGTGGATTGGGCCGATACGGAAAGCAAGGCGGTGGGGCTGGCCGCAGCCGGGGCCTATCACGTGGCGATCGTCGATCTGCAACTGCGTCAGGGCAACGGCATCAATGTGCTGCGCGAGATGCAGAAGGCGCGGTTCCCGGGCATCCGCATCGTCTACACGAACCATGCGCAGGTATCGATGTACCGGCGCCAGTGCGCCGAAGCCGGCGCGGACTATTTCTTCGACAAGTCACTCGAAATGGAGCAGGTGTTCCGGGTGATCGAGGACTACGCAATGTCGACGCCCTGACGTTGACGTCCCTTGCTGCGTCACCTGTTCCGAGGCCCTTGGATCGGCGCCCCCGGATCGGCGCCTCCATGCCTTCCCCTCACTCGGCCGGCTCTTCCTGCGCCAGCACCGCCGCGGTCAGCGGCACCTCGATCCCGATCGTCACACCGTGTCCCGGCGATGAATCCACTTCCATCGTGCCGCCCAGCGCCAGTACGCGCTGCTCCATGCCGAGCAGGCCGTGATGGCCGGCAATGCTGCCAGCGTCGAAATCGGGCGGCAAGCCACGGCCGTCGTCGCGCACGGTCAGCACCAGATGTTCGGTCGTGCACGCCAGGGTCACTGACACCTGCTTGGCCTCTGCGTACTTGCTGGCATTCGTTAGCGATTCCTGCACGATGCGGTACAGCGCGATCGCCGCAGGGTCATTCAGTCTTGGCAGCGTCTCGGGCAGGTCCAGTGCGGTATCCCACTGGTTGCGCGTGCCGACGTCTTCCACCAGTTGCACGATGGCTTCGCGCAGACCCAGGTTCAGCAGCACGGTCGGACGCAGGTCCTCGATCAGTTGCCGCTTGATCTGAATGGCCTGGTCCGCGTGCTGCATCACGCGCGTCAGCTTGTCGCGCGCCTCCGGATGCGTGTCTTGCACGCGCATCCGCACCCAGTGCAGATCCAGCTTGATGGCGGTGAGGATGGCGCCGAGTTCGTCGTGTAGCTCGCGCGCCAGGCGCGTCTTCTCGTCTTCGGTCACGCGTTGCAGGTGAGCGGCCAGGGCGGACAGCTGGCGCGTGCGGGCGCGCACCTTGCGGTCGAGCCGCGCGCTTTCCTCTTCCAGTTCGGCCCGGGTGGCATCGGCCATTGCCATGCGGCGCGCGTGGCCCATGCCGAGCGTCACCATCAATACGATGTTGATTGCCGTGAGCAGCCCAATGCCGTAGCGCGACAGTTGCAGGTCATGCTCGGCCGCTTCGAGATTGTGCGTGACCGTGCCTGACTCGCGCACCTGCAGATGTTCGAGACCGCGCCGGGCGTTCTCCATGGTCTGCTTGCCGAAGTCGGTGCGGACCATGTCGAGCGCCACGTCGAAGTCGCGCTTGCCGTAGACCAGCGTCAGTGCCATCTCGTTGAGTTTGCGCGTCACGAATTGGGACGCGTCGCCGAATTGGCGCAGGCCTTCCGGATCGTTCGCGTAGTGCTGGCGAATGCGCGACATCAGTTCGTTGATGCGCGGCAGCGCCTTGTAGTACGGGTCGAGGTAGCTGTCCTTCCCGGTCAGCAGGAAGCCGCGCTGGCCGCCCTCGGCATTGACGAGTTCGGCGATCAGGTCGCCCAGGTCGTTCTGAAGCTGCTGCGAACGGATTGCCTCGATGTATCCCTCGCGCAGGCGCTGGTTGCCGGTTTCGGATGCGATCAGCACGGCCAGCGTCAGCATGATGCCGCTGACCAGCAGCAGTGTGTTTCGCACGAGTAGGGAATGCTTGGCCATTGAGAATTACCGGTTAGAAGACCGTTTCCAGGTGCGCGGCGGCCCGATGGGCGACCATCGCATCACATTGAGGGGGCGGGGTCAATCGTAGCCGTGGCCCGGCCGGTCTCGCACCCGGTGTGGCGCTCGGTGCGCTGTAGGACTTGGCTGACATGGGAATCGGTCTGGATTCGGTGCCTGCTCTGGCGAGCGAACCCTACGATGAGGCTATGAGCTTGCGCGCCGTGGTGCAAGCCGGACGCGCCACTTTCGGCTCGCCCATCATCCGAGGGAGGCTGGACATGCTGTACTACGCACTCGTCTTCTTTATTGTTGCCCTGATCGCGGCGATCTTCGGATTCGGCGGCATTGCCGCCGGCGCGGTAGAAATTGCCAAGATCCTGTTCTTGATATTCCTGGTGGTGGCAATCGTAACGTTTGTAATGGGCCTGGTGCGCCGACGGTAAGTCGCCCCATGTCCGGAAACAGGAGATCCCATGCTCACGCAAAACCCCAAGGTTCGCAAGGAAATCAACCACCTGCACGACAGCGCTGACGCAGCGGTCCGGCAGATCCGCCATGCCGCGCGCGACACCCGCGACGCGGCACGCGATGCCGCCGGCCCGGTGTCGGAGGACGTCAAGGCACTGATCGGGCAGCTTCAGCAAACGATCGACGTGCTGGCGCGTGAGGGTTCGGCGGAAAGCCTGGCGGCGGGGCGCCGTCTGCGTGACCGTGCGCAGGAGCTGGCCGAACGGCTGCGCGAACGTGGCCGGGACGGCGTGGACTGGGCGCGTGTGCATGTTGACGATGCCGTCGACCACAGCCGTCAGCGCGTGGTGGAATCCCCGCTGATGGCGGTGGGGATTGCCGCGCTGGTTGGCGCGTTCGTCGGCCTGCTGCTGGCCGGGGGCCGACGTAGCGACGACTAAGAAGCTGTTTCAAAGAGATTCTGGCGTCGTTCCGCAGGCGGCTCGCATGCGAGCCGAAACCCCTGCTTCACCCTGGCCAGAACCGCTTCGCTTCATGTTGAAGCAGCTGCTAAGGAAACAAAGCCGGAAGGCGCGCGGCCGGCCGCTGTCGTGCGCTTATCCGCAGTAACCCCCCTTCCCGGAGACCAATCCCTGGTCCGGGTCGCCCGGTCGCCCTGTGGCAGCCGGGCGCTTTTTCGTGTGCGACGACCGGATGTCGCAGAACCTTTCAAACGGCTTTCTGTGGCATGGCGTGTGGAGACCGGCGGCACGGTGTCGCCGGACGAAGGTGGAGCAGGGCGCCAGCGATGGTGGCGCCCCGAGGGGGCGTCAGTGGGTCAGACGCCCCACATCACATCCGCGCCTTCCTTGACGGACTCACGCAGCATGTCGAGGAACGGATAGGCGCGCTGGCCCAGATGGAGCGGTTCCTCTTCGCGCTCGTCATCCTTGCCGGGGTGAACGGTGGCTTCGGCCGGGTGGACTTTCTTGGCGTCCTGGACGGCGGCTTCGAGCTTTCGGATTGCCGCCGGCATTTCGTCGGCCTTGATCACCCCGCGCTCGCCCAGATGCTTGCCGATGATGCCAAGCAGCGTAATGGCAAGATCCTTCATCATGATCAGGTCTTGCGCCGCGTGGGATTTGAAGGTGATCAACATAGTGGTTCCTTTCACGAGTGGCGGTGTCTGGCGCAGGGCGTACAGGCCATCCGCATGATGTCAGCATAGCACCTGATAAAATTCCGCGTTTCCCGATTTCCACTGCCGGTCACGCGGCGCGGCGTTCACTTGCCGACGCATGGCCGGAAGCACCCCAGCCTCAGGGCCCAGATATCCATGCTGCCTGTTCAGACCTCCCAACTTGCCGCCGCGTTCACGGATGCCGTGCGTGCGCTCGCCCCCGCCGATGCCAACCTGCCTGCGGTGACATTCGAGCGACCCAAGGCGGCCGCCCACGGCGACCTGGCCTGCAACATCGCCATGCAGGTGGCCAAGTCGCTCAAGACCAACCCGCGTGAACTGGCGCAGAAGGTCGTCGATGCGGTCAAGGCCGATCCGCGCGCGACCGCGCTCGTGGCCGCGCTCGAGATCGCCGGCCCGGGCTTCATCAACCTGCGCCTGAGCCCCGAGGCCCGCGCGGAAGTCCTGCGTGCCGTGCTGGCCGATGGCGACCGCTACGGCGCGCGTCCGGTCGGCGAGCATGGCCAGGTGCTGGTGGAGTTTGTCTCCGCCAACCCGACCGGCCCGCTGCACGTGGGCCACGGCCGCCAGGCCGCCCTGGGCGATGCGCTGGCGAACCTGCTGGCCTGGCAGGGCTGGTCGGTCCATCGCGAGTTCTACTACAACGACGCCGGCGTGCAGATCCATACGCTGGCCATCTCGGTACAGGCGCGCGCGCGCGGCCTGAAGCCAGGTGACGTCGGCTGGCCCGAGTCCGCCTACAACGGTGACTACATCGCCGATATCGCAGCCGATTTCCTGGCCGGCAAGACCGTGTCCGCCTCGGACGGCGAGCCGGTGACGGCCTCGGGCAACATCGAGGATCTGGAGTCGATCCGCAAGTTCGCGGTGACCTACCTGCGCAACGAGCAGGACATCGACCTCCAGGCGTTTGGCGTCAAGTTCGACCGGTACTACCTGGAATCGTCGCTGTACAGCGATGGCCGCGTGGAAGCCGCCGTGCAGTCGCTGATCGCCAAGGGCAAGACCTACGAGAGCGAAGGCGCGCTGTGGCTGCGCACCACCGACGACGGCGACGACAAGGACCGCGTCATGAAGAAGGGCGACGGCACGTACACGTACTTCGTGCCGGATGTGGCGTACCACACCACCAAGTGGGAACGCGGCTTCTCGAAGGTCATCAACGTGCAGGGCAGCGACCACCACGGCACCATCGCCCGCGTGCGTGCCGGCCTGCAGGGCCTGGACATCGGCATTCCGCAGGGCTACCCCGACTACGTGCTGCACAAGATGGTCACCGTCATGAAGAACGGCGAGGAGGTGAAGATCTCCAAGCGCGCTGGTTCGTACGTGACCGTGCGCGACCTGATCGAATGGAGCAACGGCGGCGAAGAGACGATCCGCGGTTGCCTGGAAGCAGGCGTGGCCGACTGGCCCGCGCACTTCACGCGCGGCCGTGACGCGGTGCGCTTCTTCCTGCTGTCGCGCAAGGCCGACACCGAGTTCGTGTTCGATGTGGACCTGGCACTGAAGCAGAACGACGAGAACCCGGTGTACTACGTCCAGTACGCGCACGCCCGCATCTGCTCGATTTTCGAGGCATGGGGCGGCGCGGACTGGGAAGCGCGGCTGGGCGAGCTGGCCAGCGTGGACCTGGCCGCCGTGACGGCTGCTGACGTGAGCCCGCAGGCGATCGCGCTGGGCCGCCGTCTGGCCGAGTTCCCCGACATGCTGGCCGCTGCCTCCAGCGAACTGGCCCCGCACGCGGTGGCCTTCTACCTGCGCGACCTGGCTGGCGATTTCCACGCGTTCTACAACGCCGACCGCGTCCTGGTGGACGACGAGACGGTCAAGCGCGCGCGGCTGGCACTGCTGGCTGCCACGCGCCAGGTGCTCAAGAACGGCCTGGCGGTGATCGGTGTTTCGGCACCGCAGCGCATGGACCGCGAAGCGGCTCCGGCCTGATCGTGGTACGGGTGGTGGGTTGACGCACCATCCGCCAGCCCATGGCATCGGCGGCCGGCAGTCGACAATTTGAGACGAATCTGAAGCCGTGCGTCATGGGTCTGGCTCTATAATCCCCGGCATCACCGAAGAGGACTTCATGCAACAGATTGCCAAGCGCGCCCCGCGCACCGTCCGCCATACCAAGACGCAGCGTGGCGGCACGTTCCTGGGCCTAGTGCTCGGGTTGATCGTCGGCCTGGCCATTGCCGTGGTGGTGGCGCTGTACATCACCAAGTCTCCTGCGCCGTTCCAGCAGAAGGGCGGCAGTAGTGCCCCGGCCCCGCGTCCCAGCGAGCCTGGCAACGTGGTCAGCACCTTGCCGAGCCCGACGCAACAGGCGCAGCAGCCCGAGGAGCCGTCGGACCCGAACCGGCCGCTCTGGAGCAAGACGCCGGCCAAGCCGGTGGGCCAGCCCGAACAGGCGCAGCCCGGCCAGCCCGCGCCGCAGGCCCCGGTGGCGACCACCCGTCCGGCCGATGCTGGCACCAACTCCGCCAGTTCCACCGTTGCCGGCAAGACCCCGGAGAAGCCAGCCGCGCGCCCGGCCGAGAAGCCGGTGGCCGACCCGATCGCGGAGATTGCCCAGGCCGATGCCAACAAGGTGGGATACCTGCTGCAGGTAGGGGCGTTCCGGTCGCAGGATGACGCCGATCGTCAGAAAGCCAACCTGGCCATGCAGGGTTTCGAGGCCAAGGTGACGGATCGCGATGTCAACGGCGTGAAGATGTATCGCGTTCGACTGGGACCGTTCAACCGCATCGACGACATGAACCGCGCACGTGACCGCCTGCAATCGGCCGGTTTCGAAGCCTCGGTGATCCGCTTTACCAAGCAGTAACAGGTTCGCGGCGGCAGGCGGTGAACCGCGCGCCGCCGCCGTGGTCATAGCCTGAGATCCGGGGCCCGGCAGGGCGCTGGACAACGCAATCCGCTGCTTCGCTGTACCCTTGCACACCCTCGATAAACCGGAAGGCCCCTCGAACATGAAGAAAATCGCCGCACTGCTTGCCACCGTTGCCGCTGTCAGCGGCCTGCTGATGACCGCGCCCGCCGCCATGGCCGCGCCGACGGAAGGCAAGGACTACACGGTCCTGAAATCGCCGCAGCCCGTGCCGGCCGGCAAGATCGAGGTGACCGAGTTCTTCTGGTACGGCTGCCCGCACTGCTACGACTTCGAGCCCGAGCTTGAGGCGTGGGTCAAGAAGCAGGGTAAGGACGTGGTGTTCAAGCGCGTGCCGGTGGCGTTCCGCGACGACCTGCTGCCCCACACGAAGATCTTCTATGCGCTGGAAGCCATGGGCAAGCTGGACGCGATGCACACCAAGGTGTTCGACGCGATCCACAAGCAGCGCAAGCGCCTGCTGACCACCGATGAAATCGCCGATTTCATGGCCCAGAACGGCATCGACAAGAAGCAGTGGCTGGACACCTACAACTCGTTCTCGGTGACCACCAACTCGCAACGTGCCAACAAGATCGCCGACGCCTACAAGATCGACGGCGTGCCGACCGTGGTGGTGCAGGGCAAGTACGAGACCTCGCCTTCGATCGCCGGCACCAAGCCTGGCGCCATCCAGGCCATGGACTTCCTGGTCACGGGCGTGCGCGACAAGAAGCTCTGATCGCCGCGACCTGACCGACGACGGCCCGGCGTACCGTGTGGTGCGCCGGGCCGTTCTGTTTTGGAATCTCCGACTTCGCTATATTGACGCGATGCGACCACAGAAAATCTTTATCACCGGCGCCTCCAGCGGCATTGGCCAGGCGCTGGCACGCGCATACGCGGAGCAGGGCGCCACGCTTGGCCTGGTCGGCCGGCGCGAGGATGCGCTAAGGGCTTTCGCGGGCACGCTGCCCAATCCCGGCGCCGCGCGCGTCTATGCCGTGGACGTCCGCGACGTCGACGCCATGGGGGCCGCGGCCGCTGATTTCCTTGCGAACGTGGGCTGTCCCGACGTCGTGATCGCCAACGCGGGCGTCTCGGTGGGTACGGTGGCCAGCGAGCGCGAGGACCTGGAGGTGTTCCGCACGGTCATGGACACCAACTGGTTCGGCACGCTGACTACGTTCCAGCCATTCCTCGGGCCGATGCGCGAGCAGCCACCCGGTGCCGACGGATGGCGCGGCACGCTGGTCGGCATCGCCAGCGTGGCCGGGGTGCGGGGATTGCCCGGCGGCGGGGCCTACAGTGCATCGAAATCGGCGGTGATCAAGCTGCTGGAGAGCCTGCGGCTCGAACAGGCGCGCGAGAAGATTCGCGTGGTGACGATTGCGCCGGGTTACATCCGCACGCCAATGACGTCGCACAACCCGTACCGGATGCCATTCCTGATGGATGCCGAGGTGTTCGCCCAAAAGGCGGTGCGGCGAATTGCCGCAGGCAGCCGCTTCGCGGTGATCCCCTGGCAGATGGGTGTCGTGGCTTCGCTGCTGCACCTGATGCCGCGCTGGCTCTACGACGCGCTGTTCACGCGCGCGCCGCGCAAGCCGCGCCGCCCCCGGGACGCATGATGTGGACCGACGCAGGCGGGCAGGTACATGAGGCGGCATCCGGCGATGTCCGCATCGCATCGCTCGTGCCCTCGATTACCGAACTGCTGTTCGATCTCGGCTTGGCTGACCAGCTTGTGGCGCGTACCGGCTTCTGCATCCATCCTGAGCCGGGAGTGCGCGCCGTTGCCAAGGTCGGCGGCACCAAGGATGTGAAGCTCGATCGCCTGCGCGCGCTGGCTCCGACGCACGTGGTGGTCAATATCGATGAAAACCGCCGGGAGACCGTCGACGAAATCCGCACCTTCGTGCCGCACGTGATCGTCACCCATCCGTGTGCGCCAGAAGACAACTTCGCGCTTTACCGGCTGCTGGGCGGCATCTTCGGCCGCCGGCCGCAGGCCGAAGCGCTGGTGGGGCAGTTACGCGGTGAACTCGATGCCATCCAGGCACAAACCTGGCCGGCCCGGCGCGTGCTCTATGCGATCTGGCAGGACCCCTGGATGACGGTGTCGCGCGCGACCTATATCAGCCGGATGCTGGCGCTGGTGAACTGGGCGACGTGGCCCGATGACGCGGATACGTCGGACACGCCGGCCGCCTGCGTTGACGGCGACTGCAGCCGCCCGAACGCGCCGGGCGAGCGCTATCCGACCTTCCGCTGGAGCGACGCGCTAGTGCGCGAGCTGGATGCCGTGCTGTTGTCGACCGAACCCTATCGCTTTACCGAGGATCATGCCGACGCGCTGGAGCGGCAGATCGGCAAGCCGGTATTGCTGGTCGATGGAGAGATGCTGTCGTGGTACGGTAGCCGCGCCGTGGCCGGCGCGCGCTACCTCAGGTCATTGGCACAGGGCTTCTGATCAGCCCGCCTTCTTGAACCGGATCACCCCATCGTCACCTACCACGCGCACCAGTTCGCCGCGGTGCCACAGGGCGTGCAGGTGGGCCAGCGCCTCGCCGATCGCGAACGTGAGCTGGTGAATGTCGAACTGGCGACGGAAGATCACGCTGACGATGTCGTGCGCGTTGCAGGGCTTTTCCGCGCACGCGGCCAGCGTTTCGGCCAGACGATCGACGTGGTGTTCGCGAAGCTGGTTGATACGAGTGTGGAGATTGCGGAACGGACGACCGTGCGACGGCAGGATCAGCACATCCTTCGGCAGGCCTTCGTACTTGCCGAGCGAGTCCAGGTAGAGCTGCAGCGGATTGGCTTCCGGCTCCATGTCGAACACGCTGACGTTGGTCGAGATACGCGGCAGCACCATGTCACCGGAAATCAACACGTTGGTGGCCGGGTTGAACAACGCAACGTGTTCCGGCGCATGGCCGTAACCGGTGATCACGCGCCACGACGCGGTGGCCGGGTCCGATCCGATCTGGACCGTGTCGCCATCCATCAGCCTGCGGTACTGGGTGGGCAGGTCCGGCACCAGCGACGGGTAGTAGCTCTTGCGGGCCCGCAGCTTCTCGAGGTTGTCGGGATCGACCATGCCGTGACGGGCGAAGTGGCTGGCCGCGAAGTCGCCGCCCGCGTTCGATCCGACGCCCGAGCCGCCGGCCATTACGCGCGCCGACATGTAGTCACCGAGGCTCATCCACAGCCGCACATCCCAGTGCTTGCAGAGCCAGTGCGCCAGGCCGACGTGGTCGGGGTGGCAGTGCGTGACCAGCACGCGCAGCACGGGCAGGCCTTCGAGTTCGTTGGCGAAAATGGTTTCCCAGTGCGCCTTGATGGTGTCGTTGGTGATGCCGCAGTCCACGATCGTCCAGCCGTCGCGTCCGTCGATGCGGTCACGCAGCAGCCAGAGGTTGATGTGGTCCAGCGCGAACGGTAGCGGCATGCGCAGCCAGTACACGCCAGGTGCGACTTCCTGCCGGGTGCCCGGTTCGGGCATGGTTTCGCCAAACGGGTATTGGAGCTGGTGTTCGAGTGCGTTCATGGGGCTGTCTCTGGTCGTTATAAGGCGCTAGACTTGACGCTAACGTTAACGTCAATTCGCTCTGCTTGTTCGTCATCTTAGACGAAAACTTGATTGCGCAACGAACGATCGTTCACTTTTTCCGGACGCACCATGTCGGCTCAGCCATCAACCGTTACCTACACGATTACCGATCTCGCGCGCGAGTTCGACATTACACCGCGAGCGATCCGATTCTACGAGGACCAGGGCCTGTTGGCGCCTGATCGCGAAGGGCCAAGCGGCCGGCGGCGTGTCTACAACAGCCGTGAGCGCACCCGGTTGAAGTTGACGCTGCGCGGCAAGAGGTTAGGGCTTACTCTCAATGAAATCCGCGAAATTCTGGATTTGTACGAGTCCCCGCGCGATACGGCTCCCCAACTCGAGCGCTTCTTGCATCTCCTGGCCGGCCATCGTGGCACGCTCGAGCGCCAGCTGGAAGACCTGCAGGCGCAGCTTGCCGAGATCGATCAGCACGAGCGTCAGTGCCAGGCACTGCTGGCTGCCCAACATGCCAAGAACGCTGGCGACAAGACCCCCACTGCCTGAGATTGCCGCCCCGGCGGCACACCATACGACTTCTAATTGACGTTTACGTAAACGTCAATAAAATAGCCGACACCGACTTCATCGAACCCATCGAACCCATCGAACTAACAGGAGACACCACCATGACCGAACTACCCGGCCTGAAATTCGACCTTGGCGAAGACATCGAGATGCTGCGCGAATCGGTGCGCAACTGGGCGCAGGCCGAACTGGCGCCGCGCGCCGCAGAGATCGACCGGACCGACCAGTTTCCGATGGATGCCTGGCGGAAGATGGGCGACCTGGGCGTGCTGGGCATCACGGTGGCCGAGGAATACGGCGGCGCCAACATGGGCTACCTGGCCCATATGATCGCGATGGAGGAGATCAGCCGCGCATCGGCGTCGGTCGGCCTGTCGTACGGCGCCCATTCGAACCTGTGCGTGAACCAGATCCACCGCAACGGCACGGCGGCCCAGAAGGCGAAGTACCTGCCGAAGCTGGTTTCGGGCGAATGGATCGGCGCGCTGGCCATGAGCGAGCCGAACGCCGGATCGGACGTGGTCAGCATGAAGCTGCGCGCCGATTTCAAGGGTGACCGCTACGTGCTCAACGGCACCAAGATGTGGATCACGAACGGGCCGGACTGCGACGTGCTGGTGGTCTACGCCAAGACCGAGCCGGACCTGGGCGCGCGCGGCATGACCGCCTTCATCGTCGAGAAGGGCATGAAGGGCTTCTCGGTAGCCCAGAAGCTGGACAAGCTCGGCATGCGCGGTTCGCACACCGGCGAACTGGTGTTCCAGGACGTGGAAGTGCCGGTCGAGAACATCCTCGGGGCCGAGAACGGTGGCGCCAAGGTGCTGATGAGCGGCCTGGACTACGAGCGCGCCGTGCTGTCGGGCGGCCCGGTCGGCATCATGCAGGCCTGCATGGACGTGATCACGCCGTACATCCACGATCGCAAGCAGTTTGGCCAGAGCATCGGCGAGTTCCAGCTGATCCAGGGCAAGGTGGCCGACATGTACACCACGCTGCAGGCCGCGCGCAGCTATCTGTACACCGTGGGCAAGAACCTGGACTCGCTGGGCACGGACCACGTGCGCCAGGTCCGCAAGGACTGCGCCGCCGTGATTCTGTACACCGCGGAGAAGGCCACGTGGATGGCGGGCGAGTCGGTGCAGATCCTGGGCGGTAACGGATACATCAACGAATACCCGGTCGGCCGCCTGTGGCGTGATGCCAAGCTGTACGAGATCGGCGCGGGCACTTCGGAGATCCGCCGCATGCTGATTGGCCGCGAATTGTTCTCCGAAACGATGTAATCCGCCCAGCCGACAGAAAAGTGCTTCATGAGGCGCTCGGTGCCGTCATTGGGCCGGCACCGAACGCCTTTACAATCTCAACATCGCCGCCTGCCCGATTCCCACAGTCTTCGAGCCCTCCGAGCCATGTCCCACTTCCCCAAGCTGCTCTCGTCGCAGATTGCCTACGATGTGGCGCGGACCATGCTGGATGGCTTCGACAAGCACTACCGGCTGTTCCGCGAAGTCAGCATCGAGGCCAAGGCGCGCTTCGAGGCCGGCGACTGGCATGGCCTGCAGCAACTGCAGCGGGACCGCATCGCGTTCTACAACCAGCGCGTGCACGAAACCATCGTGACGCTCCAGGACGAGTACGACGCGGAGGACATCGAGGACGAGATCTGGCAGCAGATCAAGCTGCACTACATCGGCCTGCTGACGAACCATCACCAGCCCGAACTGGCCGAGACGTTCTTCAACTCGGTCTTCACGCGGATCCAGCACCGCTCGTACTTCAACAACGATTTCATCTTCGTGCGTCCCGCGATCTCGACCGAGTACATCGAGAACGAGGAGTCGCCGATCAAGCCGACCTACCGCGCCTACTACCCGGGCAGCCGCGAGGGCATGGCGGCCTGCTTCGAGCGGATCGTGAACAACTTTCAGCTCGAGCGTCCGTTCGAGGATCTCAAGCGGGATGCCGGCTATGTGGCCCGCGCGATCACCGAGCACTTTGGCGAATTCCGCATTGCGCCGAATTTCCAGGTGCATACGCTGTCGTCGCTGTTCTTCCGCAACAAGACCGCGTTCGTCATCGGCCGGGTCATCAACGGCGACCATACCTATCCGCTGGTGGTGCCGATCATTCACGCGGCATCGGGCAAGCTCGTGCTGGACACGGTGCTGCTGCACCGGGAGCAGATCCTGATTCTGTTCTCGTTCGCGCACGCCTACTTCATGGTCGACATGGAGATCCCGTCGGCCTACGTGACTTTCCTGCGAGACCTGCTGCCGCGCAAGTCGCGCGCGGAGATCTACACCTCGCTGGGTTTGCAGAAGCAGGGCAAGAACCTGTTCTATCGCGACTTCCTGCATCATCTGCAGCATTCGTCGGATAAATTCATCAGCGCGCCGGGCATCAAGGGGCTGGTGATGCTGGTGTTCACGCTGCCGTCGTTCCCATACGTGTTCAAGGTGATCCGCGATTTCTTCCCGGCGCCGAAGGAGACCACGCGCGAACTGGTGAAATCGAAATACCAGCTCGTCAAGCAGCATGACCGCGTGGGCCGCATGGCCGATACGCTCGAGTACTCCGATGTGGCGTTCCCGCTGTCCCGCTTCGACGACGCGCTGGTGCGCGAGCTGGAGCAGCACGCGCCGTCGATGATCGAGTACCAGCGCAGCAAGCAGGGCGAGGACGAGATCGTCGTGCGCCATGTCTATATCGAACGCCGCATGACGCCGCTGAACATCTGGCTTCAGGAAGGAACGGACGAGCAGGTGGATCACGGCATCCTCGAATACGGCAATGCCGTCAAGGAACTGATCGCCGCGAACATCTTCCCCGGCGACATGCTTTACAAGAACTTCGGCGTAACCCGCCACGGCCGCGTGGTCTTCTACGACTACGACGAGATCGAGTACCTGACCGATTGCAACGTCCGCCGCGTACCCGCCCCGCGCAACGAGGAAGAGGAAATGTCCGGCGAGGTGTGGTACACCGTACGTCCGCACGACATTTTTCCGGAGACCTACGGCACATTCCTGCTGGGCGATCCGCGTGTGCGCGCCGCTTTCATGCGGCATCACCCCGATTTCTTTGACGCTGCGATGTGGCAGCACCACAAAGACCGGCTCCTGGCCGGCCATGTCCATGACTTTTTTGCGTACCACAGCCAAGAACGCTTTATTCACCGCTACGGGTCCGGCGCAACCGGCCCCGCAACTGAAGAACCAAGGAGGGCAGCATGAGTGACGCCATCGCCCAGCTGTTCCGCAACAACCGCGAATGGGTAGACCGCGTCAACGCGGAAGACCCGGCCTTCTTCACGCGCCTGGCCAACCAGCAGGCCCCCGAGTACCTGTGGATCGGTTGTTCCGATTCGCGCGTGCCGGCTAACCAGATTCTTGGCCTGGCGCCGGGCGAGGTCTTCGTCCATCGCAATATCGCCAACGTGATTTCGCACAGCGATCTGAACGCGCTGTCGGTGCTGCAATTCGCCGTCGATGTGCTCAAGGTTCGCCACGTGACCGTGGTGGGCCACTACGGCTGCGGCGGCGTGAAGGTGGCGCTCAAGCGAGAGCGCGTCGGCCTGGCCGACAACTGGCTGCGCCACGTGCAGGATGTGGCCGACAAGCACGCGGGCTATCTGGGCACCGTGCTGCGCGAGGACGACGCGCATACCCGCCTGTGCGAGCTGAACGTGATCGAGCAGGTCAACAACGTCTGCCAGACCACCGTGCTCCAGGATGCCTGGGCGCGCGGTCAGACCGTCACGGTGCATGGCTGGGTCTACGGCGTGTCCGACGGCCTGCTGCGCGACCTCGGCATGGCCGCCAGCAACAATGACGAACTGCACGCGCAGATTGCAGCCGCGCTGCGCCAGTACGGCGATCCGCCACAAGCATCGATTCGCTGATTTCAACCCACGAAGCTCCACCCCTGCTTCAGGAGACAGACATGCAGAAGGACCCAGTCGTTATCGTTTCCGCGGTGCGTACCCCGATGGGTGCGTTCCAGAGTGAACTGAGCAGTCTGATGGCGCCACAGCTTGGCGCCGCCGCGATCCGCGCGGCGGTCGAGCGCGCGGGCATCAAGCCTGAGCAGGTGCAGGAGGTGGTGTTCGGCTGCGTGCTGCCAGCCGGACAGGGGCAGGCGCCCGCCCGACAGGCCGCGCTTGGCGCGGGCCTGCCGCTCGACGTGGCGTGTACCACCGTCAACAAGATGTGCGGCTCCGGCATGCGTGCGGCGATGAGCGTCTACGACGGCCTGCTGGCCGGATCGTTCGATATCGCCGTGGCCGGCGGCATGGAAAGCATGACCAACGCGCCATACCTGGTGCCGAAGGCGCGTGGTGGCTATCGCATCGGCCACGGCATGATCTACGACCACATGATGCTGGACGGCCTGGAGGACGCGTACGACAAGGGCCGGGCCATGGGCACCTTCGGCGAGGACTGCGCCGCCAAGTACCACTTCACGCGCGAACAGCAGGATGCGTTCGCGATGGAGTCGGTGCGCCGCGCCCAGCGTGCCACCGAGCAGGGCGACTTCCGCTGGGAGATCGTGCCGGTGACGGTGTCGGGCAAGGGTGGCGATACCGTCATCGACACCGACGAGGGGCCGCGCCGCATCAAGGTCGACAAGATCCCGTCGCTGAAGCCGGCGTTTGCCAAGGACGGCACGATTACCGCTGCGTCGTCGTCGTCGATCAATGACGGCGCCTCGGCGCTGGTGATGATGCGCGAATCCACCGCGAAATCGCTCGGGTTGCAGCCAATCGCCAGAATGCTCGGCCATACCTCCCACGCACAGGCGCCGGGCTGGTTCACCACCGCGCCGGTGGAGGCCATCGCCAAGCTGTATCGCAAGCTCGACTGGAACACTGGCAGCGTCGATCTGTTCGAAATCAACGAGGCCTTTGCCGTGGTCCCGATGGCCGCGATGCACGATCTCGACATTCCGCGCGACAAGGTCAACATCCATG
Source organism: Cupriavidus sp. SHE (assembly GCF_000812445.1). Taxonomy (NCBI): domain Bacteria; kingdom Pseudomonadati; phylum Pseudomonadota; class Betaproteobacteria; order Burkholderiales; family Burkholderiaceae; genus Cupriavidus; species Cupriavidus sp. SHE. The sequence goes on along the minus strand of NZ_JWMB01000037.1, from coordinate 109,039 downwards.
GCGGCGCATGCGCGCTGGGCCATCCGATCGGCGCTTCCGGCGCACGTATCATGACCACGCTGATCGGCGCATTGCGCAAGACCGGCGGCAAGCGCGGCGTGGCCAGCCTCTGCATCGGCGGCGGTGAAGCCACGGCGGTCGGCATCGAACTCTACTGAAGTTACGGACGTTACTGACGCGCTCGCAATCATCCACAGGAGGCTGAACATGCCCACCGCTCTCGTCCTCGGCGCCTCGCGCGGCCTGGGTCTCGAATTTGTCCGGCAGTACCGCGCTGATGGATGGCGCGTCATCGCCGCCGCGCGTAGCGACGAGGGCGTTGCCGCGCTCACGGCGCTCGGCGCGGAAGCGCACAAGCTTGACCTGACCGACGCGGCCGCCGTGGCGGGGCTCGCCTGGAAGCTCGATGGCGAGACGCTGGACGTGGCGATCTACAACGCCGGCGTGATCGGCCCGCGTTCGGAAACGGCGGAGCCGGTGACCCGCGAGGAATTCGACGCGGTGATGCACACCAACGTGCTCGGTCCGATGATGGCGCTGCCGGTGCTGCTGCCGTTCGTCGAATCCGGCAATCATGGCCGCGGTGGCGTGCTGGCGGTGCTGTCGTCGCGCATGGGCAGCATCGGCGCGATGGACAGCAACCGTAGCTGGCTCTATCGCGTGAGCAAGGCATCGGTGAACGCCGCGCTGAAGTCCGTTTCGCTCGATGCGCGCCATGCGATCTGCGTGGCACTGCATCCGGGCTGGGTCCAGACCGACATGGGTGGCGCGAAGGCCGACCTCACGCCGCAGCAGAGCGTGACGGGTATGCGCCGCGTGCTGGCCGGCGTAGCGCGTCACGATAACGGCAGCTTCCACAACTACGACGGTACGTCGATTCCCTGGTAAGAGACCCGGTACAACATGCTGCTGACCCCTGAACAGGAAATGATCCGTGACGCCGTGCGGCAGTTCGCGCAGGACGTCATCGCGCCGCAGGCCGCCCGATGGGATCGCGACAAGACGTTCCCGAAGGACGTGCACAAGGAACTGGCGCGTCTGGGTGCCTACGGCGTGGCCGTGCCAGAAGCCCTGGGCGGCGCCGGGCTCGACTATCTGTCGCTCGCGCTGATCCTGGAAGAGATCGCGGCCGGAGACGGCGGCACCTCCACTGTCATCAGCGTCAACAACTGCCCGGTGTGCAGCATGTTGATGGCCTTCGCCAGCGATGCGCAGAAGCAGCAGTGGCTGGTGCCGCTGGCGCAAGGTGACATGCTCGGCGCGTTCTGCCTGACCGAGCCGCACGTCGGCTCCGACGCATCGGCGTTGCGCACCACGGCCACGCGCGATGGCGACCACTACGTGCTCAACGGCGTGAAGCAGTTCATCACCAGTGGCAAACATGCCGACGTGGCGATCGTGATGGCCGTGACCGACAAGGCCGCGGGCAAACGCGGCATCAGCGCATTCCTGGTGCCGACGTCAACGCCCGGCTATATCGTCGCGCGTCTGGAGGAAAAGCTGGGCCAGCACTCTTCCGACACCGCGCAGATCGTGTTCGAGAACTGCCGGATTCCGGCCGCGAACATGCTTGGCGAGGAGGGCGCGGGCTACAAGATGGCGCTCTCCGGTCTCGAAGGCGGTCGCATTGGTATCGCGTCGCAAAGCATCGGCATGGCGCGCGCGGCATTCGAGGCGGCGCTGGCCTACGCCAAGGAGCGCGAGAGCTTCGGGCAGCCGCTGTTCCAGCACCAGGCCGTGCAGTTCCGGCTTGCCGATATGGCGACGCAGATCGACGTGGCGCGCCAGATGGTGTGGCATGCCGCATCGCTCAAGGATGCCGGCCGGCCCTGCCTGAAGGAAGCGGCCATGGCCAAGCTTTTCGCCAGCGAGATGGCCGAGCGGGTATGCTCGGATGCCATCCAGGTGTTCGGCGGCTACGGCTACGTGACCGATTTCCCCGTCGAGCGCATCTATCGCGATGTGCGCGTGTGCCAGATCTATGAAGGGACCAGCGATATCCAGAAGATCCTGATCGCCCGCGCGCTTGGCTGACAGGCATCTCGAATACGAATACGAACACAAGTACGAACACGAGTATCCGCACTTTCCTCAACTGTTGTCCGTGAACCGGAGCCTTTGCGATGACCGCCCCCATCGACTTCTACTTCGATTTCTCCTCGCCCTATGGCTACTTCGCCAGCACGCGCATCGACGATATTGCCCAGAAGTACGGCCGCTATGTGATCTGGCATCCGATCCTGCTCGGCGTGGTGTTCAAGACAACCGGCTCGTCGCCGCTTCCCAGCATTCCGCTCAAGGGTGATTACTGCTGGCGTGATTTCGAGCGGACCTCGGAATTCAACCATATCGACTACAAGCGGCCCACGCATTTCCCACTGCCGACGCAACATGCAGCGCGCGCGATGCTATGGCTGCAGAACAACCACGGTGCGGATGTGGCCACGGCGTTTGCCAAGGCCGTGTATCGCGCGCTGTTTGTCGACGACATCAACATTGCCGAACCCGCCGAGCTGGCGAAGCTGGCCGAGCCGCTCGGCGTCGACGCGATCGCCATGAACGAAGGTGCCAACAACTACCAGATCAAGGACCAGCTCAAGGCCGAGATCGACGTGGCAATGGCCAAGGGTGTGTTCGGCTCGCCGTTCGTGATCGTCGACGGCGAACCGTTCTGGGGCTTCGACCGCTTCGACCAGGTCGAGGCCTATCTGAAGAGCCGGCGGCAGACCGAACTGCGCGCCGTCGGCGGTAACGAACTCAACAAGGAAAAGAAACCCGCATGACCGCAGCAAACCAGGCCGCACGCTTCGACTGCGTGATTTTCGATTGTGACGGCGTGCTCGTCGATAGCGAACCGATCGTGCATCGCGTGCTGAATCGCGTGCTGAACGAGATTGGCATCGAGATCACGCTCGAGGAATCCATGAAGTGGTTCCTCGGACGCGCGGTGCGTGACGAGCTTGGCAATATCGAGGCGCGCCTGGGCAAGCCATTGCCCAGGAATTTCCTGTCCGAGTGGTTCGTGCGTCGCGACGCGGCGCTCATCGAGGAACTGGAAGCCGTGCCGCACGTCCGTCAGGCGATCGAAGCCATCAAGGCACGTGGCCTGCCGGTGTGCGTGGCGTCCGGCGCCGACCGCATCAAGGTCAAGCTGCAGTTGAACCACACGCAGCTGGTGGAACTGTTCACCGACGATGCCGCGCGCGAGCACATCTTCTCGGCTACCGAAGTGGAGCACAGCAAGCCCGCGCCCGACGTGTACCTGCTGGCTGCGCGCACGATGGGCGTCGATCCGTCGCGCTGCGCGGTGATTGAGGACAGTCCCACCGGCGCCACGGCGGGCGTGGCTGCCGGCATGACGGTGTTTGGCTACGCCGCGAGCACCAACGCCGACGCCTTGCGCGCGGTTGGCGTGACGACGATCTTCACTGACATGCGCGAGTTGCCGGGGCTGATCGGATGACGAACAAGCGTCGGGCCGGCGCCGGCCCGGCACCGTGCCCCTGCGGCAACGGCGCCTATGACACGTGCTGCGGCCGCTTCCATCGTGGCGAGGCATCGCCACCCACGGCGGAGGCGCTGATGCGCTCGCGTTACAGCGCCTATGTGCTGGGTGACGTGAGCTGGCTGCGGCAGACGTGGCACGCGTCGACCTGCCCGCCGGACCTCTCGGCCGATCCCGGCACGAACTGGCTCGGGCTGACCGTGAAGTCCCACGCGCAGCAGGATGCCACGCACGCCACAGTCGAGTTCGTCGCGCGTTACAAGGTGGGTGGCCGCGCGCACCGGCTGCATGAGCTGAGCCGTTTTGTATTCGAGTCGCGTGAGCCGGGCGAAGCGTCGCGCTGGCTCTACGTGGATGGTGACCTGCGCGAACCGGCCTGACCGGCGCTGCAATACATCCTGGCGAATTGCGCCAGTAACGTTTTCTGAAGAAGGTTGGTTGTGAAGTCTCGCGTCGTCTCCTCCATCTGCGGCATCGCCGCCGCGCTCGCTGGCCTGGTCTGGTGCGCGACGGCCATCGCGCAGGTGGCTCTGCCCGCGCATACGATCGAGCAGGTCGTGATGGTGCCGAAGGTCGGCGCGGAGGACACGGTGGACCTGGAAACGACGATCTTCCGGCCACCCGGCGAAGGACGCCGGCCGCTCGTGGTGATCAACCACGGCAAGACGCCGGGCAAACCGGCGTTTCAGCGACGTGCGCGCTTTGCCGCGCAGACCGCCGAATTCGTGCGGCGCGGTTTTGTGGTGGCACTGCCGATGCGGCAAGGCTTTTCCAAGTCTGGCGGCAAGTATGTCGGCGGAAGCTGCGATGTCGGCGCGAACGGCATGGCGCAGGCGGAGGATGTGATCGCCGCGCTTGATTACCTAGTGCAGCAGCCCTACGTGGACCCGACACGCATCGTCGTGATCGGCCAGTCGTTTGGCGGCCTGTCGACCATGGCGCTGTCCACGATCGGCTATCCGGGCGTGGTCGGCGTGATCAACTTCGCTGGCGGGCTGCGCAATGAAAGCTGCAGCGGCTGGGAAAACAATCTGGTTGATGTGTTCGGCGACTACGGCCGCGGCGCGCGCTATCCGTCGCTCTGGATCTATGGCGACAACGATCGCTTCTGGCCGTGGCCGTTGCCGGAGCGGATGTTCAACAGCTACAAGGCCAACGTGAGCGGCGCGGCAAAGGACACCCACTTTGTCGACGTCGGCGAGTTCGATGGCGATTCACACCAGCTTTTCAGCGATAGCGCGGGCATCGCCGTATGGCTGCCAGAGGTGGAAACCTTCTTCCGCGACCACGGCCTGCCTTTCGACGTGGAGCCGCCGGAGGCAGAGCCCGTCACGCGCGGCGTGACCAGCAACCGGCGCCAGAAATCCTGAATTGGCCGCATTCGACGGAATTCGGCCCCGTCCATTACACATCCGTTTCTCGGAGGAGACATGCAATTCACCACGCTTACGGTTACCGCTGAACGCCACGTTGCGACGGTCACGCTCAATCGGCCCGACGTCCGCAATGCATTCAACGAGACGGTCATCGCGGAACTGACCGGCGCGTTCCGTGCGCTTGGCGATACGCCCGACGTGCGCGCGATCGTGCTGGCGGGCAACGGCCCGGCCTTCTGCGCCGGCGCGGACCTGAACTGGATGAAGAAGATGGCCGGTTACTCGAATGACGAGAACCGCGCCGACGCGCTGACGCTGGCGCAGATGCTGCACACGATCTGGTCCTGCCCGAAGCCCGTGATCGCGCGTGTGCATGGCGATACTTATGCCGGCGGCGTGGGTCTGGTGGCGGCATGCGATGTGGCGGTAGCGGCCGAGGGCGTGAACTTCTGCCTGTCCGAAGCGCGCCTGGGCCTGTTGCCGGCGACGATCAGCCCGTATGTGATTCGCGCGATGGGCGAACAGGCCGCGCGCCGCTACTTCATCACCGCCGAGCGGTTCGACGCGGCGGAAGCGCTGCGCATCGGCTTCGTCCATGCCACGGTGCCGGCGGCGGGGCTCGACGCCAAGGTGGCCGAACTGGCCGCGACGCTGGTCGGCAACAGCCCGAACGCCGTGCGCGAAAGCAAGCGGCTGGTGCAGGACGTGGCCGGCCGCCCCATCGACAAGGACCTGCTGACCGATACCGCGGACCGGATCGCCGTCATCCGCGCGTCGGAGGAGGGCCGCGAAGGCGTGCGTTCGTTCCTGGAAAAGCGCGCGCCTGCGTGGAAGCCGCAGTAACGGCAATCGGGCGCCAGCCCTCTCGCGCTCGCGGGAGGGCGCGGCCCCGCCACATCGAGAGATTTTTTTTGTAGTGCGTTAGCCGATGTTATCGGCGCGTAGCAGGTAGCAGGGCGAAGTGCACGGCACTGCGGGCAGCAAGATCGTCCAACGTCTGTGAAATTGCACTCAACTGGCCGAGTGCAGCCGGTTTGCCAATCCGGCGGGGACCTTCCTACCATGAGCTTCCCACATCCGGCCGCGCGCGATGCGCGGGCGGACACTCATAGGAGAGTCCCTTTGACACATCCTGTCCTCGATTCCGGAGGCGGTGACACGTCGCTCGCGGCACGCAGCCAGCGCGCCGTGTGGCATCCGTGCACGCGCCTGCGTCCCGACGCCAGCGCCAACGAGCCGCCGCTCGCCATTGTGCGTGGCGAAGGGCCCTGGCTGATCGATGCTGGCGACAAGCGCTACTTCGATGCCATCAGCTCCTGGTGGGTCAATCTGTTCGGGCATGCCAACCCGGCCATCAACGCCGCCATCGGCGAACAACTGCAGACACTGGAACACGTGATGCTGGCCGGCTGCACGCACGCACCGGCCGTGGAACTGGCCGAGCGGCTGACGGCGCTTACCGGTGGCGCGCTCGGCAACGCGTTCTATGCGTCTGATGGCGCCTCTGCCGTCGAGATCGCGCTCAAGATGAGCTTCCACTACTGGCGCAACACCGGCCTCCCGGCCAAGCGCGAGTTTGTCTGTCTGCGCCATGGCTATCACGGCGAAACCGTGGGCGCACTGGCCGTGACCGACGTGGAGATCTTCCGCGATGCCTACGATCCGCTGACGCGCCGCGCCCACGTGGTGATGTCTCCCGATGCACGCCAGGCCGCGCGTAGCGAATCCGCCGCCGATGTGGCCACCCGGGCGCTGGCCGAACTTGAAGCACTGCTGCGCGAGCGTGCCGGCCAGATCGCGGCGCTGATCGTCGAGCCGCTGGTGCAGGGCGCGGCCGGCATGGCGATGTACGACCCGTCGTATCTCGAAGGCGCGCGCGCGTTGTGCGATCGCTATCGCGTGCACCTGATCGCCGACGAGATCGCCGTGGGCTGTGGCCGCACCGGGACGTTCTTCGCCTGGGAGCAGGCACGCGGCGGCGACGCCGTGCCCGCGCATGCCTGGCCGGACTTCCTGTGTCTGTCGAAGGGCATTACCGGCGGCTACCTGCCGCTGTCGCTGGTGCTGTCGCGTCCCGAGATCCAGCGTGCGTTCGTGGCCGACGATATCGCACGCAGCTTCCTGCATTCGCATTCGTACACCGGCAATCCGCTGGCCTGCCGGGCCGCGCTGGCCACGCTGGACCTGTTCGAATCCGAAGATGTGCTCGCCGGCAACCGCGAGCGCGCGCAATGGCTTGGCACGGCGATGGCCGGTATTGCCGCCGACCCGCGTGTCAGCCACGTGCGCCAGCGCGGCATGATCTGGGCCGCCGACATCGACCCGCAGGCAGCGGGGGCGAACTTTGCCGGACGCTTCCATCTGGCCGCGCGCGAACGCGGCGTGCTGGCGCGCCCGATCGGGCACACGCTCTACGTGATGCCGCCGTATGTTTTCGATGCCGGGCTGGCCAACTGGCTCGGTGAACAATTGCTGGACACGCTGCAGGCAGTGCTCGATCCGGCGGAGGAGGCACGCCATGCTGCTTGATCACCTGAAACGCGCGGCCGCGGAACGCGATGCCCAGTCGCTGACGCGCCGTCGCCGCATTGCTCACACGGCCTGCGCGCCGCACCAGTCGGTGGGCGGGATCGACGCCACGCCCACGCCGCTGCTCACGTTCTGCAGCAACGACTACCTGGGCCTGGCCAATCACGGCTCGATCGCGCACGCGCTGGCCGAAGGCGCGCATCGCTACGGTGCGGGCAGCGGGGCATCGCACCTGGTCAGCGGACATTCGCTGGCGCATGCGCAGCTCGAGCACGAACTGGCGCGCTGGCTGGCGCCTTACATCCCACAGGCGCAGGCGCTGTATTTCTGCACTGGCTACATGGCGAACCTGGCGGTGCTGACGTCGCTCGGCGCGGCTGGTGCGACGCTGTTCTGCGAATCGCTCAACCATGCCTCGCTGATCGACGGCGCGCGTCTGGCGCGTGCTGATGTCCAGCGCTACCCCCATGGTGATACCGGGGCGCTTGACGCGCTGCTGGCGGCCAGCACGACCGCGCTGAAGCTGATCGTGACCGATAGCGTCTTCAGCATGGATGGCGATATCGCACCGCTGGCGGCGCTGCTGGACGTCGCCGAACGCCACGATGCATGGATCATCGTCGACGACGCGCACGGCTTTGGCGTGCTCGGCGAGAACGGCCATGGTGTGCTCGAACACCTGGGCCTGCGTTCGGAGCGGCTGATCTATATCGGCACGCTCGGCAAGGCCGCTGGCGTGGCGGGCGCATTCGTCGCTGCGCACGAGACGATCGTCGAACACCTGATCAACACGGCGCGCCCGTACATCTACACCACGGCAGCACCGCCAGCGGTGGCCCACGCGTTGCTGACGAGCCTGGAAATCATCGCTGGCGAGGAGGGGCGCTCCCGCCGGGCGCATCTGACCGGGCTGATCGCGCAACTGCGCGCGGGGCTCGCGGTGCTGGCCGCCCAGGCGGGGTGGTCGCTCGGTGAGAGCGAGACCGCCATCCAGCCGCTGATCGTTGGCGACAATGCCGCCGCGCTGGCGCTGTCGGCCGCGCTCGAAGCCGAAGGCATTCGCGTGGGGGCGATTCGCCCGCCGACGGTGCCTGCCGGTACCGCGCGGCTGCGCATCACGCTGTCGGCATCGCACTCGGCAGCCGACGTGGCGCGGCTGCTCGAGACAATCGCGCGCGCCGTGCCTCAACTGCACAAGGAGGCCGCATGACCGGCATCGCAGACCGGCCAGAGCGCTTCGCCTGCTTCATCACCGGTACCGATACCGGCGTGGGCAAGACGCATGCGACCGCCACGCTGCTGCACGCGCTGCATGGCGCGGGTTACAGCACGGTGGGCATGAAGCCTATCGCCGCGGGCGGAGAATGGCTCGACGACCAGTGGCAGAACGACGACGTCGATCAGCTTCGCGCGGCCGGCTCCGTGATCGTGCCGCAGGAAGAGATGTGCCCGTTCTTCTTTCGCACGCCGGTATCGCCGCACCTGGCCGCCGCGCTCGAAGGCGCGCGCATTACGCCCGAGCCGATTCGCGATGCATTCGAGTCGTTGCGTCAGCGCGCCGAGGCCGTGGTGATCGAAGGTGTGGGCGGCTTCATCGTGCCGCTCGACATGGGCGCCGCGCGCTGGAACACGGCGGACCTGGCCGTAATGCTCGACCTGCCGGTGATCATGGTGGTCGGCATCCGCCTGGGTTGCCTCAGTCACGCCATGCTGACCGCCGAAGCGATTCGCGCACGCGGCCTCAGGCTGGCCGGCTGGATCGCCAACCGTATCGACCCCGACATGCTGCTGCCAAGCGAGAACATCGTCACGCTGCAGGATGCGCTGGGCGCGCTTGACGCACCGCTGCTGGGCGAACTGCCGTGGCAGGTTGCACCCGCCGTGGCAGCCCAGTACCTCGACCTCGCGCCGCTGCTGTCGGCCGCGCCGTCCGTTGTCCCCCATCACAGTGCCGCGACGCATCGCGCGTGAAGTGGCCAAACCGAATCCACTACCGAACCCCATACCGATCATGACGCAACAAGCCAACCAGACCGTCGCCACCATTTCCGCCGAAGCCCTGCGCCAGTCGGCCCGCAATATCGCGGCCGCCGCGCCGAAGGAGGGCGATGCATGGCGTGTCGACGATGTCGCCGCACTCTTCGCACTGCCGTTCAACGACCTGCTGTTCCGCGCCCAGCAAGTGCATCGCGAGCACTTCGATGCCAATACCGTGCAGCTTTCCACGCTGCTGTCGATCAAGACCGGTGGTTGCGAGGAGGACTGCGGCTACTGCCCGCAGAGCGCCCACCACGATGCGGGCGTGAAGGCTGAGAAATTGATGGACCTGGAGGCCGTGCTCGACGCCGCCAAGGCGGCCAAGGCCAACGGCGCCACGCGCTTCTGCATGGGCGCGGCATGGCGCGAGCCGAAGGAGCGTCACCTCGAGCCCGTGATCGACATGGTGCGCGAGGTCAAGGCGATGGGCCTGGAAACCTGCGTGACGCTGGGGATGCTCAAGGCCGAACAGGCGCAGCGTCTGAAGGACGCGGGCCTCGACTACTACAACCACAACCTCGATACCTCGCCAGAGTTCTACGGCAAGATCATCACCACGCGCACGTACCAGGATCGCCTGGACACCATCGGCCATGTGCGCGAAGCCGGCATCAACGTCTGCTGTGGCGGCATCGTCGGCATGGGCGAAGCCCGTGAGGCGCGTGCCGGCCTGATCGCGCAACTGGCCAATATGGACCCGTACCCGGAGTCGGTGCCCATCAACAACCTGGTGCAGGTGGAAGGAACGCCGCTGGCGGGCACCGAGGCGCTGGACCCGTTCGAGTTTGTCCGCACGATCGCGGTGGCGCGTATCACGATGCCGCGCGCGATGGTGCGTCTGTCCGCCGGCCGCGAGGCCATGGATGAGGCGCTGCAGGCACTGTGCTTCATGGCGGGCGCGAACTCGATCTTCTACGGCGAGAAGCTGCTGACCACCGGCAATCCTCAGGCTGACCGCGACCGCGCGCTGCTGGCGCGCCTGGATATCCGCGCCGAGGGCTACGCGGGGTAAGCCGTCCTGGCACCTGTTTCCCACGTTGTGGGAAACAGGTGCCTCCCATCGATCCGCCATGCGGAACGCGCTTCCGCAATCCAACCGCTGGCCCGCGACCTCTGCCAAAATACTTCATCCCATCCCCCAAAAAGAAAACTGGAGTCGAGATGAAGTTGCAGCTGTACGTGCCGGATGGCCGCTATGCCCCGTGGATCGATGGTTTCGCCGAAGTACTGCCGGAAGCGCAGTGCGTGACCTGGGAAGACAGCCAGGGCCAGTCCGTGGACTACGCAGTGGTGTGGCGTCCGCCGGTGGAAATGCTGCGCGGCCGTACCGATCTCAAGGCCATCTTCAATCTCGGCGCCGGTGTCGACGGCATCCTGAAGCTGAATGCCCAGCATCCCGATGCCCTGCCGGCCGGCGTGCCGATCATCCGGCTCGATGACGCCGGCATGGCGGCCCAGATGGCCGAGTACGTCACGGCCGCCGCGCTGCGTTACTTCCGCCGGCTCGATGTGTACGACGCGCAGGAACGCGCCGGCACGTGGAAATTCCAGAAACCGCATCGTCGTGCCGATTTCACGATCGGCGTGATGGGTGTTGGCACGCTCGGCGCCCATATCGCCCGCACGCTGGCTGGCTTTGGCTTCCCGGTGCGCGGATGGAGCCGCTCGCCGAAGACGGTGGACGGCGTGCAATCGTTCCACGGTGAAGACGGGCAGGCCGCCTTCCTCGATGGCTTGCGCGTGCTGGTCAACGTGCTGCCGCTGACGCCCGAGACCCAGGACATCATCGACACGGGCCTGCTGCATCGCCTGGCGCACGGCGCCTACCTGGTCAACGTGGCGCGCGGCCAGCACCTCGTGGAAGAGGATCTGCTCGCCGCCGTGCGTGAAGGACAGATCGCCGGTGCCACGCTCGACGTGTTCCGCACCGAGCCGCTGCCTGCCGATCATCCATACTGGCAGGAGCCGCGCATCACGATCACGCCGCACATCTCGGCGCTGACGCTGCGCGAGGACAGCATTGCGCAGATCGCCGGCAAGATTCGCCTGCTTGAGTCGGGCAAGCCGATCGCCGGCGTGGTGGACCTGCAGCGCGGCTACTAGACCGCGACGCGCCCAGACAAAGGAGACACGATCCATGAGCGAGAGCCCCACGCTTCCCGATGCCGCGCAACGCGTGGCCGATCTGTTGGTCGGCATCGGCCACGACCGCCCCGTGGTGATGCTGCCGGCCACCGGCAAGACCTCGGCGGAAGCGGCCGCCGGCCTGGGCTGCACCGTGGCCGAGATCGCGAAGTCCATCATCTTCCGCCGCGTGGAAGACGATGTGCCGGTGCTGGTGATCGCCAGCGGCAGCAATCGCGTCGACGAGGCCAAGGTGGCGGCACGCGTGGGCGCGCTGGGCAAGGCCGACGCGAAGTTCGTGCGCGAGAAGACCGGCTACGCGATTGGCGGTGTCTGCCCGATCGGGCACGCCGTCGCACCCGTGATGTTGCTCGATCAGGATCTGTTCCAGTACGACAGCGTGTGGGCGGCCGCGGGACATCCGCATGCCGTCTTCAACCTGACGCCGCAACAGCTTCAGGCGATGACCGGAGCGGAAGTCGCGGACGTGGCCCAGGTGACTTCGGCATGACCGCCGCGCAACGCCGTTTGCTGGCCGATCTGGTACGTGGCGCTGCCGCGGCACAGATCGTCGCGCCGGTGCCGTCGCCCTGCCGAAACGTCTGCAAGATGGACGCGGCCAGCGGCTATTGCGAAGGTTGCCTCCGCACGATTCCGGAGATCGCGGGTTGGTCGAAGGCCGATGACGAGGAACGCCGCCGCATCTGGGCCCTGCTGCCCGCGCGCGTGCCGCGCCTGTGCGCCGCGGGGAGCGAAGCATGAGCACGCCTCCACTGCTGCCATCGACGATGCGCGTGTTCGAACGCGGCTGGCTATCGGCAAACAACATCCTGTTTATTGACGATGCCGCCGGGGAGTCGGCGCTCGTCGATACGGGCTACGTCACACACGCGGCGCAGACCGAGGCGCTCGTGGCGGCGGCGCTCGATGGCCGGCCGCTGACCCATATCATCAACACGCATCTGCACTCCGACCATTGCGGTGGCAACGCGGCATTGCAGGCACGCTGGCAGCCCCGCACGGCGATTCCGGCGGCGGAGGCAGCGGCGGTCGCTTCCTGGGACCATGTCGCGCTGTCGTTCGATGCCACGGGCCAGCAGTGCGCGCGCTTCGGCTTCGATGCCGTGCTGCACGATGGGGACCGTCTGCGGCTCGGTGGGCTCGACTGGGACGTGGTGGCTGCTCCGGGCCATGATCCACACGCGGTGATGCTGTTTGCGCCGTCGCACGGCATCCTGATTTCTGGCGATGCGCTCTGGGAAAGCGGCTTCGGCGTGATCTTTCCGGAGCTCGATGGCGAGAGCGGCTTCATCGAGCAAGCCGCCGTGCTCGAGCGCATCGCGACGCTCGATGCGCGCATCGTGATCCCCGGACACGGGCGGCCGTTTGACGATGTGACGGGCGCCATCTCGCACGCCAGAAGCCGGCTCGACTACCTGCAAGGCGATGGCGTGCGCAATGCCACCCACGCCGTGCGCGTGCTCGTGAAATTCAAGCTGCTGGAACTGCAGGCGGTCTCGCGCGAGGCGCTGTTCGCGTGGATGCGCGACACGCCGCTGATGCAGCGCATTCACGCACGCTTCATGGCGGGGCAATCCATCGAGGATGTGTTCGACCAGGCGTTGCGCGCGCTGGCCAAGGCGGGTGCGCTGACGACCGAAGGCGATCAGGTCCGCAACCAGGACTGAGAATGCAGCCGCTGCGGGGCAATGACTTCCTGTTGCGACCGTTCCGCGCCAGCGACGTGGACCCGTTCGTTGCCGCCGTGCGGGAGTCGATGGGCACCGTGGGCGCGTGGATGCCGTGGGCGCACCCGGACTACAACACGCTCGATGCGCAGGAGTGGTTCGCGCGCTGCGCGACGTGCATGGACGAGGGCACCGCGTATGACGTCGGCGTGTTCTCGGCCGACGGGCGCACGCTGTACGGTGGCGTGGCCATCAACCAGATCCGTCGCGAGGACAACCTTGGCAATCTCGGTTACTGGATTCGCCAGAGCCATCAGCGGCAGGGCCTGGCGTCGGGCGCGGCAACGATGATGGCTTGCCACGGATTCCACGCGCTGGGCCTCACGCGGATCGAGATCGTGGCAGCCGAGACCAACCTCGCAAGCCGCGGCGTCGCCGAGAAGATCGGTGCAGCGTTCGAATGCATCGCCCGTAACCGCCTGATCCTGGGCGGCCGGCCCGTGGCGGCCGCCGTGTATTCGCTCGTGCCCGAGTCATTTGATTTCAGCCGATAGCCGTCGTTAGGCGCGCCCCTCCCCCGTGAGAAGGAGAGGGGCGTTTCCAGAACGTCAGAACATCGTCCGCATTCCGATCTTGACGCTGCGACCCGGCAGCGGCGCGATGTCGCGCAGGATCGACGTGGCGCTGCGGGCTTCCGTATTGGTCAGGTTGTCGCCGCGGAGGTAGAGCAGCGTCTGGGTACCCGACACCTTGAGCTTGTATGTCAGCGATACGCCCAGCATCGTGTATGCGTCGGTCGGCGTGTCGCCGGTCGGCACGCGGGTCTGGCGCGCGTTCCAGTCCACATTGATGCGCGCGCCCCACGGGCCGGCCGCATAGACCAGCGATCCACCCAGGCGCAGCGGTGCCAGTCGCGGCAGCGGCTCGCCGTTGTTGCGGTTTTCGCCATGCACGTAGTCGGCGCGGGCCTCGAAGTCGAGGGTGTCGCCGGTGGTCAGCATCTTCTGCAGCAGGCGCGTCTTGCCTTCCGCCTCGAAGCCATACAGCGTGGCCGGCACGCCCGCGTATTGCAGGACAGGCAGCGCGCCGTCGCTGCCGGCCGTCACCACATTGCCTTCGGCATCGCGGAACGTGCCCGTGTTCAGCAGCGCAAGGTAGTTCTGGAAGCGGCTGTAGTAGCCCGACACGCTGCCGCTGTGATCCCCTTGCTTGAAGCGCATGCCGAGGTCGATCGACGTGGCGCGTTCCTTGTTCGCATTCGGGTCGCCGATTTCGTAAGCGTTGGTGGCCAGGTGCGGACCGTTGGCGTACAGCTCGTAGAACGTTGGCGCGCGCTCGGTGTACGACAGGTTCGACGTGACCGTCCAGATCGGATTGAGCTTGTACAGCAGCCCGGCCGACGCGCTGCCCGCGTTGAAGCTGCGGTTGTCGTCGGTGAAGCGATCGTTGCCGTTGGCGCTGGCCTTGACGCTGCTGTGGTCGATGCGGCCGCCAAGGTTGAGCTTGAGATCGCCCGACGAAATCAGCGGCAGTTCCTCGAAGACGAAGAGCGCCGCGTTGTCGGTGGTGGTGCTCGGGACGAAGGCTTCCTCTCCCAGCGCCGAGAAATCGGAATGGCCGAACTGCGTGCCGATCACGCCGCTCATGTTGCCGATCTTGCCGTGCGTGGCCTCGATGCGCGTATCCCAGCCACGGTTTTTGAACGTCGTGCCGGTCACGCCGTTTTCGAGTTCGCGGTGTTCGTAGTCGGTGTAGTTGAAGCTGCCCTTCACCGATTCGATGATGCCGTTGGTATTGCCGGCCAGATTGCGCGCCTCGCCCGCCAGGCCGATGCGGTCCTGTCGCATCTTGATGCGGGCGTCGGCTTCGGCCGGGGTGCCGTAATCGTTGCGGTAGGTCGAGTAATTGGCGCCGAGGAAGCCGTCCGCCCAGGTGTAGGAGCCGCCCATCGAGCCGCCTTCCTGATGGGAGCTTGTGTTCGGCAGCGTGCCGTAGGCCTCGCTCTCTCCTGCGGGCAGCGGCTGCGTGGCACGCAGGTTGGCGCTGCGCGCGAATCCGGGGATGCGCAGGTCGCTGGTCTGGCGGACAAAGGCGTCGGCGTGCACGGCGAAAGTGCCATTGCCCGCTTCCAGCAGGCCGCTGGCGTTGCGCCCCTTGTCACCACCGATCGTGCCACTGACATCGGCCGCGCCGGATACCCCGGTGACGGGGTCGCGCGGGATGCGGTTGTCGATCACATTGACCACGCCGCCCAGTGCATTGCCGCCGTACATCAGCGCCGCGGGGCCGCGCACCACTTCCACTTTCTCGGCAACCAGCGGGTCGATCGGCACCGCGTGGTCATAGGACAGCGACGATGCGTCGAGCGTGGAGCCGCCGCTCTGCAGCAACTTGATGCGGTCGCCATCGAGGCCGCGGATGGAAGGACGGCTCGCGTTTGGACCGAAGTAGGTGGAGGTGACGCCGGGCATGCCGTTCAGCGTCTCGCCAAGCGTGCTGGTCTGGCGCACGGTCAGCGCGTCGCCACCGAGCGTGGAGACGGGGGCGACCATCTCGTTCAGGTCGCTGCCGAGCGGATTGGCCGTGACCACCACTTCCTTCAGCGTTTGCGGTTGCGGTTGCGTTTGCGGCGCGGCCGGCGCGGCTGCGGCTGCAGCGTTGTCCTGGGCCTGGGCCATCGCGTGCGAGGCAACGCCGGAAGTGACGATCAGGGCGGCAAGCGCCGCCAGCGGGGTGCGACGCACCGCCGGAATACGGGTGTTGTTCGAGAACATGGCTCGCGATTTTCGTTTTCGTTCATGCGTGCGCGGTGCTGCGCGGGCGAGATGCCCGGCACCGCGCCGTGAGGCAGGCGCGAGCGCGCGGCAAGATACCGCGCCCCCGGCCAATCAGGCGAAAGCGAATGCGGCCGGTGGGGCGCGCGAGCGGAATGGTTGCGCGGACGGCAGGTCCGGCCAGCGCCAGGCCAGGTTGGCTGGCTTGACCGGCTTGCCGAAGGCGAGCAGCGGCAGATGGAAGCTGCCGACGTGAATGTCGGCCACGGTTGCGCCGTCGAACAGTACGCAGGAGTGAAGGCCGAGCTTCAGGGAAAACGGTTCGGTGTGCGTTGCATCGTCGGACGTCACCGTCAGCGCCGGCTGCGAGGCATTGGGCAGGCCGCCATGCAACACGCGGTGGACCAGACCCGCGTGCTGGGCGAGCAGCAGGCACGCGACCAGCCACAGCACGGCCCAAAGGCTCGGGCCGCGCGCGCGCAAGCGAGAGAGGGTGCAGGACTCAGTGTGCATGTCCGCAATCGCACGGCCCGTCGCCATGATCGTGGTCGTGCCCGTGATCATGGTCGTGGTCGTGGTCGTCGTCGAACGCGTTGCCCCAGTCGGGGAACGGATCGGGGTAGGCCGCCCATGCCTCGGGGCCGGCGGCCATTTCGTCGTCGGTGAGCAGGCACGCATCGAGTTGAGCTTCCAGCGCGCGCGCGTCGAGATCCAGGCCGATCAGCACCAGTTCCTGGCGACGGTCGCCGTACTCTGCGGGCAGGCCGTCCTCGATCAGGTCAGCCTCGATGGCGGCGCGTGCCGGACCTTCGGGCGGCCACTCTTCGGCGTCGATCGCCGCCCACCATGCACCGGCGGCGCCGGGACGGCACACGCCGCCTGCCTGGCTCCAGTCGCCGGCGATGTCCATGCGGCTGGCGAGCCAGAACAGGCCTTTCGAACGCAGCACGTCGCCATGCTCGCGCATCCATTCGGTATGGATCAGGTCCGCGAAACGCTGCGGGTGGAACGGGCGGCGCCGGCGGTAGACCAGCGTCGACACGCCGGCGGCATCGGGCACCGTCTCGCCCTGCAGCGCGGCTTGCCAGCCGGCGGCGTTCGGTGTGGCGTCGATGTCGAAGCGTCCGGTATCCAGTACGCGTGCGGCGGGCACCTGGCCGTGGCTCGCATCGACGATGTCGGCGCGCGGATTGAGCGCATGGAGCATCACGTGCAGGCGCCCAAGCTGGCCGGCATCAACGAGGTCGATCTTGTTGACGACGAGGACGTCGCATACCTCGACCTGGTCGATCAGCACGTCGACGACCGTACGGTCGTCGTCATCGTGCGCGGCCAGCCCGCGGGCCGACAGAAAGTCGGCATCGTGGTAGTCCTGCAAGAAGCGGCTGGCGTCGATCACCGTAACCAGCGTGTCGAGGTGCGCCACGCTTGTGGACTCGCCGTGCTCGTCCTCGAAGGCGAAGCCCTCGGCCAGGCCCAGCGGTTCATCGGTGGCGCCGGCTTCGATCACTACATGGTCGTACTGGCCGGTCTGGGCCAGCCGTTCGACTTCGGCAAGCAGGTTGCCATGGCTGTCGACCACGGCCACGCGCACGCCGGCCTGGGTTTCCAGGTGGCGCAGCACGGTGGTCTTACCGGCGCCGGTAAATCCGGACAGCACGGTGACGGGCAGACGAACGGCCATGATGATCGATGTTGATGCAACAAAGTTGCGACTGTAGCAGAAAGCCTGCCCCGGGGACAGGCGGTCATTCTGAAATCATTCTGCAATGGTAGTGTCGCAATCGTTACACCATCAAGGCAAATACGACTCCGGAAAAGAAAAAGCGGCCCGGATCACCGGGCCGCCGAGTTTTCCGCCTCTCGAAGGATCGAATCAGTCCCCGAACAGCTTCTGGCGCAGTTCGCGGCGCTGTTGCGCTTCCAGCGACAGCGTGGCGGTCGGACGGGCCAGCAGGCGCGGCACGCCGATCGGCTCGCCAGTTTCCTCGCACCAGCCATAGTCGCCGGATTCGATGCGCTGCAGCGATTGCTCGACCTTCTTCAGCAGCTTGCGCTCGCGGTCGCGCGTGCGCAGTTCCAGGGCGTGTTCTTCCTCGATCGTGGCGCGGTCAGCCGGATCCGGCACGATGACCGTTTCGCGCAGGTGTTCCGTCGTCTGGTCCGCATTCTTGAGGATCTCGTCGCGAAGCTGCTCAAGGCGATTCTTGAAGAAGGCAAGTTGCGCCTCGTTCATGTAATCCTTGTCGCTCATCTTCAGGATTTCAGCTTCAGTCAGAAGTTTGTTGCTGCTCATGGTCCCTGCTGATTCTCTTGTTGATGCGACCGGCGGCGTCGTCGTCCGCTCGGGTGCAGTGGCCGTCCGCTTGCGCGGGGCGGCTGTTTCACTCTGGCTGGCTGCAGTCTTGCTGCTTCGCGTGCCTCCCTTGGCCTCGCCCGCATCGGCGTGCGCCGCCGTACTGCCGCGAGGAGCTGGCGTCGCCTTTGCAGGCGCTGCCTTGCGCGTCTCCACCGCAGCGCTACCAGTCTTGCTGCGGCTTTCCTTCGTCTTTGTTGCGGCTGTCATGGGGACACCTCTCTACGCGTCGAAGAGTGACGGCGCATTGTCGAGGCGACCCCAGGCGGAGGGCGGTCTCCGCACAAAGCCCACGACCGCGCCTGCTGGCGGCCCCGCCTCATGCTGACGACGACTGCCGCCCTGCGGATACGGATGCGGCCAAAACGTGCGCCGTCCGTATCAAATCCGGCCTATTGTACTTGAACAACTTTCCGGTAGATATGGGAGAAAACCGGACAAAAGCCACGAGTTTTCCCTGTACCCCCTTTCGGGAGGGATTATCGGACCGGATTTACGCAGGTGTCTGATGATGCACTAAACGTAAAGTCAGGCGAGGCAGGCCGCAAGTCCCTTCAGAATTGCGTCGCGCGGCAGGTCCACGCCAATGAAGACCATCTTCGTGCCCGGTTGTTCATCTTCCCACTTGGCGCCGATATCGCTGCCCATGAGCTGGTGCACGCCCTGGAACACCACCTTGCGGTCCACGCCTTCCATATAGAGCACGCCTTTGTAGCGCAGCAGCTTCTCGCCGTACACGGACAGGATGCCCGACAGGAATTCCTCTAGCTTGCCGTAATGGAACGGCTTGTCGCTGCGGAAGACGAACGACGCGATCCGGTCGGTGTGATGATGGTGGTGGTGGTGGTCATGCGCGTGGCCGTGCCCGTGATCGTGGCCATGCTCATGGCCGTGGTCGTGACCGCAATCGGCGCCGCAGTGTTCGCCGTGCTCGTGGTCATGTTCGTGGTCGTGCTCGTCGGCGCGCAGGAAATCGGGGTCGATCTCGAGCTTTTCGTTCAGGTTGAAGCCGCGCAGGTCAAAGATCAGGTCGATCGGCGCTTCGCCGAAGTGCGCGGCGTTGATCGGCGCGCGCGGGTTCATGTGCAGCAGGCGATGACGCAGATCCGCCACCTCGGCTTCGCTCACCAGGTCGGCTTTGGTGATGAAGATGGCGTCGGCAAAGCCCACCTGGCGCTGTGCTTCTTCCTGCTTGTCGAGCTGCAGGTTGGCGTGCTTGGCATCGACAAGCGTGATCACGGCGTCCAGCAGGTAGCGCGAGGCGATTTCCTCGTCCATGAAGAACGTCTGCGCCACCGGGCCCGGATTGGCCACGCCCGTGGTTTCGATCACCACGCGATCGAACGCGATCTTGCCCTCATCGCGCTGGGTGACCAGATCGGACAGCGCCTGCACCAGATCGCCGCGGATCGTGCAGCAAATGCAGCCGTTGCTCATCTGCACGATCTGCTCGCGGCCGTCCTGCACCAGGATCTCGTTGTCGATGTTTTCTTCGCCGAACTCGTTCTCGATCACGGCGATCTTCATGCCGTGCTGCTCGTTGAGGATACGCTTGAGCAGCGTGGTCTTGCCGCTGCCGAGGAAGCCGGTAAGGATCGTGACCGGAATCAGTTTGGACATGTTGTTGTACTCCGAGAAAAGGGCTCGCCGTCTAAAGGTGTGTGGAGGTGTCAGTGCGCGGATGCGTCGCCGTGCGATCGGCCGCATTCGGCGCAGATGCCGTTGACCGTCAGTTCCACGTGTTCGACCGCAAATCCGTTGGGTACCCGGGGGGCCACGGATTTCCCGGCCGACTCGAGGCAGAACGTGCGATCGCAGCGTGTGCAGTGAAAGTGGCTGTGCTGTCGATGGACTTCGGCGCGTGCCGCTTCGTGCTCCACAAGCGAGAAGCGGAACACGCGGTCGTTGCCGGCGCGTTTCTGTGCCAGGCCTTGGTCCACCAGCCAGTCCAGCACGCGGTACACGGTCACGCGATCCACGTCGCCTTCGGCCGGCAGGTGATCGATCACGGCCTGGTGGGTGAGTGGCTCGGGTGCTTCGATCAGGCAGGCCAGAATTGCCAGGCGCGGTTGCGTCACACGTGCGCCAAGCTGGCGCAGACGCAATTGCGCCGTGGCCAGCGGATCTCCGGGCATGACTGCGTCATCGGACGCAGCCGCATGTGGGGTGGTGCGTGTCATGCGAAGGATTTAACCATAGGCCCCTACCCGATGCAATTCAGTTGCACCAACAGGGTCTTCGTGACGGCGGTGCGCCGGGATTCCGCCTATGATCGGCACAAAGCGCCAGAAAAGAGGCCCGGAGACAAAGTCATGCAGAACGATGCCAGTGCGTTGCTGTTTCCCAATTTCGAGTGGTTCCGGCTGAAGGTGGACGAGGTGGAGATCGCTGGCGTGCGTGGCGGTTCCGGCCCGCCGCTGCTGTTGCTGCACGGGTTTCCGCAAAGCCACCTGATCTGGCACAAGGTGGCCCCGGCGCTGGCCGACCGCTTCACGGTGATTGCCACCGACCTGCGCGGATATGGCAGCAGCAGCGCGCCACCGGCCAGCCCTGGGCACGAGGCCTACAGCAAGCGCGAGATGGCGCGGGACCAGGTAGAGGTCATGCGCCAGCTTGGTTTTTCCCGTTTCGCGCTGTGCGCCCACGACCGTGGCGCGCGTGTGGCGCATCGGCTCTGCATCGACCACCCCGAGGCGGTCAGCCGCGCGATGCTGCTCGATATCGCGCCGACACTGGCAATGTACGAGGCCACCAGCATGGCCTTTGCCGCCGCCTACTGGCACTGGTTCTTCCTGATTCAGCCGGCGCCGTTCCCGGAGACCCTGATCAACGCCGAGCCCGCGTTCTTCATCGACAAGCTGCTGGGCTTGCGCCACGCGGGCCCGAGCCCATTCGCCCCCGATGCGATGGCTGCGTATGTCGCCGCGATGCAGGACCCGGCGCGCGTCCATGCGATGTGCGAGGACTATCGCGCCGCCGCTACCATCGATCTGGACCACGACCGCGCCGACCGCGAGGCCGGGCGCAAGCTGGCCATGCCTGTGCGCGTGCTATGGGGCGAACACGGCGTGGTGGCGCGCTGCTTCGAGCCGCTGGCGCTCTGGCAGGCCCTGGGCGACGCAGTCAGCGGCGCGACGCTGCCGTGTGGCCACTATGTTCCGGAAGAGGTGCCCGAGCCGCTGCTTGAGGAAATGCTCGAATTCTTCCGCTAGATAATAGTGGGTCACATTCTCACGGGTTAGCCCCTATACCTCGCAATTGTCCGGGGTTGCTAACATCCACCTCCGGCTCCGCCTGTCGGCGGGGTTCGCTGCCGCATATCACCACTTACATAGATAGATGCCGATGGTCATCGTGGCGATTCCACCCGGATCGCCATGTTCGGGCGTGCCATGAAGACTGGCCTGCCCGGCGGCATACGCGGCGTTGGTACGGGGTAAAGAGGGAATCAGGAGAGACGTATATGAAACGAGTTGCATTGAAATTCGCGGCCGTGCTGGCTGTTGCTGGCGTGGGCGTTTTCTCGGGAGCACAGGCGCAGGAATATCCTGCCGGCAAGCCCGTGCAGGCGGTGGTGCCGTTTGCTGCTGGCGGCCCGACCGACAAGGTCGCGCGTGAACTGACGATGGTGATGTCCAAGCATCTGGGCACCACGATCGTGATCGAAAACCTGGGTGGCGCCGGCGGCACGATCGGCGCCAAGAAGGTGGCTCAGTCCAAGGGTGACGGCTACACGATCCTGATCCACCACATCGGCATGTCCACCGCCCCGGCGCTGTACCGCAACCTGGGCTTTGATCCGCTCAAGGACTTCGAGATGGTCGGCGAGATCGCCGACGTGCCGATGGTGCTGGTGGGTAACAAGCAACTGCCGCCGGCCAGCTTCAAGGAGCTGGTGCCGTACATCAAGGCCAATTCCAGCAAGCTGTCGCTGGCCAACGCCGGTATCGGCTCGGCCTCGCACCTGTGCGGCCTGCTGTTCCAGAGCGCCATCCAGACCGAACTGACCACCGTGCCGTACAAGGGTACTGCGCCGGCGCTGACCGACATCCTCGGCGGCCAGGTGAACCTGATGTGCGACCAGACCACCAACATCGCCGGCCAGCTCAAGGCGGGCGCGCTCAAGCCGTACGCGGCAATGCAGCCGCGTCGCGTGGAAGCATTCAAGGACATCCCGACCGCCGCCGAGCAGGGTCTGCCGGGTGTGGAAGTGAAGATCTGGCACGCGATGTACGCGCCGAAGGGCACGCCGAAGCCGGTGATCGACAAGCTGTCGGCCGCGCTGCAGAAATCGGTGGCCGACCCGAACTTCCGCGCCAAGATGGCTGAACTCGGTGCCGAGGCCGTGCCGGCCCAGCGCGCCACGCCGGATTCGCTGCGCGTGTTCCTGGCGTCGGAAATCAACAAGTGGACGCCGGTGATCAAGAAGGCGGGTGTCTACGCGGACTGATCGGCAATCGCTGCTCCGTGCCGCAAAGGCCACGCGTATCGCGTGGCCTTTTTTATTGTCCGTCCCGCCCGCAGATAGGGATGGCGGCGGGAGAACGGGCGATTTCCTATATTGGAGAACCGTATCGGCGCCGGGCTCTTGAAAGCTGCCGAGCCGGCGCCACCTACGCGGCTGACACCTATCACGGAAGGCACCATGGAACAGTATCACGGCACCACCATCGTCAGCGTCCGTCGCGGCAATCAGGTCGCACTGGGCGGTGACGGCCAGGTCACGCTGGGCAATATCGTGATGAAGGGCACCGCGCGCAAGGTACGCCGCATCTACAACGGCAAGGTGCTGGTCGGGTTTGCCGGCAGCACGGCCGATGCTTTCTCACTGCTCGACCGCTTCGAAGCCAAGCTCGAGAAGTACCAGGGCAACCTGACCCGCGCCGCGGTGGATCTCGCCAAGGACTGGCGTTCGGATCGCGCGCTGCGCCGCCTGGAAGCCATGCTGATCACGGCAGACAAGGACACCACGCTGGTCATCACTGGCAACGGTGATGTGCTCGACCCCGAAGGCGGCATCGCCGCGATCGGCTCGGGCGGCGCCTACGCGCAGTCCGCGGCCAAGGCACTCGTGGAGAACACGGAGCTGCCGCCGAAGGACGTGGTCGAAAAGGCCCTGACCATCGCGGGCGAGCTCTGCATCTACACGAACACCAATTTCGTTATCGAAACCCTCGACTGACGCGCTGAACGGATTCCCATGTCGCACACCATGACCCCGTCGGAAATCGTTTCCGAACTCGACAAGCACATCATCGGCCAGAACAAGGCCAAGAAGGCCGTGGCCGTGGCGCTGCGCAACCGCTGGCGCCGCCAGCAGGTGGCCGAGCCGCTGCGCCAGGAAATCACGCCGAAGAACATCCTGATGATCGGGCCGACTGGCGTCGGCAAGACCGAAATCGCGCGCCGTCTGGCCAAGCTGGCCGATGCGCCGTTCATCAAGATCGAGGCAACCAAGTTCACTGAAGTCGGCTACGTCGGCCGCGACGTGGACACGATCGTGCGTGATCTGGCCGAAATGGCCGTCAAGCAGACGCGCGAATCGGAAATGAAGAAGGTGCGCACCAAGGCCGAGGAAGCAGCCGAGGACCGCCTGCTGGACGTGCTGCTGCCGCCGCCGCGCGACATCGGCTTTGCCCAGCACGAGGAGAAAGACTCGAACACGCGCCAGGTCTTCCGCAAGAAACTGCGCGAGGGCGAGCTCGACGAGAAGGACATCGAGCTCGAGGTCTCCGCCGGGATGCCGAACATGGACATCATGGGTCCCCCGGGCATGGAAGACATGACCGAGCAGATCCGCTCGATGTTCGCGGGTCTGGGCCAGGGCAAGAAGGCGCGCCGCAAGATGAAGGTCAAGGACGCATTCAAGCTGCTGATCGATGAAGAGGCCGCCAAGCTCGTCAATGAAGAAGAGCTCAAGCACAAGGCCATCGCCAACGTCGAGCAGAACGGCATCGTGTTCCTGGACGAGATCGACAAGATCGCCAGCCGCAGCGAAGTGGGCGGCGGCGAAGTATCGCGCCAGGGCGTGCAGCGAGACCTGCTGCCGCTGGTGGAAGGCACCACGGTGAACACGAAGTACGGGATGATCAAGACCGACCACATCCTGTTCATCGCGTCCGGCGCGTTCCATCTGTCGAAGCCGAGTGACCTGATTCCGGAACTGCAGGGTCGCTTCCCGATCCGCGTGGAACTCGAATCGCTGTCGGTGCAGGACTTCGAGGCCATCCTCACGCAGACCGATGCCAGCCTGACCAAGCAGTACCAGGCGCTGCTGAAGACCGAGGAAGTGGAACTGCAGTTCTCGCCGGATGGCATCCGCCGCCTGGCCGAGATCGCGTTCTCGGTCAACGAGAAGGTCGAGAACATCGGCGCGCGCCGTCTGTACACGGTGATGGAGCGCCTGCTCGAGGACCTGTCTTTCCACGCAACGAAGTCGTCGGGGGAAACCGTGACAGTCGATGCGGCATACGTCGATGCGCGCCTGGGTGACCTGGCGGGCAACGAGGATCTGTCGCGCTACGTGCTGTAACGCAGGCCGAAGTCTGAAAGTAAAAGAGCCGGGTGACCGGCTCTTTTCGTTTGGGGTGCGTCGGGCGCCCGGTTACTCAGTGCGAGTGCACGTGGCCGCCGGCAGGTGGCAACACCTCAAGCTCCGCTGCCGGGGTCTTCAGGTCCCGGGTGGTCTGGCCATCGGCGGGAATCTGGGTCCACTCGGACTTGCCGCTCTCGCATTCCTGCAGCACCGGGAAGTAGAGCTTGCCGCCCTGTTCGGGCAGCTTCATCAGCATGCGGAATTCGTCGAAGTGTTCGTCGGCGAGCGTGTTGCCAAACCACCGGATCGTATGCACGTCCTCGTCGATGGTCTTGCCGTGCGAGGTATAGGGCTTGGCGAGCTTCGCCCGTTTGATCTCGAGTTGCCAGCCCGGCTTCGGTTGCGGATGCACGCCCTGCACGCCATCCGGGATCGTCACCGTAACCGCGCGCGTCGCGCTGCCGTTGCAGCCATGGCCGACCAGCAGCGTGCCCTTGTAGTAGCTGCCCGCGGGCGCCTGCTTCTGCTCGAAAACGATATGGGCCGAAGCCATGGGGGCGGCAACGATAAGCAACGATGCCAGCAGGGTGCGGATGTTCATGGGAAAAGGTCAGGATGGCGAGCCGTGATAGCGCGTCAGTCTAGCGCCAAAGCACCCTTGCGCCGTGCGACCTGGTGACGCAGCACATGGCGTGAGGTCGTTCACGTCCTCGGCTGAGCGTTGATGTCAGCGCGATGTATTGCCTCTGCTCACGCCGGTAAGGTTGGTAAGCATTGGTAAGCACACTGGCGCGGTTCTATCGGGAAATGAGACCCTTGCGCATCTTGATGGTCCTGGGAGTCTGCCCATGTCGCAGAACATTTCGCGAACCCCCTTTTTCCATCGCAACCAGGTGCGCAAGCGCCGAGTGGCGATGGCCACTGTTGGCGTTATGGCCGGCATTACCGCGGCAACGTTGTTCCTGTGTGTCCGTCCGACGATGGCGCAGCAGGGTGTCGCCGCATTGCCGGTGACAGATTCGGCCCACGCCGACCAGCCTGAACGTCGCGCCATGCACGAAGGTCAGGCCGCGGTGGCGGCCCTGGCGATGGCGTCCGGCGCGATGGTGACGCTGGCCGATCGCCATGCGACTGATGCCGTGCGCATTGCCGATGCGTCTGCGTCGGCGGATGCCGACGATCTTGGTTGGGATTACGTCCAGCTGCGCCTGTGAGCCAGTGCGATGGCCGCGCGGCTGGCGCGAGCCGGCCGGATTCAGCGTGAAACCGGCCGCTTGCCCAGCTTGCGCTGCAAGGTGCGCCGATGCATGTTCAGCGCGCGCGCCGTGGCCGAGATATTGCCCCCATGCTCGGTGAGCACACGTTGAATATGCTCCCATTCGAGCCGTGCCACCGATAGCGGCACCGGTTCCTCCAGCGCGGCCTCGGCCGCATCCTCGGAAACACCCGCCATCAGCGCGGTCAGGATCGAGTCGACATTGGCCGGCTTGGCCAGATACTCATCAGCCCCTTGTTTGACCGCGGCCACGGCCGTGGCGATGCTTGCGTAGCCGGTCAGCACCAGGATGCGCGCATCGGGCAACGCCGCGCGCAGCGGCGCCACCAGATGCAATCCCGATTCCGAGGCTGACGTGCCGCCCGACTCCGGCGGCGGTCCCAGATGCAGATCCAGCGTGACGTAGGCGAATGGTGTCCTGCCGGCCAGGGCCAGCGCTTCGGCGCCGTTATGGGCGACCTGCACGGCATAGCCGCGGCGCGTGAGGGCGCGGGCCAGGGTGCCGGAAAATACTTCGTCGTCATCGATGACGAGGAAGGGCATGGCGTCGTTGGAGGCAGAGACGTCGGTCATCACGGTTGGAAGTCGGGTTGTGCGGCGATGGCGCGTTCGGATACGGCCGTGAGTGGAAGGCGAAGTTCGAGCACCGTGCCGCCCGCCGGATTGTCATGCCACGAGATCTGGCCACCGAGCTGGCGCGCGGCGCTCTGCGCGAGGTACAGGCCGATGCCCTGGCCACCATGGGCGCTGGCCACCGGCGATTCGCCCAGCCTTGCGCGCAGCCCCGGCGGAAGGCCGTGGCCGTGATCGGTGACGCGGTACACCAGCGCATCGGCCTCGCGCGCGATGTCCAGCCGCAGCGGTGGCCCCTGGCGATGGTCATGCCCGGCGGCCTGCTGGCTGCGCGCGGCATTGTCGAGCGCGATCGTCAGGATCTGGCTGATGCGTGCCGTGTCCACGGCCTGCGCGGCCGCATCGGGCGCGGCACTGGCCTGCAGGCTTGCCTGCGGATGACGCAGTTGCCAGCGTTCGACGAACGGCGCCAGCCACGCATCGATTCGCTGCGGTGCCAGTGTTTCATGGTCGGCGCGCAGCCGGGCCAGGATCGAACGGCAGAGTTCAAGCTGCTGCTCCATCGTGCGGAGGTCGGCCTGGTAGTCGGCCACCGGTGTGTCGCTGCGATTCGTGTTCTCGGCGTCGGCACGCAGTTCCCCGGCGATCACGGCCAGCGTGGCCAGCGGGGTGCCGATCTCGTGCGCCACGGCGGCGGCCTGGTCATTGAGCGCCTCCACGCGCGCCTCGCGCAGCAGCAGCTCGCGTGCCTCGTTCAGTTGCGCGTCGCGCTGGCGCAGCGCATTGGACAGCCGCGCCACGAAGAACGCGATCATCACCGCACTGGCCACGAAGTTGAGCCACATCCCGGCCAGGTGATAGTTCACCGCGTTGTCGGGGTTGTGCAGATCGAGCGGTATGTACTCGAGCAGCAGCATCGAATAGCAGGCCAGCGCGTACGCCGCGAGCGTTACCACCAGCCGCCACGGCAGGATGGCCGAGGCAATCGCCAGTCCGGGCAGGTAGAACGACACGAATGGATTGGTTGCGCCGCCCGTGTAGAACAAGATGGCCGACAGCGCGGTCAGGTCGACCATCATCTGCACCATCAGCTCGGCGTCGGACGGCACCGTGCTGTGGCGCGTGTGCCAGTGCAGGCGTGCCACGGTGAACACGTTGAACACGGTCTGGACGGCGAACAGGAACAGCAGCGGCTTGTAGGGCAGGGCGATGCCGGCCAGCGACTCGCATGACACCAGCAACATGGCCTGGCCTGCCAGCAGCGCCCAGCGCAGCCAGCTAAGGCGGCGCAGGCTCACCAGGCTGTGACGCTGCGGCGCCGTGCCGATGGGCGGGGCGACGGAGGGCGGTAGGGTGGACATGACGATCGGGGGATGCATGGCGCGAGTGTAGCAATGCCGCGGATCGGCGCTTGCAACGTGCGACACAGTGCCGCATTCTGAACGGCGGGCGGCGCTGCCAGACTGCGAGGTTCAGATCGCGGCAAGACACGCGGGGTGCTGCGTGATCTAATGACCGCCCTCAACACCCAATTCGTGCTGAATCGTGGAGATGTTCCCTATGCAAGCCAAGTTCCGCGCGGCCCGCGCCGCATCGATCGCAACCCTCGCCCTGGCCGGTCTGCTGGCCAGCGCCCAGGCCATGGCGCAAGTCGACGTCAGCGACGCCTGGGTGCGCGGCACCGTGCCGGCGCAGACCGCGTCTGGCGCGTTCATGACGCTGCACGCGCATCAGGACGCCAAGCTGGTCGGCGTGTCGTCGCCCGTGGGCACCGCCGAACTGCATGAAATGAAGATGGAAAACAACGTCATGCGGATGCGCCAGATTCCCTCGCTGGATCTGCCGAAGATGCAGGACGTGCAACTGAAGCCGGGCGGCTATCACGTGATGCTGATGGGCCTGAAGCAGCAGCTCAAGGCGGGCGACACGGTGCCCATCACGCTGAAGTTCGAGCAGAACGGCAAGGTGGTCGAGCAGCAGGTGAACGCGCAGGTTCGCGACATGACCGCTTCCGCGCAGGGTGGCGGCCACGGCGATCACAAGCACTGAAGCGCTGATGCGCAGATTTCCGGTGCTGATCCGGGTACGTTGAGCGTCGGCACCGGACCCCGTCAGGGGTCATCGGACGGGGTGGTCAGCCGCGCAGGCTGATCGCGTCTGAGCTTTCCGCTTCCGGCGCGACCGCTTGCAGTACCCGTTCGCGCAGCCAGGTCAGTCCCGGGTCCGCGTCGGCTTTCGCCGGCCAGATCATGCAGAACGCGAAGCCGGGGATTGTGAACGGCGCCTCGAAGATCGCCAGACGGTCGTCTGCCAGCGCTTCGAGCGAGCGGCGCGCGGTGGTCAGGACCATGTTGGTGCCAAAGATCAGGCCGGGCGCCACGCTCCAGTGCGGCACGGTGCAGGCGATCTTGCGTCGCCCGCCCAGTCGGGTCACGGCCGCGTCGATGGCGTCCCCGCGCTCGGTGGCTGCGGTCACCAGCACGTGCGAGCGCGCCAGATAGGCCACGTGATCTAGCCGGCCCGTATCGCGGACCGTTGCGGCGTCCACGGCACATGCAAAATCGTCGTCGAACAGCACCGCGGTGCGCACGCCTTCCGGCTCGAACGCGAAGGCGCCGAATGCCAGGTCGATCTGGCCATCTGCCACTTGAGCGGTCATCGTTTCCAGACTGCCCTGCGTGACGGTGAGGTCAATATTGGGCGCGGCCTTGCGCACCGTGCGCAGCAGGCGCGGCAACACCACCAGCGAACCATAGTCGGACATCGCCAGCTTGAACGTCCGCCGGGCCGTGGCGGGCTGGAAGCCACCGGGCCCCAGCAGGATGCGGACCTGCGCGAGCGCCTCGGCCAGCGGCGCGGCCAGTTCGTGGGCGCGCGCGGTCAGCACCAGGCCGCCCTGGCCGCGTACCAGCAAGGGATCGTCGAGCAACTGGCGCAGCCGCGCCAGCGAGTGGCTCACGGCGGGCTGACTGAGCTGCAGGCGCAGTGCGGCGCGCGAAATATGGCGTTCCGCCAGCAGCGCTTCCAGCACCACCAGAAGGTTGAGGTCGATTCCACGAAGGCTATTCATGCCGCGAATGTTAAACCGAACTTGGGGTGTTTGGGCATTCGCTGCTCTAAAAATTCAATCTGGAGCAACGGCGTCCTGGGGGACGTCGTCCTGCCGCTGCCGAAGGCAGGTCGGACACAGGCAATGCTGGCCCGCCACGATCTTGCGCGACGGCAGCAGCGGCAGGCTGGCGCACCAGCATTCGGGCAGCCCGGCCACGTAGCCACAGACGAACGCGGCGCCGCAACGGCTGCAATGTTCGACCGGCCGCAACTGGCCTGTATGGATCGTCGACGGATCGGTCATCGTATGCCACTCATCCGGATTGCAATGTGGTCGCGGGTTTCTTGTAAAATCGGCGCCTGCCGTGGCCGGATGGCGCACCCGGGGGGATCCCTGTGACGCGCCGCTTCCCAGACGGCTATTGCCGCAACGCCGGCCTCGCGCGTCCTTTGCCTGTCCGGCGGACGATTAGTCATGATACCTGCTCCACATCACACGGAATGTCCAAAGCCATGAACGCTGACAATCCTGAGCCTGCTACCAAGTCGGTTGCGGCCATCGCTCCCTCCCTCAAGGCTGAAATCCTTGCCGAGGCGCTGCCTTATATCCGGAAGTTCCACGGCAAGACCATCGTGGTCAAGTACGGTGGCAACGCGATGACGGAAGAGAAACTCAAGCACGGTTTCGCGCGCGACGTGATCCTGCTGAAGCTCGTCGGCATGAACCCGGTGGTTGTGCACGGCGGTGGCCCGCAGATCGACGAGGCGCTCAAGAAGGTCGGCAAGGTCGGCACGTTCATCCAGGGGATGCGCGTGACCGACGAAGAGACGATGGAAGTGGTCGAATGGGTGCTCGGCGGCGAAGTCCAGCAGGACATCGTCATGCTGATCAACCAGTACGGCGGCCAGGCCGTGGGCCTGACCGGCAAGGACGGCGGCCTGATCCGCGCCAAGCGTTTGCAAATGCCGGACCGCGAGAACCCGGGCACCTTCATCGACATCGGCTACGTGGGCGATATCGAGGCGATCAACCCGGCCGTGGTGAAGGCGCTGCAGGACGATGCCTTCATCCCCGTGATCTCGCCGATCGGTTTCTCCGACGATGGCCAGGCCTACAACATCAACGCCGATGTGGTGGCTGGCAAGATGGCCGAGATCCTCAAGGCCGAGAAGCTCGTCATGATGACGAACATCCCGGGCGTGATGGACAAGAAGGGCAACCTGCTGACCGACCTGTCCGCGCGCGAGATCGAGGAACTGTTCGCCGACGGTACGATCTCGGGCGGCATGCTGCCGAAGATCTCGTCGGCGCTCGACGCGGCCAAGAGCGGTGTGCACTCGGTGCACATCATCGATGGCCGCATCGAACACTCGCTGCTGCTCGAAATCCTGACCGAACAGGCCTTCGGCACAATGATCCGCTCGCACTGAGCGCGTCATATGGGAATCCGCCGCGTGCGGGTTCCCGCCTCTTCCTCCATCTCCAGATACCCGCGTGTTCATTCGTCAGCCCACCCAGCGTCGCGGCGTAGAACGCGCTCGCCTGCATTCCTCCCACCGGCCGCGGCGCCATCTGGTCCGCGGCGTGGCCGGCAACACGTCTGGCGACACCGTCTGGTTGTTCGACCTCGACAACACGCTGCACGATGCCTCGCACGCCATCTTTCCGGCGATCAACCGACTGATGACGGCTTACGTGGCGCGTGTGCTTGGTTGCGACGACACTACGGCCAGCCGGGTGCGCGTCGACTACTGGCAGCGCTACGGCGCCACGCTGCTCGGCATGGTCCGTCACCATCAGGTCGATCCGGCAGACTTCCTGCGCGCCGCGCATGATTTCCCCGAGCTGGCGGACATGGTGCGCGTGCGACGAGGTCTGGTGGCCGCACTGCGCCAGTTGCCGGGGCGGAAGATCCTGGTCACGAACGCACCGCGCAACTACGCGCGCAGCGTGATGGCGATCGCTGGCATCGATCGATGCTTCGAGCGGGTCGTGGCCATCGAGGACATGTGGGTGCACGGACACCTGCGTCCGAAGCCGGACCGCCGCATGATGCTGCGGTTGCTGGCGCAGATCGGCGTGGCGCCGCACCGGGCGGTGCTGGTGGAAGATACGCTGTCGCACCTCAAGCACTATGCGGGGTCGGGTATCCGCAGGGCCTGGGTGACCGGCTACCTGCGCACGATCGCACCGTCACGGCCGCACGTGGTGGTGCCGGCTCAGGACGCCAGCGTGCCCGGCGCGGCGCGCGACGCGGTCACGCGCTCGACGCTGGCCGCCGAAGACCGCCAGCGTGTGGCGCATCTGGCGCAGGAACGGTCGGTGACGCTGGTGGCGGCCGAGAGCCAGGACCCCACCCGTGCGGCAACCACGCCACAGTCGCAGCCCGATCATTTGCCGCGTGTGCGGGCACGCGTGACGAATCGGCCCGGCTATGTGGACATAAAAGTACAATCGATGCATCAACTCCTACGACGAATGTGGAGAACCGGGTCATGACTCAAACCATTTCAAGCCAGGCAGAGGCGGACACGCCCGCTGGCCACTCGCCGGAAGCGGCGCCCGCGCGCAAGCGTCCGCGCCCGGGTGAACGCCGTATCCAGATCCTCCAGACGCTGGCAGGGATGCTCGAACATCCGCGCGGGGAAAAGATCACCACCGCGGCGCTGGCTGCGAAGCTCTCGGTATCCGAGGCCGCGCTGTACCGGCACTTCGCCAGCAAGGCGCAGATGTTCGAAGGCCTGATCGGCTTCATCGAGCAGACCGTCTTCGGCCTGATCAACCAGATCACCACGCAGGAAGAGCATGGGCTGCGCCAGGCGCAGGCGATCGTGCGCATGCTGCTGTCGTTCGCCGAGAAGAACCCCGGCATGACGCGTGTGCTGACTGGCGAGGCGCTCGTCGGCGAACACGAGCGCTTGCAGGAGCGCATCAACCAGATGATCGACCGTATCGAGGCGTCGCTGCGTCAGTGTCTGAAGGTGGCCGTCAGTCAGGCGGCGTTTCCGCCCGATGCCGATATTCCGTTGCGCGTGGCGCTGATCACGGCGGCCGTGCAGGGGCACTGGCATCGCTTCGTGAAGAGCGGTTTCCGCAAGGCGCCGACCGAGAATATCGATGCGCAACTGCGCATCCTGCTGGGCTGATCCGAACAGGAGCGGGCACAAAAAACGGTTTGCACTATAATGTGCGGGTCGCGCCGATTTGATGACTGGCTTGCGGGCGCGCGGCGATGGGAAGGGAAGTCTTCCGGTTGCCAATATAAATGCGGCTAAAGAGGTTGGGTCGGTGCCTCGCGGAAGATTCATGCATGGCACCGGCACGCGGGACACCGCGAACGCCCGACTTGGCTGCGAAGCATCACACGCACTGCCAGTCGGGTTTTTTTATGCCTGCCTCACTCGCGGGCCCCGCTCATGACCGATGTCGCTCCTCCCGCTGGTGTGCTCGACGTGCCGACCGATTCCGTCGGTGTCGTTACGCCCCAGCGCATGCATTTTTCGGAGCCGCTGCAGCTCCGCAACGGCAGCCAGATCGCCGACTACGACCTGATGGTCGAAACCTACGGCACGCTGAACGCCGCGCGGACCAATGCCGTGCTGGTTTGTCACGCGCTCAACGCCTCGCACCACGTCGCCGGCATCGCCGCGGACAATCCGCGCGATATCGGCTGGTGGGACAACATGGTGGGCCCCGGCAAGCCGCTCGACACCAACCGCTTCTTCGTGATCGGCGTGAACAACCTCGGCTCGTGCTTCGGATCGACCGGGCCGATGAGCACCAATCCGTCGACCGGGGCGCCGTATGGCGCGTTGTTCCCGGTGGTGACGGTGGAAGACTGGGTCAACGCGCAGGCGCGCGTGGCCGACATATTCGGCATTCAGCAGTTCGCCGCCGTGATGGGCGGCAGTCTGGGCGGCATGCAGGCGCTGGCCTGGAGCCTGATGTATCCGGAGCGGCTGCGCCACTGTATCGTGGTCGCTTCCACGCCGAAACTGTCCGCGCAGAACATCGCGTTCAACGAGGTCGCGCGCAGTTCCATCCTGTCGGACCCGGATTTCCACGGCGGCAACTACTACGCGCACAACGTCAAGCCGAAGCGCGGCCTGCGCGTGGCGCGGATGATCGGCCATATCACCTATCTGTCCGACGAGGACATGGCCGAGAAATTCGGCCGCTCGCTGAAGGCCGAGGACATCCGCTTCTCGTTTGACGTCGAGTTCCAGGTGGAAAGCTACCTGCGTTACCAGGGCGACAAGTTCGCCGAGTATTTCGACGCGAATACCTACCTGCTGATTACGCGCGCGCTCGACTACTTTGATCCGGCGCTGGCCCACGGCGGCGACCTGACGCGCGCCATGGCGCAGACGCAGGCCGGCTTCCTGGTGGTCAGCTTCACCACGGACTGGCGCTTTGCGCCGAACCGCAGCCGCGAGATCGTCAAGGCGCTGCTCGACAACAAGCGACCGGTGTCGTACGCGGAGATCGACGCTCCGCACGGCCACGACGCCTTCCTGCTCGACGACGCCCGCTATCACAACCTGATGCGCGCCTACTACGACCGCATCGCAGAGGAGATCGGCGCATGAACGCGGCTTCCAATCCGAATATCCTCGCGCTGCGTCCGGACTTCCGCGCTATCGCGCGCTGGATCGAACCGAACTCCACCGTGCTCGACGCAGGCTGCGGCGACGGCAGCCTGCTGCGCGTGCTGCAGGACGAACTGGACGTCCAGGCCTACGGCATTGAGATCCGCGATGAAGAGGTGCTGGCTTGCGCCCAGAAGGGGGTGCATGTCATCCAGCAGAACCTGGAAGGGGGGCTGGCGCTGTTCGAGGACCAGAGCTTTGACACGGTGATCCTGTCCCAGACGCTGCAGACCATCCACAACACGGCCCAGGTGCTGCGCGACACCCTGCGCGTGGGCCGCGAGTGCATCGTCTCGTTCCCGAACTTCGGCTACTGGCCGCACCGGCTGTCAGTGTTTCGTGGCCGGATGCCGGTGTCCGAGTCGCTGCCGTACCAGTGGTACAACACGCCGAACGTGCGTGTGCTGACGATCAGCGATTTCGAGGCGCTGGCGCCCAAGGTGGGCCTGCGCGTGCTCGATCGCGTGGTGATGCACGAGGGTGTGACGGTGAACTGGGGCGTCAACTGGCGCGGCAGCCTGGCGGTGTACCGAGTCTGCGCGGTCTGATGGGGTATCGGTCCGGCGAGTCGATAGCTTGACGCAAGCCTCTGGCAGGCATACCGTACGTGAGTTACCGAACGATCGTACTATTTCCTGCCATGACGCAAGCGCCCCTGCATCCACTCGATCTAGCACTGAAGCTCGAACCCGCTGGCGAACATCGCTATGTGGGCCATACCAGCCAGGCTTACTGGAACATGATCGGCCCGTTCGGCGGAGCTACCGCGGCCGTGATGCTGCAGGCCGCCCTGGTGCATCCCGAGCGTCTGGGCGACCCGATTGCGCTCACCGTCAACTTTGCGGGGCCGATTGGGGAAGGTGACTTCGAGGTCGAGGCCCGGCCGTCGCGCACCAATCGCTCGACCCAGCACTGGCATCTGGAACTGCGCCAGAACGGCGAGGTGACGACCACCGGCAGCGCCGTGTTTGCCGTGCGTCGCCAAACCTGGAATTCGGGCGAGGCCGTGATGCCGCAGGTGCCCGCCGCCGAATCGCTGCCGGTCATGAGCGGTTTCGCGCCGGTGAAGTGGCTGGGCAGCTATGACATTCGGGCAGTCCGCGGCGCCAAGCCGACCACGGCCCCCGGGACCGAGAACCCTGACAGCCTGTCCCAGTTCTGGATTCGGGACGAACCGGCACGCACGCCCGACTATGCGTCGATGGCGGCATGGTGCGACGCGTTCTATCCGCGCATCTTCCTCAAGCGCGCGGGCTTCGTGCCGGCGGGCACGGTATCCCTGACCACATATTTCCATGCCGATGCCGCCACGCTGGCGGCAGTTGGGGACAGCCATGTGCTGGGCTGCGCGCAGGCGCGCGTGTTCCGCCAGGGCTTCTTCGACCAGAGCGCGGAGATCTGGAGCGCGAGCGGCGAATTGCTCGCCACCTCGCACCAGATCGTCTACTACAAGGAATAAGTTACGCCGGGCGCGGCACGGCAGGTTCGGCCGGTTCCCGCGCCTGCGCTTCGTAGCGGTGGACGGTGTTGCGCATGGCCCAGAGCAGCGCAACGCCGGGCACGGCCGCGATGACGGTGCCAAGGTAGAACGGCGCCCATCCCCAGGCTTCGACCATGTAGCCGGAGGTCGGCCCCACGTAGACGCGTCCGATCGACGCCAGCGCAGATAGCAGCGCGTACTGGGTGGCAGAGAATGACCGGTTGCACAGCGTCATCAGCAGCGCCACGAAGGCCGCAGTGCCCATGCCGCCGCAGAGGTTTTCGACGGCGATCGTCGCACCCATCGTCCACAGGTGCGGCGGCGTGACGGACAGGATCCAGTAGCCCAGATTCGACACGCCCTGCAGGATGCCGAACAGCATCAGCGAACGGTACAGGCCAAGGCGCACCATCAGCGAACCGCCGAACAGTGCGCCGATGATCGTCGCAGCCAGCCCCAGCGTCTTGTTGACGATGCCGACCTCGCCCGGATCGAAGTCCAGGCCGCGAATCAGGAACGTGGTCGACAGGCTGCCCGCGAAGGCATCGCCGAGCTTGTACAGCACGATCAGCAGCAGCAGCCACCACGCGCCCTGGCGGCCAAAGAAATCGCGCAGCGGCCCGACTATCGCTTCTTCCAGCGAGCGCGGCGCGCGCGCCGGGACGTCCGGCTCCGGCGCCCAGATCAGCGTGACCAGCCCAACGCTCATCAGCGCCGCCATCAGCAGGTACATGTGTGACCACCCCAGCACGCGATCCGCCAGATAGAGCGCCAGCCCTCCTGAGACCAGCATCGCCAGCCGGTAGCCGAGCACCTTGACCGCCGCGCCGGCGCCGCGCTCGGTCGGGCGCAGCACGTCGGTGCTGTAGGCATCGAACACGATGTCCTGTGAAGCCGACAGGAAGGCGACCAGTGTGGCCAGCGCGGCCAGCGCCCACAGTGCCTCGTGGGGCGGACAAAACGCCATCGCCGCGATGCTGCCCACCAGCCCGAGCTGCGTGACCAGCAGCCAACCGCGCCGACGGCCCAGTAGCGGCGGCGTGAAGCGGTCCATCAGAGGGGCCCAGAGGAACTTGAAGATATAGGCCTGGCCGACCAGCGAGAAAAAGCCGATCGTCTTGATGTCCAGCCCTTCGACCGTCATCCACGCCTGCAGCGTGCCCGAGGTCAGCGCCAGGGGGAGTCCGGAGGCAAAACCGAGCGTCAGCATGGCCCCGATGCGGCGATTGCGGAAGATGTCGAGATAGTCTTGAAAAGTCATGATGGCGAGGACGGCGCGCGGCTGGCTGTGTATTATTGCATCACCAATTCCGCGCCCCCGAACAAGTCGAAACTTTCTACCCAGCGAGCCCTGCCTTGAACCCGAACGTGTCCGACACATCGTGCCGGTTGCGCCAGCAGGCCGTGGCCGCAGCCGTCGTACTGGCTGCCGCGCTGGGCGCCGCGCATCCGCTTCCCGCGCGGGCGCAGGGAGTTGCCGTGGTTTCCGCGCCCGACGATGGCGTGCGGGTCGATCGTCGCTATTCGAAGGTGCGGGAAATCGTGCCAATGGAGGTGATCGACCAGCAGGCCGCGCGCGAGTACGAACAGGTCAAGCAGGAAGCGATCGCCAAGCACACGCTGGCCGACGAAGACGATCCGCAGGTGAAGCGCCTGCGCGAGATCGGCATCCGGCTGCTGCCGCAGACCGTGCTCTGGAATCCGCGCGCCGGGCGCTGGGCCTGGGAAATCAACCTGATCCGGTCCAAGCAGGTCAACGCCTTCTGCATGCCGGGCGGCAAGATGGCAGTCTATTCGGGCCTGCTCGAGGAACTCAATCTGACCGACGACGAAGTGGCCGTGGTCATGGGCCACGAGATCTCGCACGCATTGGAAGAACACGCCCGCCAGCGCGCGGCGCAGGCCGAGATCTCGAACCTGGGCGCGAACGTGGTGTCGCAACTGACCGGTTTCGGCAACCTCGGCAATATGGATATCGGTTCCAATGCCAAGATGCTGTCGCTGCGCTTTTCGCGCCAGGAAGAGACCGAAGCCGACCTGATCGGCATGGATATCGCCGCGCGCGCCGGGTATGACCCCCGCGCGGCCATCACGCTCTGGCAGAAGATGGGCGCGGTGCTCAAGGCCGGCGACGAGTTCACCTCGACCCATCCGTCCGGCCGCAGCCGGATCGCCGTGCTTCAGGCGCATATGAATGAAGTGTTGCCGCTCTATGCCAAGGCCATGAATATGCCGATGGAAAAGCTGCCGCCTTACAAGGCCAATATGACTGACCTGCACGACGCGCCGGTCGACGCGGGTGACGAGGATCTCCAGCATCCGCTGAAAAAGTAGCGGCGGTGGCCCGGACGGGCGAAAAAAAACCGGCTCAGATCGAGCCGGTTTTTCTTTTGAAGCGGGCGAGACGTCAGGCAACGAGCCCCGTGGCTTCGTCGGCGCCGATATGGACGTTCATGCATTGCACGGCCGCGCCGGCCGCACCCTTGCCGAGGTTGTCCAGGCGCGCCACCAGGTTCAGGCGTTCTTCGTTGCCGAAGACGAACAGGTCCACGCGGTTGGTGTCGTTGTTCGCCTGGACGTCGAAGAAGCCGTTGTCCAGATTGGCGTCGCTGTTGAACGGATGGACGCGCACGAACTGCTCGCCTTCGTAGTGCTTGCGGTAGATGTCGAGGATGGCTTCCGCATCGGCCTTGCGCGACAGCAGCCCCGGATACACCGGCACCGTCACGGCCAGACCCTTCAGGAAGTTGCCGACGATCGGGTTGAAGATCGGCGCCTGCGACAGGCCGGTCTGCACACGCATTTCCGGCAGGTGCTTGTGCGCCAGACCCAGCGCGTACGGACGCGGGCTCATCAGCTTCGGATTTCCGCCGGCTTCGAACTCCGCGATCATCGACTTGCCGCCGCCGCTGTAACCGGTCAGCGAGAACGCCGAAGCCGGATAGTCGGCAGGCATCAGGCCGGCTTCCACCAGCGGACGCACGGCCAGCACGAACGCGCTGGCGTGGCAGCCCGGCACGGCGATGCGCTTGCTGCCGCGCACCTTCTCGCGCTGGCCACGGGTCAGTTCCGGCAGGCCGTAGGCCCAGTTGTCAGCCGTGCGGAACGCCGTGCTGGCGTCGATCACGCAGGTGTCGGGGTTGGTCACCAGCGACACGGCCTCGCGCGAGGCCACGTCCGGCAGGCACAGGAAAGAGACGTCCGAGGCGTTCAGGAATCGTGCTCGCTCCTGCGGGTCCTTGCGCTTGTCATCGGCAATGCGCAGCAGTTCCACATCGGTGCGACCCGAGAGATAGTCAAGCAGCCGGAGACCGGTAGTGCCTTCCTGACCATCGACGAACACTTTGAAAACCATGGCGGACTCACTCTGAAAAATGCGAAAAGTCTCGCGTCCTTGGGGGCGGAGAACCAGCATTGTAACGAGGTTGGGTGTCCGGTGCAGGGTTTACGCGAGAGTGGCGGCCGCTGCCATCCGATCAGTCGGCTGAAGCTGCGGGACCGTCACCCGAACCTGCTCGACGAGATGCGCGCCATCTGAAAGCGGACGGCACCCCCGGCGTTGCACCGGGGGATGCGCACATCACAACGGAAAATCGTAATCGATCGACAGCGGGGCGTGGTCGCTGAACTTCTCGTCCTTGTAGATCGACGTAGCCTTGGCGGTAGCCGCGATTTTCGCCGTGGTCAGGTGGTAATCGATGCGCCACCCCACGTTCTTCGCGTACGCCTGACCGCGGTTGCTCCACCATGTGTACTGTTCGGGGCGCGGGTCCAGCTGGCGGAATACGTCGACATAGCCGTGGTTGTCGAACAGTTCGCCGATCCAGGCGCGCTCCTCGGGCAGGAAGCCGGAGTTTTTCAGGTTGCCCTTCCAGTTCTTGATGTCGATTTCCTTGTGGGCAATGTTCACGTCACCGCACAGCACGATCTCGCGGCCGCTGGCTTTCAGCTCCAGCAGGTGCGGCAGGAAGGCTTCCATAAAACGGAACTTGGCCTGCTGGCGTTCCTCCGAGCTTGAGCCGGAAGGCACGTAGACCGAGATCACGGCGAGGTGCGGATACTGCACTTCGACGTAGCGGCCCTCAGCATCGAACTCCGTATTGCCGAAGCCGATGATCACGCGCTCCGGCTTGTGGCGGGTATAGACGCCCACGCCGCTGTAGCCTTTTTTCTCGGCATAGTGGAAGTAGCCGTGATAGCCGTGTGGCGCCAGGAACGCTTCGGTCATGTCGGCTTCCTGGGCCTTGAGTTCCTGAACGCAGACCATGTCTGCTTCCTGCTTGCCCATCCACTCGAAGAAGCCCTTCTTGGAGGCGGAGCGGATGCCGTTGAGGTTGGCGCTGATAATCCGTAACATCTCGGGAAATTTTGAATTCAGAGAGAAAAGATGACGCAGCAGACGACGCCGGACGACCTCAGTCAGTCCTTCATCCGCTTTGCACTGGACGCAGGCGTACTGTCCTTCGGCGAGTTCGTGACCAAGGCTGGCCGCAAGTCGCCGTACTTCTTCAACGCCGGTCTGTTCAACCAGGGCGCGATGCTGGGCCAGGTGGCGCAATTCTACGCGAAGACCCTGCTGGAATCGGGCGTGCAGTTCGACGTGCTGTTCGGGCCGGCCTACAAGGGCATCACCCTGGCATCCGCCACGGCGGTGGCGCTGGCCGGCATGGGACGTGACGTCGGCTTCTCCTACAACCGCAAGGAAGCGAAGGACCATGGCGAAGGCGGCACACTGGTCGGCGCCAAGCTTCAGGGCAAGGTCGTGATCATCGACGACGTGATCTCCGCCGGTACCTCGGTGCGCGAGTCGATGCAACTGATTCGCGCCGCGGGCGCCGAGCCTGCTGCCGTGCTGATCGCGCTGGACCGCATGGAAAAGAGCGGCACGGCCGACAACATCGGCACGCATTCGGCGGTGCAGGATGTGCAGCGCGAGTACGGCATTCCGGTGATCGCGATCGCCACGCTCAAGGACCTGCTGGCGTATCTGGATGCGTCGAAAGACCCGTCGCTCGGGAACTCCCGGGAGGCTGTGGCAGCCTATCGTCAGAAGTACGGCGTCTGACAACGAACACGGCCCCGGATGGGGCCGTTTCTTTTTGGGAGCATGGCGTGGCGGTCAAGCGGCGAAACAAGGAAGCGATCCAAAGGGAAATCGGCGAACAGGGTGGTCCGCCGCAGGATTCATCGTCACCGGCCACACCGGAGCGGGCGAAACGCGGCGCCAGTGCGCGTGGCTCGGTGCTCAGCGAGCATTGCGGCCAGCCGGTCGAGCCCGGGGACGGGCCGCCGCACGAGGCCTACGCGATCCGCGCGCTGGTGCTGCAGGGCGGTGGCGCGCTTGGTTCCTATCAGGCCGGCGTCTACCAGGGGCTGGCCGAAGGGGGCATCCATCCCAACTGGATCGCGGGCATCTCGATCGGCGCGCTCAACGCGGCCGTCATTGCCGGCAATCCTCCCGAGACGCGCGTGGCGCAACTGCGCGCGTTCTGGGAATACATCTGCGCCCAGCCGTGGTTGCCCGGGCTGCCACTGGAGATGCTCAGCGACTCCGCGCCGACGTGGCCCGAGCCGATGCGAATCTGGTTCGACAGCTTCAACGCCGCGCGTGCGATCGTGGAGGGACAACGCGGCTTCTTCTCGCCGCGCGCGGTGACCGACCTCTGGGCGCATTTCGAAGACCCCACGCGGGTCAGCTACTACGACACCGCGCCGTTGAAATCCACGCTCGAGCGGTTTGCCGATTTCGACCGGATCAATCATCCAAAGGGGATGCGCGTGTCGGTGGGCGCCGTCAACGTCCACACGGGCAACTTCGCCTACTTCGACAACACGCGCACCACGCTGCGTCCCGAGCATTTCATGGCATCGGGCGCGCTGCCGCCGGGATTCCCGGCGATCGAGATCGATGGCGAGTACTACTGGGACGGCGGGCTCGTATCGAACACGCCCCTGCAAGAGGTGCTGACCGCCCAGCCGCGACGCGATGCGCTGATTTTCCAGGTGGACCTGTGGAGCGCCCGTGGCGGGCTGCCGCACAATCTGCAGGACGTGGTCGAGCGCCAGAAAGATATCCAGTACTCCAGCCGCACGCGGGCCATCACCGACTACATGCGCGAGCAGCAGAACTATCGCCGGATGCTTGGCGAAGTGCTGGCGCTGGTGCCACAGTCAAAGCGCAACGACCCGTGGTATCAGCGGGCAGCGGACCATGCCTGCGACGCACGGCGCAACGTGATTCAACTGATCTATCGTGACAAGTCGTTCGAGGGCAGCGCGAAGGATTACCAGTTCGGCGTGCTGACGATGCACGAGCATTGGGCCAGCGGCCTCGAGGACATTCGCGAAACGCTCAAGCACCCGAAGTGGCTGGCCATGCCGGGGCCGGACCACCCGTTCGTTACCCACGACGTGCATCGTGGCAACGGCGGCAACGACTGATCCGGTCGCCTATTCCACGGTCACCTTTGCCAGCTCGGGTTTGGGCGGCGGATAGCTTGGCTTGAGTTTGTGGAACACATCCGCAAGGATCTCCGCGACCATCAGGTTGCGGTGGCTTTTAGAATCGGCGGGCACGATGTACCAGGGACACGCCGGCGTGGCCGTGGCGGCGATTGCGGCCTCGTAGCTCTGCTGGTACTCCTTCCAGTACTTGCGCTCAGCCAGATCCTGCATGTCGAACTTCCAGTGCTTCTGCGGATCGGCGATGCGGTCCTCGAGTCGCCGCTTCTGCTCGGCTTTCGAAATGTGCAGGAAGCATTTGATGATCGTCGTCCCGGTCTCCGTCAACATCTCCTCGAACGCGCGGATCTGGCGGAAGCGGCGCTCGCATTCCTCGTCGTCGATCCAGCCATGCACGCGCGTGATCAGCACGTCTTCATAGTGGCTGCGGTTGAAGATGGCGATCTCGCCCTGGCGTGGAACCTGCAGGTGCACGCGCCACAAATAGTCGCGCGCCAGTTCCTCTGCCGTAGGGGCCTTGAAGCTGGCGACACGCACGCCTAGTGGGTCGAAATTCCGGAAGACCGAGCGCACGGTGCCGTCCTTGCCGCTGGTGTCCATGCCCTGCAGGATGAACAACAGTTTGCGACGGTGCTCAGCGTAGAAAATGTCCTGCTCCGCATCGAGTCGTGCCGACAGGTCGGCAACATGCGCAACGTCAGCGTCCTTTTCCCCCAAGGAGAACGGCTTGCTCTCCGGGTCGAAG
Organism: Cupriavidus sp. SHE; assembly: GCF_000812445.1. Classification (NCBI taxonomy): domain Bacteria; kingdom Pseudomonadati; phylum Pseudomonadota; class Betaproteobacteria; order Burkholderiales; family Burkholderiaceae; genus Cupriavidus; species Cupriavidus sp. SHE. Next base: position 65,878 of record NZ_JWMB01000037.1, on the reverse strand, counting down.
GCGGCAAGCTTGAACCCCTTGCCCGAGGTGATGCAGAAATCGTCCAGCTTCATTGGTGCTCCCGAAGACGGGGCCGGGTCGGCCCCGTGTGTCTGCGAGCCTCAATGGTCAGGCAGGCAGCGTGGAGAGGTCAATAGTGCCTTCGAACACGGTCGTCGCGGGGCCCGTCATCTGCACGGGCTGGCCAGTGCCTTGCCACGCGATGGTCAGGTCGCCGCCGTGGGTGTGCACCTTGACCGGAGAGTCCAGCAAGCCGCGGCGGATGCCAGCCACCACGGCCGCGCAGGCGCCCGTGCCGCACGCCAGCGTTTCGCCCGCGCCGCGTTCGAACACGCGCAGCCGCACCGTGTTGCGGTCGACGATCTGCATGAATCCGGCATTGACCCGGTTCGGGAACGACTTGTGGTGCTCGATGACCGGGCCGTCCTGAAGCACCGGGAATTGCTCTACGTCGTCCACGATCTGCACCGCGTGCGGATTGCCCATCGACACGGGCGAGATCCACTCGGTGCGGCCGTTGACTTCGAGACCATAGAGCGTGTCCTGGGCTTCGGTGCGCGTCGGCAGGCCGTCGGCGATGAATGGCACGCGGGCGGGCGTGAGTTCGGGCTCGCCCATGTCCACCGTCACCTGACCGTCGTCCTGCAGCTTCAGCGTGATGACGCCGTTCATGACTTCCACGCGGACCGACTGCTTGTCGGTCATGCCACGGTCCGTGACGAAGCGGACGAAGCAACGGGCGCCGTTGCCGCAGTGTTCGACTTCGCCGCCGTCCGCGTTGACGATCCGGTAGCGGAAATCCACATCGTCGCGCGAAGATTTTTCGACGATCAGGATCTGGTCGGCGCCGATGCCGAAATGGCGATTCGCCAGCGCGCGCCATTGCGCGTCGGTCAGGTCGAGCTTCTGGTGAATGCCGTCCAGCACGATGAAATCGTTGCCGGCGCCGTGCATCTTGGTGAACTGGAGTTTCATGTCCGGAATTGTAATCAGTAGATGTCAGGTTCGCCGGGCGGGCGGTGCTTGAAGCGTTTGTGCACCCAGTAGTAGTCGGGCACGCGCGGACGGATGGCGTCCTCGAAGAACGCGTTCATGCGCCGTGTATCGTCGGTGACGCTTTCGCCGGGATAGTCGTCCCAAGGCGGCAGGATGTGCAGTACATACCCCTTGTAGTCCGGCAACTGCTCGGTGTAGATGGGTACGACCTTGGCACCCGCAAGCCGGGCCAGCCGGGAGACCGATGTCAGGGTCAGCGCCTCCACACCGAAGAACGGCACGAACTCGGAGTCGCGCTCGCCGAAGTCCATGTCGGAGATCAACTGCAGGGCCTCGCCCTTCTTCAGCACGCGGAGGATGTTGCGCACGCTGTCGTTGCGCGAAATCATGTTGGCGCCAAAGCGGCCGCGCGCGACCTTCAGGAAGTCATCGAACAGCGCGTTTTTCTGCACCGTGTAGAGCGAGGCGCCCGAGCGGCCCACGGTGTCGCGCAGGTGCATCGTCAGGCGAATCGCGCCGGCTTCCAGGCCGGACAGGTGCAGTGTCACCAGGATATGGGGCGAGCCGTCGAGCGAGGGCAGGTTGCCCTGGTCGTTGATCTGCACCAGCTGGCGCATCTTTTTCTCGTTGCAGGTCCAGAAGATGCCGCCCTCGGCAAAGCTGCGGAAGACCTTGCGGTAGGTCTCGCGCGACATCGCCTCGATTTCCGCATCGGTCTTGTCCGGGAAGCACAGCCGAAGGTTGGCCCGCACCACTTCGCGGCGCGGGTTTGGGATCATGAACAGAATGCTGCCCAGCGCCTCGCCGAAGCGGGCCACGAACGGGTAGGGGAGTTTGCCCAGCACCGTCAGCAGACCGATGCCGAGCCACGTGAAGATCCGGCTCATTGAATGTTGTTGTTGGTTGTGGCCTGTGTAGTGGCACGTGTAGTGGCCTGTGTGGTGGCGATCGTGTCCGGCGGCAATTCCGCGCCGCTTGGACACTTGTAGCGGTTATACCCCCACAGGTACTGGGTCGGGTCGATAGTGATCAAGTCTTCGATAGCCGCATTGATCACGGCCGACGCCGCAGCGGGATCCTCGGGCAGCATCCCGCCATCGCTCAGGATGCGCAGGTGGCCGCGATAGCCCGCGCCCTTCGGCAGGCGTTCGGCATAGACCATCACCACTGGGGCCTTTGTCAATTGCTGCAGCCGGTGCACCAGCGTCATCGAATAGGCTGGCTTGTCGAAGAATGGCGCCCAGGTGCCCTCGCCGCCGCTTGGCACCTGATCGGGCAGGATGCCGACCGCTTCGCCGCGCTTCAGGGCCTTGACCAGCATCCGCACGCCGCGTGGATTGGCCGGGGCCATCGCCATGTTGGGCCGGCTGCGCATCCGTTCGACGAACTCGCGCAGCCATGCCTGGTGCGGCGGCTTGAACATCGCGGTGACACGGCGCAGGCGCGCGTACGACTGGGGCAGCACCTCGAAGCAGCCCAGATGCGGCGTCAGGACGATCACGCCATTGCCGGCCGACTCCAGGCGGGCCAGTTCTGGCCAGAGATGATCGTCGAAGTTGTCCGTGCGGACCGTGATGGACTTGCGGCTCCAGAAGTACGGCATTTCCATGATCAGCCGGCCCGAATGGCGCGCGGCTTCCGCCAGCATGGCGTCGGATGCATCCGGATAGGCGTGGCGGAAGTTCTCCTCCAGTCTGCGTCCATAGCGGCCAGGCAGCCGCGCCGCCAGCAGTCCCAGGGCGCCGCCGATCGCGTGGAGCGCGCGCAGTGGTAAGCGGGAAATCAGCCAGAAAATAAATGTCATGACGCCGTCAGGGCTAAATTCGGCAGCGTGCCGGCCGAGAATAACAATATCGGGTTCGCGTCGGCCGCTGCCTGTGGCATACCCAACATGGCACGCTGCAGCGAGGCCGGCAGGCGCGTATAATAGCTGCATCGCCGAGTTAACTGACAACTTGCGGGGCGATGCCGCTCTACCCGAGGGGCCTGAAAATACCGCTAAAGCGTCGCCGCATCGTTTCCCGAGGCTGGCACGCAATAGCCAACTTGGAGAAACCAGATCGTGTCGAACGATTTCCTCTTTACTTCGGAATCTGTCTCCGAAGGCCATCCCGATAAAGTAGCCGACCAGATTTCGGATGCTGTCCTGGACGCGATCCTTGCCCAGGACAAGTACGCCCGCGTGGCGGCCGAGACGCTTTGCAATACGGGACTTGTCGTGCTGGCGGGTGAAATCACCACGACCGCCAACGTCGACTACATCCAGGTCGCGCGCGAAACCATCAAGCGCATCGGTTACGACAACACCGAGTACGGCATCGACTACAAGGGCTGCGCCGTGCTGGTGGCCTACGACAAGCAATCGCCCGACATCGCCCAGGGCGTCGACCGCGCGTCGGACGACTACCTGAACCAGGGCGCTGGCGACCAGGGCCTGATGTTCGGCTATGCCTGCGACGAAACGCCGGAACTGATGCCGTTCCCGATCTACTACTCGCACCGCCTGGTGGAGCGCCAGTCGCTGCTGCGCCGTGACGGCCGCCTGCCCTGGCTGCGTCCCGACGCCAAGTCGCAGGTGACCGTGCGCTACGTGGACGGCCGTCCGCACAGCGTGGATACCGTGGTGCTGTCAACCCAGCACGCGCCGGACATCTCGCAGGCACAGATCCGTGAAGCCGTGATCGAAGAGATCATCAAGCCGGTGCTGCCGGCCGAGATGCTCAAGGAAACCAAGTACCTGGTGAACCCGACCGGCCGTTTCGTAATCGGTGGCCCGCAAGGCGATTGCGGCCTGACCGGCCGCAAGATCATCGTCGATACCTATGGTGGCGCTTCGCCGCACGGTGGCGGTGCGTTCTCGGGCAAGGATCCGTCGAAGGTGGATCGTTCGGCCGCCTACGCCGCGCGCTACGTGGCCAAGAACGTCGTGGCCGCCGGCCTGGCGCGCCAGTGCCAGGTGCAGGTCAGCTACGCGATCGGCGTGGCCCGCCCGATCAACGTGACCGTGTACACCGAAGGCACCGGCAAGATCTCCGACGAGAAGATCGCCGCGCTGGTTCAGGAGCATTTCGACCTGCGTCCGAAGGGCATCGTCCAGATGCTGGACCTGCTGCGTCCGATCTACGAGAAGACTGCCGCCTACGGCCACTTCGGCCGCGAGGAGCCGGAGTTCTCGTGGGAAGCCACGGACAAGGCCGCGATTCTGCGCGCTGCCGCCGGCCTGTAAGCGCCTGCTGCTGCGTCCGGGCGTTCTGCCGGATCAAGCCCCCGCCGGTCCCTCGGGAGCGAGCGGGGTTTTTTGTTGATCTTGCTGCACAAGACCTCGGGCCCAGTAGGGGTAAAATCCGGTCCAATCCGAACTTAATGGAATGGCTATGTCTCTGGATCTGATCCGTACTCAGCCCTACACCGACTGGTCGCCCGAAGTCTCGCCGGAGACGCAAGCGAAGCTGCGCCGTGAACTGGAACAGGGCGCCGTGCTGTATTTCCCGAACCTGCATTTCCGATTTGCGCCGGGAGAAGAGCGTTTTCTCGATAGCCGCTACTCGGACGGCAAGTCGAAGAACATCAACCTGCGTGCCAACGAAGGCGCCGTGCGCGGCGCGGCGGGTACCCAGCAGGACCTGACCGATCTCTACAACCTGATCCGTCGGTACGCCGAATCGACTGAGTCGCTGATCCACGCGCTGTTCCCCGAGTATGGGCCGCACATGACGCGCGCGGGTACCTCGCTGCGGCCGAGCGAGATCGCCGGACGCCCGGTGAGCTGGCGCAAGGACGATACGCGCCTGCACGTCGATGCATTCCCTTCGAATCCGCTGCTTGGCAAGCGCCTGCTGCGCGTGTTCCACAACATCGATCCGGAGGCACCGCGCGTCTGGCGCGTGGGCGAGCCATTCGCCGATTTCGCGGGCCACTTCGTGCCGAAGACCCACGGGATGTGGCCCGGTCAATCCTGGCTGATGAAGACGCTGCACATCACCAAGCGCGCGCGCAGCGAGTACGACCATCGCATGCTGCAACTGCATGATCTGGCCAAGGCCGATCTCGACTACCAGAAGTCGGTGCCGCAACAGGAATTCCAGTTCCCGCCGGGTTCGACCTGGATCGTGTTCAGCGACCAGCTTCTCCATGCGGCCATGCGCGGCAAGGCCATGATGGAACAGACCATCTACCTGGACCCCGCCGCCATTGGTGACCGCACGCACTCGCCCGAGGCTGTGTTGTCGAAGATGCTGGGCAAGCCGATGCTGGCGGCTTGAAGGTGGGAAATACGCCCGTTCCCGTAGCGCGGGAGCGGGGCGTTGTCAGCGCAGCAGCAGCTTCAACATCGACTCGAACCGCTTGCCATAGGGCGGCTTGAGCAGCCCGGCGCCATTGAGGCCGGCCTGATGGAAGATCGGCTTGAGCTTCGAGAACGTCTCGAAGCCGGCCTTGCCGTGATAGACGCCCATGCCGCTCGGGCCGACGCCGCCAAATGGCAGGTCGTCCTGGGCGATATGGAATAGCGTGTCGTTGACGGTCACGCCGCCGGCTACGGTCTGGCGCATCACACGGTCCACCACATCCCCCGACTTATCGAACACATAAAGCGCCAGCGGGCGTGGGCGCGCGTTCACGAAGCCGATCGCGTCCTCGATGCTGCGATACGTCACCACGGGCAGTACCGGCCCGAAGATCTCCTCCTGCATCGCCATCACGTTGTCCGGCACATCCGTCAGCAGCACCGGCGGCAGGCGGCGCGCGGCGGCGTCCGGCGTGGCGTCGGTCAGCGGCACTGCCTGCGCCCCCGCCGCGGTAGCGGCGGCGATCATCGACTCCAGCCGGTCGAAGTGACGTGGGCTGATGATGCTGGTGTAGTCGGGGTTGCGCGCGATATCGGGATAAAGCCGGCTGACGCAGCGGCGAGCCGCCTCGGCGAAGCGGTCGCGTTGGTCGGCTTGCACCAGCACGTAGTCGGGCGCGATGCAGGTCTGGCCCGCGTTCAGCAGCTTGCCCACCAGGATCCGCTCCACGGCCCGCTCGAAATCCGCGTGCGGCCCGATGATCGCGGGTGACTTGCCGCCCAGTTCCAGCGTGACCGGCGTGAGGTTCGCCGCAGCGGCCCGCATCACATGGTGGCCGACATTGGTTGAGCCCGTGAACAGCAGGTGGTCGAACGGCAGGGTGCTGAAGGCGGCGGCCACTTCGGCGTCGCCGTTGATCACGGCCACCTCGTCGGGCGCGAAGGCCGCCTGCACCAGTTGCGCGAACAACGCGGAGAAGCGCGGCGTGTACTCCGACAGCTTGACCATAGCGCGATTGCCGGCCGCCAGCGCGCCGGTCAGCGGCCCGATGGTCAGGTACAGCGGGTAGTTCCACGGCACCACGATACCAACCACGCCAAGCGGCTGCGGCATCAGGCGCGAGCGGCCAGGCTTGAACCAGAGGCCGGTGCTGGCGCGGCGCACGCGCATCCAGCGCTTGCCGTGCCGCAATGCGTCATCGATCCCGGCCATGCTCGGAAACACTTCCAGCAGAGCGGTCTCCTGACGCGGACGGTTGGTGAAGTCCGCGCTGATGGCTGCGGCGATGGCTTCATGATTGGCCTGCACGAGCCTGCGCAAGCGGCGCAGCCGGTCGGCCCGCACATCCCATGGTGGTGTCTGGTCGTGCCGCGAGGCTGCGCGCATTGCATCAAACAAGGACGACATGGCGGGCACTTCTCTCATTGGCGGTCTCCTTCTGGGACACGGTTTGGTTCCGGGGCGGGGCGGCAGCCCGCAGGCCATCGGCCACCATAAGCCAGCCGCGCGGTTATCGCAATGGAGGGCGACTACCAAACACCGCGCGGCGACCGGGTTTGGGGGAGTGACATCGCCGCGCTTCACGACCCCCCGCGCCAGCGCCTACACTGGATTCTCGCGACACGCGTCCGCTGGGGACTGGCAGTACGGACACCGACACGCGAGGAGACAGATGGAAGCGACCTTTGACTATCTCGTCGTGGGCGCCGGCTCGGCCGGATGCGCGCTGGCCGGGCGGCTGGCCGACAGTGGCAACGACAGTATCGCGCTGCTCGAGGCAGGCGGCCACGATCACCATGTGCTGGTACGCACACCCGCTGCGGGCGCTGCGTTCCTGCCACGGGCCGGCTCGCGCAACGTCGGATACCGGACCGTTCCGCAGGAAGGGCTGGACGGCAGGCGAGTCAGCCAGCCGCGTGGACGCGGCCTCGGCGGCTCATCCTTGATCTCCGCCATGATTTACACGCGCGGCCGCCCGGCCGACTACGACGCCTGGGCCGATGCCGGCTGCGACGGCTGGTCGTGGGACGACGTGCTGCCGTATTTCCGCCGCGCCGAGTGCAACGCGCGTCTGGCCGGCGAGGACGACGATCCGCTTCACGGCGGCACCGGGCCGCTGCACGTCAGCGACCTGCGCTCGCCGAACCCGTTCGCGCACCATTTCATCGACGCAGCACAGCGTGCCGGCATCGTGCGCAACGGCGACTTCAACGGTGATGAGCAGGAAGGCGTGGGCTGGTATCAGGTGACCCAGCACAATGGCGAGCGATGGAATGCCGCGCGTGCCTATCTGCACGGCGGAAATGCCCGCAACCGGACCAGCAACGGCGGACGCAGCCACCTGCACGTGCTGACGGGGGTGCAGGTGCTGCGCGTGCTGTTCGAGCGCAGGCGTGCGGTGGGCGTCGTTGCGTGGCGCGACGGCAAGGAACTGGAAATCCGCGCGCGCCGGGAGGTGATCCTTGCCGCGGGCGCGTTCGGGTCTCCGCAACTACTGATGGCTTCCGGCGTGGGGCCGATGATGCATCTGCGCGAGCTTGGCATTCCGGTGGTCCACGACCTGCCAGGCGTTGGCGCCAATCTGCAGGATCACGTGGATGTCTCGGTGCAAAGACGCGTGCGTGCGTCCGAGCTGTTCGGCATCTCGCTGGGCAGCGCATTCCGGCTGATTGGTGAAAGCCTGCGCTATCGGCGCGGGCGATCGGGCATGCTGACATCGAACCTGGCCGAAGCAGGCGCCTTCGTGCGCAGCCGCCCCGGGCTGGCCGAGCCCGACTTGCAATTGCGTTTCGTGGTGGGGCTCGTCGACGACGAGACGCGCCGCCTGCGCCTGGGGCATGGCTACGCGTGCCATGCCAGTGTGCTGCGCCCGCGCAGCCGTGGCGTGGTGCGGCTGGCGTCACCGGACTCGCGCAAGGCGCCGCTGATCGATCCGCATTATCTGTCGGACCCGCAGGACATGGACGGCCTGCTCGACGGGTTGCGTATCGCGCGACGTATCCTGGCGCAGGCGCCGCTTGCGGCATTCGGCGGGCAGGATCTGCGGCTGGGCCAACTGCGTGACGATGGCGGCAATGACGAAGCCGCGCGGGCCTGGATTCGCGCGCACGCGCAATCGGCCTGTCAGCCGGTGGGCACCTGCCGCATGGGCATGGACCCGCTGGCGGTGGTGGACCCTCAACTGCGCGTGCGCGGCATCGAGGGCCTGCGGGTGGTGGATGCATCGATCATGCCGACGCTGATCGGCGGTGACGCAAACGCGCCGGCAATCATGATCGGCGAGCGCGCCCACGACCTGATTCGCTACGCGCCGCATGTGACGTTGCGGATTCTCGAAACCGTGGCGGCCGATTGACGCAGGCCGCCGCGTTGGCGGCGTACCGGGTGACCGCCGTGGACGGCGTACTCAGACGTTCATCCTGAACTGGCCCACCATCTCGCGCAGCTTGCTGGCTTGCTCGTCAAGCGACTGCGCGGCGGCGGCGGCTTCTTCGACCAGCGCCGCGTTCTGCTGCGTGACCTGGTCCATCTGGCCCACTGCGTGTCCCACCTGCTCGATGCCGGTGCTCTGCTCCTGCGAGGCCGCCGAGATCTCCGTGATGATGTCCGACACACGCCTCACGGCTTGCTGGATCTCCGTCATCGTGCTGCCCACGCCATGCGCCTGCTCGGAGCCGGCACGCACGGTTTCCGCCGAGGCTTCGATCAGATCCTTGATTTCCTTGGCCGCGCTGGAAGAGCGTTGCGCGAGGCTGCGCACTTCGCCCGCCACCACGGCGAATCCGCGGCCCTGTTCCCCGGCGCGTGCGGCTTCCACGGCGGCATTGAGCGCGAGGATGTTGGTCTGGAACGCAATGCCCTCGATCATGTTCGTGATCTCGGCGATGCGCCCGGAACTGGTGCTGATCGCGCCCATCGTCTCCACCATCTGATTGACCGCCTGGTTGCCTTGATCTGCCACCTGCGCGGCGTTGCCGGCCAGCGACGATGCCTGCTGGGCGTTGTCGGCGTTCTGGCGGACAGTCGTGCTCAATTGCTCCATGCTCGAGGCGGTCTCCTCGAGCGAGGCCGCCTGTTGTTCCGTGCGCGAGGACAGGTCGGTGTTCCCGGCGGCAATCTGCGCGGCCGCGACGCCGACAGAATCGGTCGATCGACGTACGTCGCGCAACGTACCTGCCACGCGCTCGAGCAGCGTGTTGAACGATTGCGCGGTAAGGCCGATTTCGTCGAGCCGGTCCACGGCGGCACGATGATCGAGGTCGAGCGTGCGGCTGACGTATTCGAGCGAGCCCTGGATCTGCGCCAGGCTGCCTCGGATCCGCCGGAACAGCATCAGCGCCATGATGGCCGTAAGGGCGACGGTAATGACGATCACGCTCAGGGAAATGCTGACAGACCGTGCATGTTGGGCCTTGTTGTTCTCCACGGCGATCCCGCCCTGCTTGGTGTTGTACTCGAGGTGCTCGGCCACCGTTTTACGCAGCGCCAGGGAGGCCTTGAACAGCTCGCCGGCCGTCAGCATCTGCCTCGCCGCGGCATAGTCGCCGGTCCGGGAGCGCTCGAAGAAGGCCGGGACCTGGTCACGATAGTGTTTGACCGCGGCGCGATCGGCCGCAAGCAATGCGCGGTCCGTCTCGTCCGAGATGTCATCGCGCTCGTACTTGTCGATCATCCTGTCAAAGCGCTTGCTGGCTTCGTCGAACTGTTGCTCGACCTCGGCCATACCCTTGGCGTCGTCGCTGAGGCCGTGGCGATACAACTCGATACGCATTGCGGCGACCGATTCGGCGACGGTATTCAGATCATGGACGCTGCCGAGCGTGTTGTCGTTGAAGTACTCGAGGCGTTTCTCCGATTCGTTCATTTGCCAGATGCCGCCGATGCCGACAAAGAGCAGCGCGAGCAGTGCAATGGAGAGCGTAAGTAACAGACGTTTGCTGATAGTCATGGGGCTATTCGACGCACGCCGCAAGGCAAGCGTCGTCCGTTGGGTGACTTGGATTTCGCAGCGGGCCGACTGCCCGTCACCTCAACATTTACGGAGTGCACGCATCCCCATGAAGATGAGTGAATTGCGGCACATCAACTTTCGTGCGATCTCTCCGCACGGACTGTCGTTGCTTTTCGGTGGCCTCAGGCGGGCCAGGCGCGTGCCGCGATGCGCGCCAGCATGTTGGCGTCGGCGTCGAGCGTGCCGAACACGCGGCCGTGCTGGCGGCCAAGCCGGCTTGCAACGAATAGCGCCGCCGATTCGGCATTGCCGTGCGCGATCATCAGCGCAGCCTGCGCGGTCAGCACCAGTCCTTGCGCGAAACGTCGCGCGCTGGTTTCGAGCTGTTCAGCGGGCTCTCGCAGCATCGCCTGCAGCGACGCCAGCTCCGCGCGCACGGCGGCGTCACCATTCGACAGCCGCGCCAGATCCTGCAGGATGCGCGCGCCATCGCCGGGGTCACGCTGGAGCGCGCGCAGGACATCCAGGCACATGATGTTGCCCGAGCCTTCCCAGATCGAGTTGACCGGCGCTTCGCGATACAGCCGCGCCATCGGGCCGTCCTCCACGTAGCCGTTGCCGCCCCAGACCTCCATCGTCTCGCCGGTGGCCTCCAGCGCGCGCTTGCAGATCCAGAATTTGGCCGCCGGGGTCATCACGCGCTTCCAGGTGGCGGCCAGCGGATCGTCGTCGGCATGTTCGAAGGCATGTGCCAGCGCCATCATCATCAGTGTGGCGGCCTCGGATTCGAGCGTCAGGTCGGCCAGCACGTTGCGCATCAGCGGCTGGTCCGCCAGCAGCCTGCCGAACGCCATGCGGTGCCGCGCATGGTGGAGTGCCTGCACCAGGCCGGCCCGTAGCAGCGCCGCGCTGCCGATCACGCAGTCGAGCCGCGTGTTGGTGGCCATCTCGATGATCGTGGGGATGCCCCGGCCTTCCTCGCCGATCAGGATGCCGGTGGTGCCGCGGAACTCGACTTCGCTGCTCGAGTTGGAGCGGTTGCCGAGCTTGTCCTTGAGCCGCTGGATCAGGATCGGATTCTTGCTGCCGTCGTCGCGGAAGCGCGGCACGAAGAAGCACGAGAGCGGCCCGTCGGCCGCGCCCATGCGGGCTACCACCAGATGCGCGTCGCACATCGGCGCCGAGAAAAACCACTTGTGGCCCGTCAGCGCGTATTCCGCGCCCCGGCCGTCGCCGCGCACGGGCAGCGCCACCGTGGTGTTGGCGCGCACGTCTGAGCCGCCCTGTTTCTCGGTCATGCCCATGCCGATCATCACAGCGGTCTTGTCGCGCCACGGCAGGTCGCGCGCATCGTGTTCGGTGGCGTAGAGGCGCGGTTCGAGATCGCAGAACAACGCGGGTTCCTTGCGCAGGACCGGAATGCTTGCGAGCGTCATCGTGGTGGGACACAGCGAGCCGGATTCAACCTGGGCCTGCAGGAAGTAGCCCACCGTGCGCGCGGCCCAGACGCCGGGACGCGGTTGGGCGAAGGGCAGGGCCTGAAGTTGCTGGCTGCGTAGCAGCACCAGCAGGTTGTGCCACGACGGGTGGAATTCCACCTGGTCGATCCGCTCGCCAGTGCGGCTGTGCGTATGCAACTCGGGGGGGAATCGGTTGGCGTCCGCGGCCCATGCCTGCACCTCCGGATCGCCCAGCCGCGCGCCGAATGCGGTGAGCGTATCGGCGTGCCACGCGCCGCCCAGGCGATCCAGCGCGGCACGCAGGCCGGGGTCCGACTCGAACAGGTTGTAGTGCGCCAGATCGGGCACCTGGTTGAACACCGTATGAGTTTGCGCACTGCCGGCATCGGGAAAGGATGTGGCGTCCATGGCATCTCCTGCGTGCGGAATTCGATCGAGGGGGCGGCCTGATGCGGTTCATGGTACGGCAACAACGGCGCGCGCAACACTGCCGAATCCCGCCACAAGACCCGCCAGCCTGCTTGCATCCGCCGTTATCGTGCACCGCAACATGTCGATTCCGATACTGTGATGCATGACAGATGCAACCGATCTTTGGCTGGCGTCAGGCAGGGGCTTGTGCTTAAATTCACCCCGTTGGATGAAACAGGGGTGCCGTTCGGATGGGCCGGGCGGCTGAGAGAGTCCCTTCGAACCCGATCCGGCTAGTACCGGCGTGGGAAGTTTCAACTAGAACCGAATTGCTCTAGTCCCGCGGATTTCCACATGGATCCGCACAAACGGGACACCGCCGCCGGCCATGCCTCGCGACGGACCTCACAGGGCTCCTGGTTTCGTCCATCCCCGCATGAGAGAGGACGATACCCATGGCCCGTACTGCCCCCGCTGCTTCGTTTGAATCGCTCGAAAGCGATCTCGACCAGAAATTCGCCTACCCGGCTTCCAGCAAGACCTATATCACCGGCAGCCGGCCGGACATCCGAGTGCCGCTGCGCACGATCCTGCAGACCGCCACGCGCACCGAGAAGGGCGAGATGGCGAACCCGCCGATTCCCGTCTATGACACCTCGGGCCCGTACAGCGATCCGGACGTGCATATCGACCTGAAGGCCGGCCTGCCGCCCGTCCGCGCCAAGTGGATCGAAGAGCGCAACGACACCGAGGTGCTGACTGGCCTGTCGTCGGAGTACGGCCTGGCACGCGCCAATGACCCCGCCACGGCACACCTGCGCTTCGCGCAGCTGACGAACCCGCGTCGCGCCAAGGCCGGCGCGAACGTGTCGCAGATGCACTACGCACGCAAGGGCATCATCACGCCCGAAATGGAATACGTGGCGCTGCGCGAATCGCTGAACCTGCAGGCGCTCTACGACAAGCCCGAGTACAAGGCGCTGCTGCGACAGCATCCGGGCAACGCCCTGGGCGCCGCTCTGCCGCTGCGTCCGGAAGACATGACGCCGGAATTCGTGCGCCGCGAAGTGGCCGCCGGCCGCGCCATCATTCCGGCCAACATCAACCACACGGAACTGGAGCCGATGGCGATCGGCCGCAACTTCCGCGTCAAGATCAACGGCAACCTGGGCAATTCGGCAGTGACGTCGTCGCTGGCCGAGGAAGTGGAAAAGATGGTGTGGTCGATCCGCTGGGGCGCCGACACCATCATGGATCTGTCCACCGGCAAGCACATCCACGAAACGCGCGAGTGGATCCTGCGCAACTCGCCGGTGCCCATCGGCACGGTGCCCATCTACCAGGCGCTGGACAAGACCGGCGGTATCGCCGAGGACCTGACCTGGGAAATGTTCCGCGACACGCTGATCGAGCAGGCGGAGCAGGGCGTGGACTACTTCACGATCCACGCCGGCGTGCTGCTGCGCTACGTGCCGATGACGGCCGACCGCGTGACAGGCATCGTCTCGCGCGGTGGTTCGATCATGGCCAAGTGGTGCCTGGCGCACCACAAGGAAAACTTCCTGTACACGCACTTCGACGAGATCTGCGAAATCATGAAGGCGTACGACGTGTCGTTCAGCCTGGGTGATGGTCTGCGTCCGGGCTGTATCGCCGATTCGAATGATGACGCCCAGTTCGGCGAACTGCGCACGCTTGGCGAACTGACCGCCAAGGCGTGGGAGCACGACGTGCAGGTGATGATCGAAGGCCCGGGCCACGTGCCGCTGCAGCGCATCCAGGCCAACATGGACGAAGAGCTCAAGCACTGCTACGAAGCGCCGTTCTACACGCTGGGACCGCTGGTCACCGACATCGCGCCGGGCTATGACCACATCACCAGCGGCATTGGCGCCGCCAACATCGGCTGGATGGGCACCGCGATGCTGTGCTACGTCACGCCGAAGGAGCATCTGGGCCTGCCGGACAAGGAAGACGTGCGCGAGGGCATCATCACGTACAAGATCGCCGCGCACGCCGCCGATCTGGCCAAGGGCTGGCCCGGCGCGCAGCTCCGCGACAACGCGCTGTCCAAGGCGCGCTTCGAGTTCCGCTGGGAAGACCAGTTCAACCTCGGTCTCGATCCCGAGCGCGCGCGTTCGTTCCACGACGCCACGCTGCCGGCCGAAGGCGCCAAGATCGCTCACTTCTGCTCGATGTGCGGGCCGAAGTTCTGCTCGATGAAGATCACGCAGGAAGTGCGCGACTACGCGGCATCGCTGCCGGAAGCCGAACGCGGAATGCAGGAGAAGTCGATCGAGTTCGTGAAGACGGGCTCGAAGATCTACTCGTAAGCCGCTATCTGCGCCGACGTGCAGACGGGTGCGGCCCTTGTGGCCGCGCCCGGCAGTATCCGCAGTACCCGTAGCACCTGAGTCCCGCGCGCGGCGCCCCCACGCGGCGCGGCGGTATTCACCCAACCGGAGGCCGGACGGCACATACCTTTCTCATGCCGCCGGCAAACAATCTCATGACAGCAGTACAGTCCTTCGATGTCGCCATCCTCGGTGCCGGCCTGGCCGGGCGGTTGTCCGCCTGGCAGCTCGTGCGCGCCGGCGCCCGCGTGGCGCTGATCGAGCGTGGCGGACCCGACGGCAGCGGCTCGGCCGCGCATGTGGCGGCAGCCATGCTGGCGCCGCTGGCCGAATCGGCGATTGCCGAGCGTCGCATCGTCGATCTCGGCATGGCCAGCGTCGATCTCTGGCGTACCTGGATCGGCGAATTGCCGGAGCCCGTGTTCTTCCAGGAGGACGGCACGCTGGTGGTCTGGCACGCGCGTGACCGCAGCGAGGTGTCGCTGTTCACGGGGCGTATGCGTGCCGTGGCGCCGCCCGATCTGGTGCAGCAACGCCTGCGCGCGCTCGACGGCGAAGGCGTAGGCCAGATCGAGCCGGCCTTGGCGGGGCGCTTTCCGCAAGGCCTGCTGCTGCAGGGCGAAGGGCAGCTCGACAACCGAGGCGCGCTGCACGCGCTGCTGAGCTGCGCCGTGACCGAGGGCTTGCACTGCGTCTGGGAGGCCGGTGACATCGATGCCGACGCCTTGCCCGCGCTGGGTATTCGCGCTGGCGTGGTGCTCGACTGCCGCGGCCTGGGCGCGCGCGCCGCATGGACCAATGCGTCTGTGGGCGGCGAGACGTCGCTGCCCGGCCTGCGCGGCCTGCGTGGCGAAGTGGTGCGCGTCCACGCTCCGGATGTGAAGCTGCATCGCCCGGTGCGACTGCTGCATCCGCGCTACCCGATCTATATCGCTCCGAAGCCGAACGATCTCTACGTGATCGGCGCCACGGAACTCGAAAGCGAGGACGAATCGCCAATGAGCGTGCGTTCCGCGCTCGAACTGCTCTCGGCCGCGCATTCGCTGCATCCGGCGTTCGGCGAGGCGCGCGTACTCGAACTCAATGTCCAGCGCCGGCCAACCCGCCCCGACCATCTGCCGGCGATTCGCGTCGACCAGCAGGCACGCGTCGTGCGCGTCAACGGTCTCTATCGGCATGGCTGGCTGATCGCGCCGGCCGTGACGGAGGCTGCGTGTGCCGTCGTGCGCGCGATGCTCGGCGGTGACCCCGCCGCGCACGCGGTGCCCGCCGCGTTGCGCTGGCCCGGCATGATCGAAGCCGTGCAGGAGCGTGGCACCGCGATGCTATCGGCCGGGGCCGGGGCCGGCAGCGGCCTGCTGCACTAATCAGACAGACACCATGGAAATCCTGCTCAATGGCCGACCGACCGAGTTGCCCGAAGCCGCCACGCTGGCGGACGCGGTGACGGCGGCGGCCATCGCGCCGCCGTTCGCCGCCGCGGTGAACGGCCAGTTCGTCCCGCGCACCCGCCATGCGGCCACGCCGTTGGCCGCGGGCGACCAGATCGATCTCGTGCAACCCGTGACGGGAGGCTAAGTCCCTTATGACATTCGAACCAACTGAAACCCTGCGCGACCCGTTCGTGCTGTACGGGGAATCGTTTGCGTCGCGCCTGCTGCTCGGCACGGCACGCTACCCGTCCCCCGCCACGCTGCAGGCGGCCGTGGAAGCCTCGCGTCCGGCCATGATCACGGTGGCGCTGCGCCGTCAGACCGCCGTGGGCAGCGGTGATGGCCAGACGCTCGGCGGCGAGACCTTCTGGCAGATGCTGCGCACGCTGGGCGTGCCGGTGCTGCCCAATACCGCCGGCTGCTTCACGGCGCAGGAAGTGATCACCACGGCGATGATGGCCCGCGAGGTATTCGAGACCGACTGGATCAAGCTGGAACTGATCGGCGACGACTACACGCTGCAGCCCGACACGCTCAACATGCCGGCCGTGGCCGAAACGCTGGTCAAGGAAGGCTTCAAGGTGCTGCCGTACTGCACCGAGGACCTCGTGCTGTGTCGCCGCCTGCTAGACGTCGGTTGCCAGGCGCTGATGCCGTGGGCTGCCCCGATCGGCACTGGCCGTGGCGCAGTGAACCCGCACGCGATGCGCACGCTGCGCGACCGTCTGCCCGACACCCCGCTGATCGTCGATGCCGGCCTCGGCCTGCCGTCGCATGCGGCGCAGGTGCTGGAGTGGGGCTACGACGGTGTGCTGCTCAATACGGCCGTGGCCCAGTCCGCGTATCCGGTGAACATGGCGCGCGCGTTCGCGCTGGCCGTGGAAGCCGGGCGCACCGCCTACCTGGCCGGCCCGATGCCCGAGCGCGAGGTGGCCCAGGCCAGCACGCCCGTGGTGGGGATGCCGTTCTGGCACGCCGAAGGCGCGGAGGACCGCGCATGACACGTCAGGGTGTTGCCGCGGCCATCGACGCCGCGCTGTTCGATGACTTGATGGCGCGTTACGCCGCGATGTTTGGCCGTGACGAAACGCCATGGCGCATCTGGTCGGCGGCGAATGCTCCCGCCGCGCTCGATCGCCATGACGTGGTGCTGTCCGATGGCGAGGCCACGGGGGATCTGATCGATCGCGTGGTGGCCGCCGATGCTGTGCTGATCGAATCGGAGCGCGAAGGCGGCCGCTGGATCGACACCGTGCGCTCACCGATGGGTACCTGGGTGCTCGACGTGCGGGCCGACGACGACACGCCGCATTCGCCCGCGTTCGTGGCCGTGCTGCGTGCCGCGTTGTCGCTGCACTTTCCGGCGCACGACGCCCTGTGCATCGCCCGCGCCTGGCAACCGGGCGCCACGGCCTGGCCGAACGATTTCGCACGCTTTCCGCAGGTGCGACATGCCGCGCTGGTGCCGCCGGGCCAGACCGCGCAGCCCTTCGCGCCTTGTCCGCCCGATCTCGGTCTCTATGCCGTGATGCCCAGCGCGGCATGGATCGAGACGCTCGTGCCGCTGGCCGTGCCGACCGTGCAGTTGCGCTTCAAGTCAGACGATGCCGACGCGGTGAAGCATGAAGTGGCGCGCGCGGCGAAGGCCGCCAAGGGTTCGCAGTCGCGCCTGTTCATCAACGATCACTGGCGTGTGGCGATCGATCACCACGCAGCTTGCGGTGGCGACAGCGGCATCTACGGGATTCATCTCGGGCAGGAGGATCTGGACGACGCCGACCTCGACGCGATCCGCGCGTCGGGCCTGCGCCTCGGGGTGTCCACGCACGGCTATGCGGAAATGCTGCGCGTGGCCGCGATCTCGCCGAGCTACCTCGCGCTTGGCGCGATCTTCCCGACCACCACCAAGGTCATGCCGACCCAGCCGCAGGGCATGGGCCGCTTCCAGTCCTACGTGGCGTTGATGCAGCCCGTGATCCCGTCGCTGGTTGGCATAGGCGGGGTGAACGCAGGCAACATGGGGGAAGTGCTGGCGGTGGGCGTCGGCAGCGCCGCCGTGGTGCGTGCGATCACGGAAGCCAGCGATGTGCCGGCGGCGGTGGCGGGGCTCAACGCCTTGTTTGCCTGACCCGGACGTAGACTTTGGGCGCTGACCGGCCAGCCCGGCTGGTGGCGCCCGGCAATTGCGCATATCCTCTTTCGCTCACCATTAAAGGACTGAGGTTCCGCACTACGGAACGGAACCCTGCAGAGAGGAAACAGCAGTGAACGAGATCATCCCCGCCGCACCGGGCACCCCCGATAAGCCTTACTTCGGCATCGACATTCCGTTGATGCGCCTGCTGGGCCTGCAGCCCGTGCATATGGAAGAGGGTCTGTGCCGCACGCGTCTGCCGGCCAATCCAAACGTGGTGAACAGCCGGGGCGATGTGCATGGCGGCACCCTGATGGCGGTGCTCGACTTCACGCTGAGCGGTGCGGCACGGTCTCATGCCCCGCTGGAGACCGGCGTCATCACGATCGACATGTCCACGCATTTCCTGTCCGCCGCACGCGGCGAGCTGACGTTCGAGGCGCGCATCATGCGTCGTGGCGCCAAGATCGCCTTCTGCGAAGGTGAGGCACGCGACGCGACGGGCACGCTCTGCTGCGTGGCCCGCGCATCGTTCAAGCTCGTGAAGCTGGTAGGCGGCGATTAATCTTTCGGACCGTCCGCCGGACGGTACACCGCTTCAAATCGCGCGCGCTCGGTGATGCCATAGTCGCCGGGCGCGTATTGCATCAGCCAGTCGCCCGGCTTGCCGGTCAGCACATCGCCGCCGGTCGAACGCGCAATCGCGAATGCGTGCGGCATCTCCTTGGCCAGCACCGGCACCGGCTTGTTGCGATAGGGGCCGGACTCGCCATGGGCGTTCGGCCCCACCGCCACATACCGCGGGTCGAAGCGCCCGCGCGAAACCACCCAGCGATCGCCGGTGGCGCCGGTCACGATCGCGTCGCCCGGCTGATAGCGGTTTGGGCCCTCGCGGCTAATCAGTTCTCCCGGCTCGGTGGCAAAGGCCACCTGCACCGTTTCATCCTTGACGTACCAGTTGGCGGCGCGGTCTTCGCGCAGGTCGATGTTGGTCAGTGTCTGCATGGTTTTCGCGATTCTCGCGATCAGCCCAGCGCCCGTGGCGCGAAGCTGTGATTGAGGGGGCCGTTGCCGCCGCCAAGGCGCAGCCGGGCGCCCGAGCTGATGGCTTGCGCGACGAAGTCGAGCGCGGCGGCGACTGCATCGGGCAGCGCGTCGTCCCGGGCGAGCTGCGCCGCGATGGCGGCGGCCAGCGTGCAGCCGGTGCCGTGCAGGTTCGGCGTATCGACGCGCGGATGGGTGTAGACGCGCACGGTGCCGTCGGCCAGCATCAGCAGGTCGTCCAGGCCCAGGCTGCCGGGGCCGTCGTCTTCCAGGTGGCCGCCCTTGAGCAGCACCGCCTTGCAACCGAGCGCAAGCAGGTCCGCTGCGGCCGCCTCCATTTCGGCGCGGCGCGTGATGCGGCGGCCCAGCAGGTATGACGCCTCAGGCAGATTCGGCGTGACCAGCATCGCGCGCGGAAACAGCAGTTTCACCATCGCCTGGCTGGTCGCGTCGTCGGACAGCGTGGCGCCCGAGGTCGAAATCATCACCGGGTCCACCACGAGCTTGCGGATGCCGTGCCGATCCACCGCCCCGGCCACGGCCTCGACGATGGCCGCGGTTCCCAGCATGCCGGTCTTGGCCGCGTCCACGCCGATGTCGCTGGCCACGGCGTCGATCTGCGCGGCCACCATCTCGGCCGGTATGGCGTGGACGCCGGTCACGCCGAGCGTGTTCTGAGCCGTGATCGCGGTGATCGCGCTCATGCCGAAACATCCCAGTGCCGCGAACGTCTTCAGATCGGCCTGGATACCGGCCCCGCCTCCGGAGTCGGATCCGGCGATGGTCAGGGTGCGGGGTGGCGTGGGGAGCATGTGCAAGGTGAGGAGAGACGGAGAAAGACCGGAAAAATGTGCCTGTTCACGCCGCAAGGCGCGGACAGGCACGCTACAATACCGCCACTCCGAGGAGCGTTGCAACGGATGGCCTCGCCTTCCGCCAGGCTCGGAATGTTTCAACGGCGCTCGCAGTTCCGTGGTTCGCACGGACGCGAGTCGACCTGTCCGCCCGCCATGCCAAGTGCTGGCGCGGCCATCGGCACCCCATCGGGGCAGCCGTCATCTTGTCGCCCTCCCGTTTCTTGCGTAACCACTTCAACTACGGAGTGACGTATGAACGCAGTGACCGACCTGAAGCAAGACTACATCGTGGCCGATATCGGCCTGGCCGGCTGGGGCCGCAAGGAAATCGCCATCGCCGAGACCGAAATGCCCGGTCTGATGGCCATTCGCGACGAATTCGCCGCCGCGCAGCCGCTCAAGGGCGCGCGCATCGCCGGTTCGCTGCACATGACGATCCAGACCGCCGTGCTGATCGAAACCCTCAAGGCACTGGGCGCCGACGTGCGCTGGGCCTCGTGCAACATCTTCTCGACGCAGGATCACGCCGCCGCCGCCATCGCCGCGTCGGGCACGCCCGTGTTCGCCTTCAAGGGCGAATCGCTGAAGGAATACTGGGACTTCACGCACCGCATCTTCGACTGGGCCGACGGCGGCACGCCGAACATGATCCTGGACGATGGCGGCGACGCCACGCTGCTGCTGCACCTGGGTGCCCGCGCCGAGAAGGATGCGTCGCTGATCGCCAAGCCGACCAGCGAGGAAGAAACCTTCCTGTTCGCGGCCATCAAGGAAAAGCTGGCCAAGGATTCGACCTGGTACAGCCGCAACCTGGCCGCCATTCGCGGCGTGACCGAGGAAACGACCACCGGCGTGCACCGTCTGTACCAGATGGCGCAAAAGGGTGAACTGAAGTTCCCGGCCATCAACGTCAACGACTCGGTGACCAAGAGCAAGTTCGACAACCTCTACGGCTGCCGCGAATCGCTGGTGGACGGCATCAAGCGCGCCACCGACGTGATGATCGCCGGCAAGATCGCCGTGGTTGCCGGCTACGGCGACGTGGGCAAGGGCAGCGCCCAGGCCCTGCGCGCGCTGTCCGCGCAAGTGTGGGTGACCGAGATCGATCCGATCTGCGCGCTGCAGGCCGCCATGGAAGGCTACCGCGTGGTGACGATGGACTACGCCGCCGAGCACGGTGACATCTTCGTGACCTGCACCGGCAACTACCATGTGATCACGCACGACCACATGGCCAAGATGAAGGACCAGGCCATCGTCTGCAACATCGGCCACTTCGACAACGAGATCGACATCGCATCGGTCGAGAAGTACGAATGGGACGAGATCAAGCCGCAGGTTGACCACGTCAAGTTCCCGGACGGCAAGAAGATCATCATCCTGGCCAAGGGCCGTCTGGTGAACCTGGGCTGCGCCACGGGCCACCCGTCGTACGTGATGAGCAGCTCGTTCGCCAACCAGACGATCGCCCAGATCGAACTGTGGGCCGAACGTGACAGCGGCAAGTACCCGGTTGGCGTGTACGTGCTGCCGAAGCACCTGGACGAAAAGGTCGCGCGCCTGCAGCTCCGGAAGCTGAACGCGCAACTGACCGAGCTGACCGAGCAGCAGGCGGCCTACATCGGCGTGAAGAAGGAAGGCCCGTACAAGGCCGACCACTACCGCTACTGATCGGCCACGGCTCTCGCCCCCGGCGCGGCTCCCCGCTCCCGCGCGGGAGCGGCGCCGGGGGAGAGGGCGCCGCGCTGGCCGTGCGACACGGCGTCATCAAGACCGTGCACAATTAGTGTCATCCAACCAAAAACAAAGGAGTTGCAATGAGACTGTTGGCCGTATGGATCATCAATGCCGCAGCGTTGTTCCTGGTGGGTTACCTGATCAGCGGGGTCCATCTTGGCAGCTTCGGCTCCGCCATGATTGCCGCGCTGGTGCTGGGCCTCGTCAATGCGCTGATTCGACCGATCCTCGTCATCCTGACGCTTCCGGTCACGCTGCTGACGCTGGGCCTGTTCATCTTCGTCATCAACGCGCTGCTGTTCCTGTTCGTGGGCAACCTGCTGCAGGGATTCGTCGTGGACGGCTTTGGTCCGGCGCTGCTCGGCTCGATCTTGTACAGCGTGATTGCGTGGATCCTGGCCAGCGTGCTGCTGGGCGAGCGCAACTGACGCGTTGAGACTCTTTTTCTGGGCGCCGCCACGGCGGCGTGCCAACCATGACTGATCGTTACTTCAGCTTCGAATTCTTCCCGCCCAAGACGGCGGAGGGCGCGGAGAAACTGCGCAATACGCGCGCGCAGCTTGCGCCGCTGCAGCCCAAGTACATCTCGGTGACGTTCGGCGCCGGCGGTACCACGCAGCAGGGCACGCTCGATGCCGTGCTGGAGATCCAGCGCGAAGGTATCGAGGCCGCGCCGCACTTGTCCTGCGTGGGCTCCACGCGCGACAGCATCCGGCAGATTCTCCAGACCTATCGCGATGGCGGCATCCGCCACATCGTGGCCCTGCGCGGCGACATGCCGTCGGGCATGGGCGAGATCGGCGAGTTCCGCTATGCCAACGAACTCGTCGAGTTCATCCGCGCGGAAACCGGTGACTGGTTCAACATCGAAGTGGCCGCCTATCCCGAGTACCACCCGCAGGCCCGTTCGCCGCGTCACGACCTGGAAAACTTCGTGCGCAAGGTCAAGGCCGGCGCGGATTCGGCGATCACGCAGTACTTCTTCAACGCCGATGCGTACTT
This sequence comes from Cupriavidus sp. SHE, assembly GCF_000812445.1. Taxonomy (NCBI): domain Bacteria; kingdom Pseudomonadati; phylum Pseudomonadota; class Betaproteobacteria; order Burkholderiales; family Burkholderiaceae; genus Cupriavidus; species Cupriavidus sp. SHE. Next base: position 43,213 of record NZ_JWMB01000037.1, on the reverse strand, counting down.
CCGCTTCGTCGACGACGTGCGCGCGATGGGCGTGGAAGTGCCGATCGTGCCCGGCATCATGCCGATCACGAACCACTCTCAGCTGATGCGCTTTTCCGAGATGTGTGGCGCCGAAGTGCCGCGCTGGGTGGCCAAGCGGCTCGAGTCGTTCGGCGATGACAAGGAAGCAATCCGCGCCTTCGGCCTGGACGTGGTGACCGACCTGTGCACGCGCCTGCTCGATGCAGGCGTGCCGGGCCTGCACTTCTACACGCTCAACGCCGCCGGCGCGACCAAGGCGATCTGGCAGCGCCTGAAGCTGTAATTCCCGATGCCCGCCGCGCGCCGCCCGGACCCATTCGTCGAGCACCTGCTCGAGCTGATGACGCCACTGGCGGCCAACATCGGGGCCATCACGGCCAAGCGGATGTTCGGCGGGCATGGCCTGTTCTACGACGGCCTGATGTTCGCGCTCATCAGTGACGGCCAGTGTTTCCTGAAGGCCGATGACGTCACGCTGGCGCGCTTCGAGGCCGAGGGCAGCGAGCCGTTCCGGTATCAGTCCGCGCGCCGCGAGGTGACGATGCGTCACTACCTGAGCCTGCCAGCCGCGTGCCTGGAATCGCCCGCAGCGATGACACCTTGGGCGCGCATGGCCGTGGAAGCCGCGTTACGTCTGGGTAACGCGCGCTGACCAGCTGGCCACCTGGTCACTGGCGTGGCCGTTGGTGTCATACTCGGCGGCATGGTCACCGCCACATTCCGTTTCTACGAGGAACTGAACGACTTCCTGGCGCCGGCACAACGTCGCCGGGATCTGTCGTGCCCCTGCGCGCGCGCCGCCACGGTCAAGCACATGATCGAAGCGCTGGGCGTGCCGCATACCGAGGTGGAGCTGATTCTCGTCAACGGTGAGTCGTCGCCGTTCGAGCGCATCGTGTGCGACGGCGACCGCATCGCGGTTTACCCAAAATTCGAATCGTTCGATATCGCGCCGCTGCTACGTGTCCGCGAGCAACCGCTGCGCGAAATCCGCTTCGTGGCGGACGCCCATCTCGGCGGCCTGGCGCATCTGCTGCGCATGACCGGCTTCGATACGCTCTATGACAACCACTTCGAAGACAGCGAGATCGCCCGCATCGCCTCGGACGAGAAGCGCATCGTACTGACGCGCGACCGCGAACTGCTCAAGCGTCGCGGCATCACCCACGGCTGCTACGTGCGGGCGATCCGGTCGTCATTGCAGGTCAGGGAGATCTTTTCCAGACTGGACCTGGCTCGCAGCGCCAGGCCATTCTCGCTCTGCCTCGATTGCAACGTGCCCCTGCGTCGTATTGGCAAGACCGATGTGGATGGGCGCGTGCCGGAAGGGGTGTTCGAGCGCCATGAGCATTTCGTCACCTGCCCGCATTGCCAGCGCGTGTTCTGGGAAGGATCGCACTGGCGCAAGATGCGGACGCTGGTGGAGGAACTGATGAGCGCCCAGGCCGACCAGGTGGCCCCAGCTGGCTCAGGTAGCTCAGGTAGCTCAGGTAGCTCAGGTAGCTCAGGTAGCAATAGCTAGCGCGCCCCTAGTTCCGTGACCAGCCAGTCCATCGGCAGGTCATGCGACGCTGCCTGCAGCGGCACCTCGCACGCGGCAAAGCCGATCCCGATCGCTATCGGCGTGGCGTTCGCGGCAGCCATGGCCGCCAGCGTGCGGTCGTAGAAGCCGCCGCCGTATCCGAGGCGGAACTTATCGGCGCTGAATCCGACACATGGAATGAGCAGCGCGTCGGGCGTCACGGCGCCGGTGCCATCGGGCACCGGAATGCCGTACTGGCCTGCGCGCATTGTTGTGTCCGGCGTCCACGCATGGAAATCGAGCGGTGCGGCGGGCCGGCTCACGACGGGCAGGGCGGCCATGCGGCCGGGCATGGCGGCCAGCCATCGGGCCACGGTGTCGCGTGCGTCGAATTCCTGCTGGATCGGCCAGTAGAACCCCAGTCGTTGCACGCCGAGACGTTCGAGCAGTGGCGCGAGCGCTGCCGCGATCTGTGCATCCGCCGTCTCTCGATCGGGTAGCGCGGCGCGCAGCGCGAGCAGCCGGCGGCGCAAGGCGCGACGGTCCTCAGGGGCCGTGAAATAAAGGCTGTCCGGCCCGTTGTCCGGTGCTTGGTTTGGCGGCATGGCGTGCAATAATGGCCATCGAACAGACATTTGAAAACAATGCTGGACGCGCAAATGAAGATGCGCGCCGGTGGTATGAATCACGAATCCTGCGTGCCTGTCGCGTGACAGGCGCGCACCCAACAAGGAATACCAAGAATGCCGAAGGGAGTATATCTGCGCCGTGCCGGGCGCTTCGCCTGGCTTGCGTTCGCAGGTGCGCTGCTGGCTACCCCAGTCTACGCGCAGAAACGTACGGCGACGCCCCAGAAAGCGGTACAGCAGCAACCGGCCGCCCTGACGATTCCGTCGGACCCGGACGATGCCTTCGTCGCGCTGCGCGAGGCCGCCCGCAAGAATGACGCGGACCGCGCCGCGGCCATCTCGGCCACGCTGGTCGACTATCCGATTCCGTCGTACGTCGAATACTTCCGCATCAAGTCGCAGATGTTCGACTCGAGCGGCCAGCCCCTGATCGATACGCCGGATGCCGAGATCAGTGCGTTCCTGCAACGCTACCAGGGCGAGGCGATTGCCGACCGGATGCGCAATGACTGGCTGCTGGTGCTGGGCAAGAAGCGCGACTGGGCCAACTTCGATGTCCAGTATCCGCAGTTCGTATTGAAGGACGATACGCAGGTGGAGTGCTACGCGCTGCTGTCGCGCGCGCTCAAGGGCCAGATCGTGGCCGCCGATGCGCGTGCGATGCTGGTCGATCCGCGCTACTACGGCGACGGCTGTGTCGACCTGATCAGCTACATGGCGCAGAGCCAGCAGATCCAGCGCGGCGACGTGGCTTTCCAGGCACGCCAGGCGCTGGAGCAGAACTACACGACGCTGGCCGGCAAGATCGCCGCAGCGTTGCCCGATGCGCGCGTGGATGGCGATTCGCTGGCCACCGTGGTCAAGATGGCACGTAATGATCCCTCGCAGGCGGCCGCATACATGGGCACGATCTCGGGCAACCTGTCGCGCGACGAGCAGGGCGCGGCCTGGGGCGTGATTGGCCAGTTCGCGGCCAAGAAGCTGATGCCGGAGGCTGCCGGCTACTACCGTCGCCAGATGGACCTGGGCGGTAACCAGTGGCTGTCCGATGAGTCGCAGGAATGGCGCGTGCGGGCCGCGTTGCGTCAGGGCGACTGGAAGCAGGTGCGCCAGTCCATCGAATCGATGCGTCCCGAGCTGCGTGCCAAGGATCCGGCATGGACGTACTGGTACGCGCGCGCGCTCAAGGCCGATGGCCGTGGCAGCGATGCCCAGCAGCAGTTCCAGTCGATCGCCGGCCAGTTCAATTTCTATGGCCAGCTGGCCAGCGAGGAACTGGGCAACCGCATCACGATTCCGACGCGGACCACGGTCACCGATGCCGAGGCGATGGCGATGCGCTCGCGCGCCGGCTTCACGCGCGCCAAGAAGTTCTATGACCTGAACCTGCGCTTCGAAGGCAACCGCGAGTGGAACTGGGAACTGCGCGGCATGAACGATCGTGACCTGCTGGCCGCGGCCGAGTACGCGCGCAAGATCGAACTGCTCGACCGTACCGTCAATACGTCCGATCGCACCAAGGCCGAGCACGATTTCACGCAGCGCTTCCCGATGCCGTACCGGGACATCATGCAGCGTGCCACGGACGATGTCGGCCTCGACATGGCATGGGCCTATGGCCTGATCCGTCAGGAATCGCGCTTCATCATGAATGCGCGTTCGTCGGCGGGCGCGCATGGCCTGATGCAGGTGATGCCGGCCACGGCCAAGTACGTCGCGCGCAAGATCGGCATGACCGATTTCTCGCCTTCGATGATGGGAGACCCCAACATCAACATCATGCTCGGCACCAACTACATGAGCATGGTGCTGACCGATCTGGACAGCTCCTGGACGCTGGCGTCCGCCGGCTACAACGCCGGTCCGGGACGGCCCAAGGCGTGGCGTACCAGCCTGTCGCGACCGGTGGAAGGCGCGATCTTTGCAGAGACGATCCCGTTCACCGAGACGCGGAACTACGTGAAGAATGTGCTTTCGAACGCCACGTACTATGCTGCTTTAATGAGTGGCCGGCCCCAGTCCCTGAAAGACCGTCTGGGAATGGTCGCGCCGTCAGCGGTCACGACGACCAGCCTCCCCTGAGCCTGACGAGGCACTCTCGCACTCAGACGGGGGCGGTGGGCCCCGTGGCCACGGACGCGCGCATCGATGCCTGCGTAACGTGTTCGTCACGGAGCCCACCATGCAGACCAGCAATGTTCTTGTCATCGGGGGCGCCGGTTTCATCGGCAGCCACCTGATTTCCCGCCTTGCCGGCGCAGCCACCGCCTCTGGCGCGCCGCTCGATCCGGCCTCCAATCCCGATAGTCCCATCGCGCCCGAACGCATCATCGTCGGCACGCGCAATGTCGAGCACGCCCAGCACCTGCTGCTGCTGCCGCGCGTCGAAGTGATCGAACTTGGCCTGGCCGACGCCGCAGTGCTCGACGACGCCATCGGCTCGCTTGGCGTCGACGGTATCGTCGTCAATCTGGTCGGCGTCCTGCATGGCGAGCGTGGCGACCCGTATGGGCCGCAGTTCGCCGCCGCGCATGTCGATCTGCCGCGCCAGGTCGTCGAGTCCTGCAAGCGCACTGGCGTTCGCAGGCTGCTTCATATGAGCGCGCTCGGCGCCGATCCACAAGGACCGTCGATGTATCTGCGCAGCAAGGGCGATGGCGGGCGGATCGTGCGCGAAAGCGGGCTCGACTGGACGATCTTCCGTCCGTCGGTCGTATTCGGTCCCGACGACCATTTCCTGAACCTGTTCGCCCAGTTGCAGCAGATGGCGCCGGTGGTGCCGCTGGCGTGCGCCCATGCGCGGTTCCAGCCGGTGTTCGTGCTGGACGTGGTGCAGGCCTTCGTCAATGCGATGGTCCATCCCGAAACGATCGGGCAGGTCTACGAGCTTGGCGGTCCGCAGGTCTACACGCTCGAGGAACTCGTCCGCTTTGCCGGCCGCGCGTCGGGGCATCCCCGTCCCGTCATCGCGCTACCCGACGCGCTCGCGCGGATGCAGGCGGCGGTGCTCGAACACGTGCCCGGTGGCACGGTGCTGTCGCGCGACAATCTCGACTCGATGCGGCTGGACAACGTGCTGGCGCACCCGATGGCGGCCGAGCTTGGCGTGCGCCCGGTCAGCCTGGAAGTCGTGATGACCGACGTGCTGTCCGGCCGCAATCGCGACAGCGCGCTGCAGTTCATGCGGGGCAGCGTGCATCGATAACCGGGGCTAGCGCCCGATCGATGTGATTGTGGCTCACACGCTTGCGAGCGTAATTCGCTTGGAATGCGCCCGGCGAGGTCGATAGAATGACCGGTTCGGGGCGCGCGCGTCGCTTTCCGCACGTTCACCGCCCGAAAACCTTTTCGACCCTCGCCCCAAGGATCTGCGATGAAGCTCGTCATCGGCAACAAGAACTACTCTTCCTGGTCGCTGCGCCCGTGGCTGTTGCTGCGCCACGCCGGCATTGCCTTCGAGGAAATCGCGGTACGTCTGTTCACAAAGGAGTTCGCGGCCGAGATCGCGCGTTATTCGCCGGCTGGCAAGGTACCGGCGCTGATCGATGGCGACGTGACGGTATGGGATTCGCTGTCGATCAGCGAGTATGTCGCCGAACGCTTTCCGGAGAAGGCCCTGTGGCCGAAGGACGCCGCCGCGCGCGCGCTGGCGCGTTCGATCTGCGCCGAGATGCATTCCGGGTTTGGCAACCTGCGCAGCCAGATGCCGATGAACGTGACGGCAATGCTGCCGGGGCTGGGCTGGAACGTCGCCGTGCAGCGTGACATCGACCGCATCGCGTCGATCTGGACCGATCTGCGCACGCGCTACGCGTCCGAGGGTCCGTTCCTGTTCGGCGGCTTTACGATTGCCGACGCGTTCTACGCGCCGATAGTCAGCCGCTTTGCCACCTACGGCGTGCATCTGCCCGAAGCCGCCAAGGCGTACGCTGACTTCGTGCTGGCGCTGCCCGCGATGCAGGAATGGGCGGCGGCGGCACGCGAGGAACGGGACTTTGTCCCGGCCGATGAACCGTATCGCACCGAGCCGGATCGTCCGGACGCGATCATCGTTTTGGGTTGATTCATGCAGGTGTACGCAGTGGGCGGCGCCGTCCGCGACCAGTTGCTCGGAAAGCCGAGCCAGGACCGTGACTACGTGGTGGTGGGCGCCACGCCCGCGGACATGGAGGCCGCCGGCTTCAAGCCGGTGGGCAAGGATTTCCCCGTCTTCCTCCATCCGCAGACCAAGGCCGAGTACGCGCTGGCGCGGACCGAACGCAAGACCGCGGTCGGCTACAAGGGCTTTGCCTTCTATACCGGCGCCGACGTGACCCTGGAAGAGGATCTCGTGCGGCGCGACCTGACCATCAACGCGATGGCCCAGGCGGTGGACGAGCATGACAACCTCGTCGGCCCGGTGATCGACCCCTATGGCGGCCAGAAGGACCTGGCCGCGCGCAAATTCCGCCACGTGTCCGACGCCTTCGCCGAGGATCCGGTGCGTATCCTGCGCGTGGCGCGTTTCGCGGCGCGCTTCCACGATTTCACGGTGGCGCCGGAGACCGTCGCGCTGATGCGCAAGATCGTCGACGCGGGCGAGGTGGATGCGCTGGTGCCCGAGCGCGTCTGGCAGGAACTGTCTCGCGGGTTGATGGAGGCAAAGCCGTCACGCATGTTCGACGTGCTGCGCGAATGCGGCGCGCTGGCCCACCTGTTGCCGGAACTCGATCGCCTATGGGGCGTGCCCCAGCGCCCGGAATATCATCCCGAAGTCGATACCGGCGTGCACGTGATGATGGTGATCGACTACGCGGCCAGCGTCGGCGCATCACTGCCGGTGCGCTTTGCCGCGATGGCGCACGACCTCGGCAAGGGCACCACGCCCGAAGACATGCTGCCCCGGCACATCGGCCACGAGCAACGTGGCGTCAAGTTGCTTGAAGCCATCTGCCAGCGCCTGCGCGTGCCGAACGATTGCCGCGAGCTGGCCCTGGTGGTGGCGCGCGAGCACGGCAATATCCATCGCAGCACTGAGTTCGGCGCGGCGGCACTGACGCGGCTGGTCGAGCGTTGCGACGCGCTGCGCAAGCCGGAGCGGTTCGCCGAGGCGCTGCTGGCCTGCGAGGCCGATGCGCGTGGACGCCTGGGTTTTGCGGATAAGGACTACCCGCAGGCGGCTCGCCTGCTGGCTGCGCGCGACGCGGCGGCATCCGTGGACGCTGGCGCGATTGCCAAGGCTTGCGGGGACAACGTCGACCAGATCAAGGACCGGGTGCACAAGGCCAGGGTGGCGGCGGTGGCGCAGCGGCTGGGAATGGCGGAGGAATAGGGGGCCAGACATAGGGGGCCCGCCCCCTACAGCAGCTTCCCGATCACCAGCGCCGCCAGCGACAGCAGGATCGTCGACGCGAACGGCAGCACGTACTCGCGGCCGAACAAGCGGAACCGGACATCGCCCGGCAGGCGTCCCAGCCCGATCTTCTGCAGCCACGGCAGCGAGGCTGACAGCACGATCACGCAGAGAAAGATGGTGAACGTCCAGCGCAACATGGCGACCCGGGCTCCCTTAGAGTGCGAAGCTGCGGTCGCCGCGCGCGAAGCCGTCTAGCGGCATGGCGTCGTCGATGCCGCGGGTGAGGGCGATGACCTTGAACAGCTCGCCCATCTCGGCTTCCGACAACAGCTTCTGCACCGCATTGGCCTGCGGCAGGAACGCGCGGGCATCGCTCGGGTCGAGCGACATCATCAGATCCGTGATGCCGGCATTCATCAGGAAGCGCGCCTGCGAGGCGTAGCCGGACACTTGCAGGCCAGCCTCCACGGCCGCCTGGGCGATTCCGCTGAAATTCACGTGCGCGGTGATGTCCTGCAGTCCGGGGTAGAGGAACGGATCGGGGTGGGCGTGATGACGGTAATGGCACATCAGCGTGCCGCCGGTACGGTGTGGATGGTAGTACTCGGACGCCGGGAAACCATAGTCGATAAAGAACGCTGCGCCGCGCGCCAGCAGCGCGCCCACGGCGCGGGTGAATCCTTCCGCTTCGGCATGGGTCTCGGTGACGATGTCGTGGTCGCCCGGAATCCCGAGCAGTACCGCGGGGATCGCGTCGTTCTCCAATGGCCGGTCTTCGAAGGCGAAGGCCTCGGCGCCTGCCCTTCCATCCTTCGCGCAGACCACGCCACGCTCGTGCCAGTGGCCGCCAGTACGCGCGTAGAGCCGCACCGGCATCGCATCGAGCACTTCGTTGCCGACCACCACACCCTCGAAGCGGTCCGGCAGGGCGTCCAGCCAGGTGACGCGCCCGGCCAGATGCGGGGCCCGCTGGTCCAGCGTGGCCTGCTGGCGCGCGCGCAGTTCACCGGACAGTTCAACGATCTGGTAGGTGTCTGGCAGCGCATCCTCGGTTTCGAGCGCGAGCAGCAGGTCGGCGGCCAGCCGGCCGGTGCCTGCGCCGAATTCCATGACGCGCGGCAGGTTCATTCTGACCAGCGGCGCGAACTGGCGTGCCAGCGTGCGGGCGAAGAACGGCGTCAGTTCGGGGGCGGTGATGAAGTCGCTACCGTCGTTGACGTCGCGGCCGAACTTGGCCGCACCGCCGCTGTAGTAGCCCAGCCGGGGGGCGTAGAGTGCCAGCGACATGAATCGGTCGAAGCCGATCCAGCCGCCCGCTGCGTCGATGGCGCCGGCAATACAGATGGAAAGGGCCGCGGAGGCGTCCAGCGCATCTGCGGAGGGAAGGGGTAGACTAGCGACTTTCTGCATACCGCGAATTGTAGCAATGCCAGATTCTCAGACTACGGGCACTTCACAGGCTTCGGGCGTCAAATCTCGTGGCGTGGCGCTGGTCACCGGCGGCGCGCGCCGCCTGGGCCGTGCCATCGCCCTCGAACTTGCCGCACAAGGCTGGGACGTTGCCGTTCACTGCAACCGCTCGCGCGACGAAGCGGACGCGCTGGCCACCCAGATCCGCGGCCTCGGTCGCCGCGCCGCCGTGCTGCAGGCCGACCTGTCGGATGAAGCCGCCACGGCCCGGTTGATCCCCGCCTGCATCGACGCCCTTGGCGTGCCGGCCTGCCTGGTCAACAACGCGTCGCTGTTCCAGTACGACGTGGCGACGAGCTTCTCCTATGGGTCGCTCGACACGCACATGCGCACCAACGTGGCGGCCCCGCTGCTGCTGGCGCGTGAGATGCACAAGGCGCTTGGCGCCGATGGCAACGAGACCGGGCAGCTCGGCGTTGTGATCAACCTGCTCGACCAGAAGCTGAACAACCTGAATCCAGATTTCCTGTCGTACACGCTGTCGAAGTCTGCGCTGCAGACTGCCACGGTGCAGCTTGCGCAGGCACTGGCGCCGCGTCTGCGTGTGGTGGGCGTCGCGCCCGGCATCACGCTGGTGTCCGGCGACCAGTCCGACCCGGGCTTCGTCCGCGCCCATGGGATGACGCCGCTGGGCAAGTCGTCCACGCCGGAAGACATCGCGCAGGCCGTGGCCTACCTGGCCGTGGCGCGCGCTGTTACCGGCACCACGTTGTACGTCGACGGAGGCCAGCACCTGATGCCGCTGGCCCGCGACGTGATGTTCCTTACTGAATAAGCTGTTTCTGATTTGCCAGCCATGACCTTTGCCGCCCTCTCCCATCCCAGCCTGCAAAACTGCCGTCGCATGTTCCTGCGCAACTATGAAGTGCAGATCAACATTGGCGTGCACGAATTCGAGAAGAAGGGCGAACAGCGCGTGCTCGTCAATATCGACCTGTTCGTGTCGCTGGCCGAGACCACGCCGCAGGCCGACAAGCTCGAGGAAGTGGTCGACTACGACTTCATGCGCAACACCGTGGCCGAGCGCATGGCGCATGGCCATATCCACCTGCAGGAAACGCTGTGCGACGACGTGGCGCGTGCCATGCTGCAGCATCCGAAGGTGCGCGCCGTGCGCGTGTCGACCGAAAAACCGGACGTCTACCCGGATTGCGATGCCGTCGGCGTGGAAGTGTTCCACGTCAAGCCCGCCTGATCTGGCCGCTCTGCCCGAGCGGGGCCGCGCAGCGCCGGGCGGTGGGCTCCAGTAGAATGTTGGCCCGTTGAAACCGGGCCATTGTTCAGCGCCCGTACTGATCCAGGTATGTCATATGAGTCACTCCGCTAACTTCTATCGTCTCGAAACCCGTCTGCAGTCGCTGACCGGCAAGGCCATCGGCGACTTCGGCATGATCGAAGACGGCGACACAGTGCTGGTCTGCATGAGTGGCGGCAAGGACTCCTACACGATGCTGTCGGTGCTGACGGCGCTTCAGAAACGGGCGCCGATCCAGTTCAAGCTGATTGCGATGAACCTGGACCAGAAGCAGCCCGGCTTTCCCGAGCATGTGCTGCCGGCATACCTGAAGTCACTCGGTGTGGAGTATGTGATCGTCGAGGCGGACACCTACTCGATCGTCAAGGAGAAGGTGCCCGAGGGCAAGACCACCTGCTCGTTGTGCTCGCGCCTGCGCCGCGGCGTGATCTATCGCACGGCCAAGGAGCTGGGCGCCAACAAGATCGCGCTGGGCCATCACCGCGACGACATCGTCAATACGTTCTTCCTGAACATGTTCTTCGGCGGCAAGATGAAGGCGATGCCGCCGAAGCTGGCCACCGACGACGGCCAGCACATCGTGATCCGGCCGCTGGCGTACTGCGCGGAGAAGGACATCGCGTCGTATGCGCGTGCCATGGCGTTCCCGATCATCCCGTGCAACCTGTGCGGCTCGCAGGAAAACCTGCAGCGCAAGAAGGTGAGCGAAATGCTGCAGGCATGGGAGCGCGAGAACCCGGGCCGGATCGACAACATCTTCTCGGCGCTACGCAACGTGGTGCCGTCGCACCTGGCTGATACGGACCTGTTCCCGTTCACGGGGCTGGCTACCGGGTTGGGCAAGATCGACGAGGCATCGCTGTTCGGCGAGACCACGTTCACGCAGCAGGCGCTGACCTTCACGGGCAATGTCGAGGCGAACCGGATGGAGTTCGTGCGCTTCGACAAAATCCAGAAGGTCCAGGAGGCGCCGGAACAGGCTTCGGAACCGTCGGCCTGACGCCTCCCCCCGCCTCCCCCAAAGGTTGGCTACTGTGACGCCCGCGTCGAGCGCCCGGGCTCGCGCATCAACGCCTGCACATCCTCGATCCATCCCTGGAAGCGCTTGACCGCGTGGGCCTTCTGTTCCGGCGTTGTCAGGTTGGCGATCGTCACCGTCAGGTTGATCCCCGCATCGGTACTCCGCTGCTGGCCCGTGGCCGGGCGCTGCCAGTCGTCGGCATAGTGGCGCAGCATCTCCTCGGCTTGGGCCTTGGGCGGGCGCGTCGTCGAGATTTCGCGCGCCAGCGCCACCCATTCCTGCTGGCGGCGCACGCGCTCGCTGTAACGGGCGTCGGCGTTCAGCATATAGGGCCCCATCGCATCGCGGATGGCCTTCTCCTGGTCGCGCGAGAAGCTGCCATAGACCAGCTTGGCATAGTCCATGATCTTGTCGAAGCGGGCATCGGTGCGCGCGTCGGCATCGGAGCCGAGGAACTGCTTGCGATATTTCGTATTGCTCTCGGCGAACTTTGTCTCCATCCGCTTGGTCTGGTCGGGCGATAGCGTGAGCATCAATTCTGCAAGGTCAGGAATCGTGTTCTCGTAGGCCTGACGTCCCAGCCGCTGGCTGTCCTGCTGGGCCTGCCGGACCATCGTGATATCGACGGGTCCGGCCACCTCGCCCTTGACCCTTGCAAGGACCTTGGCGACTTCCGGAAGCTGCGATCGTCGGTGCCACGCGAAGAATCGGGCGATGGCGTCGCGTGTCGGTACCTCCTGGGCATCCGAGACATCCACGTAGCGGTCCACCCACCAATAGGCGAGCCGGTCCCCCTGCTCGTAGCCCAGCTTCATGGCGTTGCAACCGCCAAGTATCGCGACGAACGTAAGTGTTGTGATTGCCACAAACACGCGACGTGACCAATTGTGAACAACGGTAACTCGACGTGATCGGGCCAGATCGGTCCGGGGGGGCATGCTAGAATCTGCGCGCATGTTTCCAGGGGTGGCGGATCGCCCGCCAGCCCAAGCGTGGCAACGGTTTGGGCGCGGCCAGCCAGTTCGGTGCACGGCCGGACGCGGCGCTCCCAGGCACGGATTCTCCAGCTTATTCTCAGACACACTCACTTAGGGACCTCCTTGTGAATATCGTCATTCTTGCCGCGGGCATGGGCAAGCGGATGAACTCCGCTCTGCCCAAGGTGCTGCACCCGGTGGCCGGCCAGCCAATGCTATCCCACGTCCTCGATACCGCGCGTACGCTGTCGCCGTCGCGGCTCGTGGTGGTGGTGGGTCATGGTGCCGAACTGGTGCGCAAAGCCGTTGGCGCGGACGATGTTGCCTTTGCCGAGCAGGCTCAGCAACTGGGCACCGGCCACGCCGTGATGCAGGCCCTGCCGCTGCTCGACGACAGCCAGCCCACGCTGGTGCTGTACGGCGACGTGCCGCTGACCTCGGTCGACACCCTGAAGGGCCTCGTGCAGGCCGCCGGCGCCGAGCGCCTGGGCGTGCTGACTGTCGAGATGCCCGATCCTACCGGATATGGACGGATCGTTCGTGACGCCGCCGGCAATATCGTGCGCATCGTCGAGCAGAAGGATGCCAGCGAAGACGTCCGCGCGATTCGCGAGATCAACACCGGCATTATCGTCTGCCCGACGGCGCATCTGCGCCAGTGGCTGGCCACGCTGCGCAACGACAACTCGCAGGGCGAGTACTACCTGACCGATACGATCGAGCGCGCCGTCAATGATGGCGTGGAGGTCGTGTCGGCCCAGCCGGCCGCGCTGTGGGAGACGCTCGGCGTCAACAGCAAGGTCCAGCTCGCCGAGATCGAACGTATTCACCAGCGCAACATTGCCCAGCGGTTGCTGGAGGCTGGCGTCACGCTGCTAGATCCGGCACGCATCGACGTGCGCGGCGAGCTAACCTGCGGGCGCGACGTCACCATCGACGTGGGCTGCGTGTTCGAGGGCCGCGTGCACCTGGAAGATGGCGTGTCCGTTGGCGCGCACTGCGTCGTTCGCAACACGACGATCGGCGCCGGCGCGCGTATCCAGCCGTTCTGCCACTTCGAGGACGCCAAGGTCGGGCCGGACGGACGCATAGGACCGTACGCGCGGCTGCGCCCGGGCACGGAACTCGGCCAGGACGTGCATATCGGCAATTTCGTCGAGATCAAGAACAGCCAGATCGCCGACCACAGCAAGGCCAATCACCTGGCCTACGTGGGCGACGCGACGGTGGGGCAGCGCGTCAATATTGGCGCGGGTACCATTACCTGCAATTACGATGGCGTGAACAAGCACCGCACGGTGCTCGAGGACGATGTGTTCATCGGCTCCGACACCCAGCTGGTGGCGCCGGTGACGGTGCGCCGCGGCGCCACGATTGGCGCGGGGACCACGCTGACCAAGGAAGCGCCGGCTGACAAGCTGACTTTGTCGCGCGCCAAGCAGATGACCCTGGATGCGTGGCAGCGTCCGGTCAAGCAACCGAAGAAATAAGAGGGGTTCAAAACATGTGTGGCATCGTTGGGGCGGTCTCTCACCGCAATATCGTTCCTGTCCTGATCGAAGGCCTGCGCCGCCTTGAGTACCGTGGCTATGATTCCTGCGGCGTGGCCGTGGTGCGTGACGGTATTCTCGAGCGCGCCCGTACCGTATCGCGCGTGGCCGAACTGGACGCGCAGACGCAGTCGTCTGGCCTGGCCGGCCACATCGGCATCGCGCATACGCGCTGGGCCACGCACGGCAAGCCGGACACCGTCAACGCCCACCCGCACTTCTCGGACGAGACCATCGCGCTCGTTCACAACGGCATCATCGAGAACTACGAGCCGCTGCGCGACGAACTGCGCGCGGTCGGGTACGGTTTCGAATCGCAGACTGATACCGAAGTGGTGGCGCACCTGATCCACCAGGCTTACACGTACCCGAGCAGCGCCACGCGAGGCGACCTGTTCGGCGCGGTGCGCGCGGTCACCAAGCGCCTGCATGGCGCCTACGCGATCGCCGTGGTGGCCAAGGACCAGCCGGACGTGGTGGTCGGCGCGCGCGCCGGCTCGCCGCTGGTGGTGGCACTGGGCGAGGACGAATCGTTCCTGGCCTCTGACGCGCTGGCCGTGGCCGGCACCGCCAACCGCATCATCTATCTGGAAGAGGGCGATGTGGTCGAGATCTCGCGCGGTGGCGCGCGGATTCGCGACGTGCACGACCACGAGGTCGAGCGCGAGGCGCGCGTGGTGGAAGCCCACGCCGCTGCGGTGGAACTGGGCCCGTACCGCCACTTCATGCAGAAGGAAATCTTCGAGCAGCCGCGCGCGCTGGGCGATACGCTGGAAGGCATCTCCGCGATCACGCCCGAGCTGTTCGGTGAGAACGCCGCGCAGGTGTTCTCGGAAATCGACAGTGTGCTGATCCTGGCCTGCGGCACGAGCTACTACTCGGGCTGCACGGCCAAGTACTGGCTCGAATCGATCGCGAAGATCCCGACCCAGGTGGAAGTGGCCAGCGAATACCGCTATCGCGACACCGTGCCGAACCCGCGCGCGCTGGTGGTGGTGATTTCGCAGTCGGGCGAGACGGCCGACACGATGGCCGCGCTGCGTCATGCCCGCTCACTGGGCCACACGCACACGCTGGCCGTCTGCAACGTGGCGACGAGCGCCATGGTGCGTGAGACCGAACTGAGCTTCCTGACGCGCGCCGGTACCGAGATCGGCGTGGCGTCGACCAAGGCCTTCACGACACAACTCGCCGCGCTGTACATGCTGACGCTGGCGCTGGCCAAGGTGCGCGGCTACCTGACCGATGCGCAGGAAGCCGAAGCCCTGACCAACCTCCGCCACCTGCCGGCTGCGCTGCATGGCGTGCTGGCGCTGGAGCCGCAGATCATCGCGTGGTCGGAAGACTTCGCGCGCCGCGAGAATGCGCTGTTCCTGGGGCGTGGCCTGCATTACCCGATCGCCCTGGAAGGCGCGCTCAAGCTCAAGGAAATCTCGTACATCCACGCTGAAGCCTATCCGGCCGGCGAACTCAAGCACGGCCCGCTGGCGCTCGTGACCGAGGCGATGCCGGTGGTGACCGTGGCGCCGAACGACGCGCTGCTGGAGAAGCTGAAGTCGAACATCCAGGAAGTGCGCGCCCGCGGTGGCCGTCTCTATGTGTTCGCCGACTCGGATACGCATATCCAGTCGTCGGATGGCATCCAGGTGATCCGGTTGCCGGAGCACTATGGTGCGCTGTCCCCGATCCTGCATGTGGTGCCGCTGCAACTGCTGGCGTATCACACCGCCTGCGCACGCGGTACCGACGTCGACAAGCCGCGCAACCTGGCCAAGTCGGTGACGGTGGAGTAAGTCCAGTTTGGACGGCAGGCCGTATCGTTGCTTGATCTCGGACGTGTCTGGCTTTGTGCGGGCAAATGAGTGCCGCTCATACGGCGGGGCGGTAGCCGCAGATGCCGGACGGCGTCTGCGGCCGGTTTTGGGCCGCCTTGCGGCAGTCATGGGAAGTTTCTTAGGCGTCTCTTTTCTTCCTCGAATTTCCCATTCAGACAGCGGTGTGTCCGGCCGGAGTGCTCGCCATTCGCATGGTTGCATCGACCCAACAGAAGAGCGTTGCGCGTTGATCCGGGGCTATTGACACTCGTAGGTCACATCGGCCACTATCGTGCCGTCCAATCCCGGCATTGCACTTGCCGGAAGTCGCGGACAACAGAATCAAAAGAACATAATCGGGTTATTGGGAGCAGCGCCTCGCCAGAGAGTGGGGCCTGTTGTCAGAAGAAACCGGGGGTCAAAATGAACAGGGTCAAGGCAACACTCGTCCAGTGTCCGCAGTCGATCATTCTCTGGCGACACTAGCATGCACGCGCCGCTCTGCAGCAACGCAAGCGCGCCGCACCGTTCCGACTTAGCAGCTTCCCGCTCAATCAGGAGGGGGGGGCCTCGTTCGGTAATCGTGCGTGCATCTGGATTTACGCTCATCGAAGTCATGGTGACGGTGGCCATCATCGCCATCCTGGCTGCGATTGCAATTCCAAACTACAGCGACTACGTCCTGCGCGGCCAGCTCGCCAATGCTACCAACATACTCGGGGGCATTCGGGCGCAGATGGAGCAGTACTATCAGGACAACCGCACATACGCGGCTTCCGGGACGTTCTCTCCCCCGTGCCAGTCGATTACCGCGGTTGCCCAGTTCACGTTGTCGTGCACGATTTCGAATAACGGCAACAGCTATCTCATGACCGCCACGGGCTCGGGGCCCACGGCCGGTTTCACCTATACGGTGAACGAAGCAAACGTGCAGCAGACCACCGCGGCGCGAACAGGCTGGAACACTTCCAATACCTGCTGGGTCACCAAACGAGGTCAGGTGTGCTGATGTACGCCGGCACACGGCGCGGCTTCACGCTGATCGAACTGATTACCACGGTCTCCGTGTTCGGCATTCTGCTGGCCATGGCCGCACCGAATTTCATGAGCTGGATCCGCGATGCGCAGGTACGTACCGCGGCGGAAGCGTTGCAGAACGGCCTGCGCGTTGCTCAGGCCGAGGCCGCGCGGCGCCATCGCCAGGTGGCACTGGTACTGACCAATGGCGCGACAGCGGCCGGGGCTGCTCCCCAGGCCAATGGCAAGAACTGGATCGTCAACGTCATTGCCAACACGCTCGCCGGGGATGGCTCCGACAGCAGCGCCGCATTGCTGGTGCAAAGCGGTGCGCTTGGCTCGGTGTCGCCGGCAGCGCAGATCACCGGACCGGCTGCAATTTGCTTCAATTCGCTGGGTCGGCTCACCACGCTGAACGACGGCACCTATAACTGCACCATCCCGGCAACCGGCGTGGTGACGTATAGCGTGACCAGCAGCCAGTCCACCGCGGCTCGCAATCTCAATGTGACAGTGAGCCTGGGCGGCTCGATTCGCATGTGCGATCCCGCCAAGTCGCTATCCCAGGGGGCACCCGATGCGTGTTCGTAGACGCGAGGCATACCGCATCCATCGCGCCCGGTGCCGGCAGTCCGGGATGACACTCATCGAGGTGCTGGTGTCGATGATTCTGCTGACCGTTGCCTTGTTGTCGATGGTGATCGCGCAGGCCCGCGTGTCGCAGATGTCGTCCGATGCCGAGGACCGCAACCGCGCCGCCATGCTGGCTAACGAGTTGGCGACGATGATGTGGCAGAACCGTACTGTCAGCCTGCCAGCCTCGGTCGTCTCCACGTGGCAAACGATGGTGGCCACCAATGTCAGCTACAGGAGTGCCACGACATCGAGCGCGGTGGGCAGTGGCCTGGGCGGCTTGCCCAATGGTACTGGCACGGTCTCCGTCAATGCCGCGACGAATACGGCCACCATCACGATAACCTGGCAGGCGCCGTCACGTGGCATCAACGCGGCGGCTGGCATGAGCGGCACAAGTCAGTACGTCACGCAGGTGGTGCTGCCATGACTACCCCAAGATCACGGACGAGGTTATCGCGTACCGCTCGCCAGACCGGTCTCAGCCTGATCGAGCTCATGGTGGTATTGGTGATCAGCATGATCATCGTGGGCGCGGTGTTCGGCATGATGAGTGTCTCCGAGGGGCGGAAGCGCACCACCATGTCCGTCAACGACATCAACCAGGGTGGCATGTTCGCCCTGTACCAGCTTGACAAGGCGGTACGCAGTGCCGGATCGGGATTCTCCCAGAACTGGCCGCTCACTTACGGCTGCCGCCTCAACGTCAACCTCAACGGGGACCAGATTTTGCCGCTGCCGGCGACCATCGCTGCGCCATTCACCGGCTTGCCGGCACAACTGGGCGGGTTGCGGCTGGCACCTGTGTTGATCGTGCAGAACGGCACGCCCTTGGCGACCGGAAGCTCCGACGTTCTTATCACGATGGCGGGCAATGCCGGCTTTGGCGAAATTCCCGCCGAGTTTTCGGGCACGGCGCCGGCGCTCGCAGGGAATGTGGTGAACCTCAGCCTGGTCAACACCATGACGTTCAACGACGGCAATCTGGTGTTGGTGGCGGACCGCAACGATGCACAAGGCAACGTACAGCCTTGCTATGTAGGCCAGGTGCAGACCGGCTTCACAGGCAGCGTGGCGGTACAACTTCCGCTTGCGGGGGCCTACAACGCTTCGGCTGGCAAGGATGGCGACGCCACCAGCATCTCCGCCACGGGCATCGCCATGAACTTGGGAAATGTCGGCGCGGGTAACCTGCCGGGATTTGCTGTCTACGGGGTTGGCGCAAACCAGACACTGATGTTCTACGACCTGTTGCAGTCGGGGGGCAACGGTTATGGCACAGTGCCGCTTGCAGATGGGGTGCTGGAAATGCATGCGCTATATGGCATCGATCCGAACAACAACGGCACCATCAGCTGGCAGGCCCCGACGGGGGCATTCGATGCCGCGCAGTTGTCGAACGGCAGCCAGACTGCCGCGGCGAACCTCTACGCGATCAAGGCCGTACGTATTGGACTGATACTGCGGACATCTCTGCCCGAGCGGGCGCAGGAGTTGATTGGGAGTGCCAGTGCGGCTACCGCGACCGGTGTCGTTAGCCCGGGTCCGCTGGTGCTTTTTGCCGATGTGCCGGGTCTGTCCTATACCCGCACGCTGCAGGGCGCGGAACAGAACTATCGCTACCGCGTTTTCGAAACCACCATTCCCTTGCGCAACACGTTGTTGCAACGCTGACGATGCCGATCAAGCCAAACGTTCGTCCGGTTCGTGGCTCTCGCGGTCCATTGCGCCAGCGCCAGTCAGGCATTGTCCTGCTGGTCACGTTGATCGCCATGGTCATCCTGGCTATCGGCACTGTTGCGCTTCTTCGCTCTTCCGATGCTGCCCTGTTCAACGCCGGGAACCTGGCATTCAAACGGGATTTGACCAATCGGGGCGAGATGGCGATTGCCGCGGCCAAGACGGCGCTAACCAGTGGCGCGCTCAGCGCCGAGCCGACGCGACAGAGCGATCAGCCGGCCAGCGGTTACTACGCCACGATGCAGGCGACGGACAAGCACGGCGTACCGAACAATCTGGTCAGCCTGGCCACGGCGGTAGCGAATACGAAGATCAATGGTGGTGACGGCATCACGATCTACTACATGATCGACCGCCTGTGTACCACAGCGGGATCGACCGATCCGGCCAACGGCTGCGTGGTCAGTTCGATTGGTTCCGCAAAGGGTGGGACGGCCTTGCCATATCGCGGTCAGGCGCAACCGCCTTCCGTGCCTGTCTACCGCATCAGTGTACGTGTGGACGGACCACGCAGCACCCAGACCTTCCTGCAGACAACCGTTTCTCTCTGAGTTGCCCGAATTGCCATGCACGCCAATCACGCTCAAGGTTGGAAGGCCAGCGTTTCACGGAAGCCTTCCCTCGCGACTTTCCTGCGCTACCTGCTTGCCAGCACGCTATCGTTGATTGCATTGCTGGGGTCGGCGGCGCAAACCGACCTCGCGGACCAGCCACTCTTCAGTTCCGTATCCGTTCCCGGCAACCTGCTGCTCTCGTTATCGGTGGAGTATCCGACCGCCAACAGCATTGCGTACGTCGGCGCCTATCAGGCGGGGGTCAAATACCTGGGCTACTTCGATCCGCTCAAGTGCTATACGTACAACTACGACAGCAAGATCGACAGCAATAACTATTTTGTCCCGGCTGCGGCTGCGGACAGCAGTTACCAATGCGCCAGTGGCAACAAATATTGGAGCGGCTCGTTTCTGAACTGGGCGACGATGCAGACCATCGATCCGTTTCGATGGGCGCTGACGGGCGGCTATCGTGTCACGGATACGGCGTCCCTGACCGTTCTCGAGAAGGCTTGGGCGTCTGGCCAGGGTGGTTCTGGCGAAACCCCGAATCGTACTATCAGCGGTAGCACCACCGTGGCGGCTGTCACACCGTTCAACTGGAAGAACATCAGTGTGCGGATCTGGGGCGCCGGCAACAAGCTCTACTTCACCAACAGCGGCAATCTGGATAAGGACTCGGTCAGTGTCTACAACCCCGGATCGTCGTCCGTGAGCTCCTCCAGTGTGTGGTCAGTCATCGTGCGAGCCAAGGTGTGCGACCCGACGCAGCGGGAGGACAACTGCGTCAAGTACGGGACTAATTACAAGCCGGAAGGGCTGATGCAGCAGTACTCGCAACGCATCCGGTTCGGTGCGTTCGGCTACATCAACGACTCGAGCATCATGCGCGATGGGGGGGTGTTACGCGCCAAGATGAAGTTCATTGGCCCCACCCAGCCGGTTCCCGGTCAAAGTGCCAAGAGCAATACGCAAGCGGAGTGGAGTGCAACGGACGGGACCATGTTGGTCAACCCGGACACTGCTGACGCCACTGCCAGCGGTGTCAGCAACAGCGGGGTGATGAACTATCTCAACAAATTCGGATCGCTTTCCCAGACCTACAAGACGTACGATCCCGTTGGCGAGCTCTACTACGCAGGCATCCGCTACTTCAAGAACCTGGGCAACGTGGCCGCGTATTCCAATGTGACGCAGGACGCGAACGGCAAAAACGTCAGCGCCAGCACCACGGCTACCTACATTGATGGGTTCCCGGTGGTACAGAAGTGGGATGACCCCATCCAGTACTCTTGCCAGAAGAACTACATCCTTGGCATTGGTGACGTCAATACACATGCCGACGCCAATTTGCCGGGCAGCACCATCATCAACAGCAGCTATGAGCCCTCGCTGCCTCCGGAGGTCTCGGGCGATTCCACGGTCAACGTTGATTCCGCGACCAAGCTCGTGGGCAAGATGGAAGGGATCGGCAATCTCAATACGGCCGGGCCCTCGTGGTGCTGTGGGGATAACAACACCTTCCTGATGGCCGGGCTTGCCTACGATTCGCACGTGCGGGATATTCGCCCGAACGATTTCAAAGACAGCCTCGGAAACAAGTCCAAAATCCAGACCATCTCCACCTACTGGCTGGATGTCCAGGAATACCAGAGCTACTACTACCAGAATCAGTTCTGGCTGGCCGCGAAGTACGGCGGCTTCAATGTCCCCAACGGCTATAGCCCGACCAACACGACTGCGCTGGCGCAGTCGTTATGGAATGCGAGCACCAATACCGACCCCAATGGCAAGCCGATGCCAGACAACTACTATCTGGCCGGCCAGGCTGACCTGATGGTGAAGGGTTTGAATTCAGCGTTCCTTAACATATCCAATGACATTCAGGCCGCCACCACGGCGCTGGCGGTGTCGTCGGCCAACGTGAGCCTGACCGGTAACATCGGGTATTCGGCTTCATACAATTCGGCAAGCTGGAGCGGCGATGTCATTGGCAGTTCGCTCAGTTTCGATCCCACAAAAGGGACGCCCATCCAGCAACAGGCTTGGTCCGCGCAGGCGCAACTGGCGAGCCAGGTTGCCTTGGGAAGCAATACAGGCTGGGACAAGAAACGCATTATCGCCACCAGTACCGCAGTGGGGGCCGCGAAGGGCGCGCCGTTCAGGCTGGCGAGCCTGAGTGCGACCAATCAGACCGCGTTGAACAATTCGACGCTGAAGAACTGGAACAACCAGGACTACCTGAACTACCTGCGCGGCGACCGCAGCAACGAAGGTTCGAATGGCAAGGCCGTATATCGTCAGCGCACGAGTCTGCTTGGCGATATCGTTGGCTCGAAGGTAAGCGCCGTCGGCCCACCGATCTCGGTGCTGTCCAGCGCAACCAACCCGGGCTATGCGGCATTCAAGAGCAATAACGCCACGCGCAATCCGGTGGTCTACGTCGGCGCCAACGACGGCATGATGCACGCCTTCGACGGCACGCTGGCCACCACTGGTGGCAACGAGTTGTTTGCCTATGTGCCGAGCTTTCTCTACCAAGGGCCTTGCAACTCGGGCTGTACA
Source organism: Cupriavidus sp. SHE (assembly GCF_000812445.1). Lineage (NCBI taxonomy): Bacteria > Pseudomonadati > Pseudomonadota > Betaproteobacteria > Burkholderiales > Burkholderiaceae > Cupriavidus > Cupriavidus sp. SHE. Next base: position 21,110 of record NZ_JWMB01000037.1, on the reverse strand, counting down.
CCGACGGTGGATGGCCTGGCTTCGTTGGGATTGCCTGGCAACAGCTTTGTCCATCATGCAATGGTGGATGCCACACCGCAGGCGTTCGATATCGATTTGTCTCGCGCGGGCGGCGCCAAGCCTGCTTCGGCGAGCACGTCGGACTGGCACACGATGTTGATCGGAGGTCTGGGCAAGGGCGGCAAAGGCTACTATGCCCTGGATATCACCAATCCCGCGGCGCTGACGACCGAACAGGCCTTGTCGTCAGCGGTGATGTGGGAGTTCGGCGGCCCGTCTGGTTCGCAGGCAGGAAGCCTGGGCTTCAGCTACGGCGACCCAATCGTAGTCAAGACCAAGAAGTACGGCTGGATCGTCGCATTTCCATCGGGCTACAACAACAGCGATGGTCAAGGGTGGCTCTTCATCGTGAATCCGGTCAACGGCGCCTTGCTGGAGTCGATCCCGACCGGGGCCGGCTCGGTAAGCAATCCCGCAGGTCTTGCCTATGCGTCGGCATACGTTGCCGACTATACCGACAACACCGCAGACTCGATCTACGCTGGCGACCTGCTTGGCAATGTCTGGCGCTTCGATCTGACGCAGACTGGAACGACGGCTTATCCGGCGGCCACCAAGATTGCGACGCTCACCGACCCGAACGGCGCTGCGCAGCCCATTACGACCCCGCCGTTGATCGAGATCCAACCGAACTCGCTCAAGCGTTACGTCATGGTCGGCACCGGCCGGCTCCTCGGCAGCACTGATGTCAACAGCAGCCAGACGCAGAGCTTCTACGTCATCTACGACGGCGTAGTCCAGCGTTTTAACAGCAGCACCGATCTGCCCACCAGTGTGTCGTTCCCGATCAAGCGTGCGAATCTCAACGCGGACACCAACCTGCTGAACGGCATTGGCAGCGCGCCAAAATCACTGATGGGGTACTACATCGACCTTGGCCAATCGACCAACAATGTCGCAGAGCGGGTGAATGTGTCGCCAGTATCAAACTACGGCACGGTTTCCTTCGCCGCCAACCTGCCCAACGGCGACGCCTGCAATCCGTCGGGGACCAGCCGCGTGTTCTCGCTGGATATCGGCACCGGGGCCAGCCGCGTGGTCAGCATTACAGGGACGCCGCAACCCTACTACACCAGTGGCGGGTTGGTGGTGGAGTTGTCATACCTCAATGTGAACGGATCTGTCCGGCTTGAGGCAGGCATGGACAACAGCGCAATCAATTCCGTCCCATTGATCCCGACGCTGGTACAGGCGATCCGCCAGATCAACTGGCGTGAAGTGCCGACGGCGGACTGACGCGACGCTGACTGGCGGGGAAGCGGACGGAATGCGGCGCACCTGGATTGCGTGTGCAGTGGTCGCTGCGGGCCATCTGGCCATCCTGTATGGCGCCGGCTTGTGGCTGCCGCAAGCTGGACAGGGTGGCCTCCAGGACGATCGCCAGGTGCTGTCCGTCCATTTGTTGCCGGCGCCAGAGGAAGCTGCAACATCCGCGGCAACGCAAGGTGGGGGGGCGACGCCATCCGTCGCCGCCCCGAGTCGGCTGCGTAGCGATTCATATGGCATAGGTGCGCCGGCCGGCGCGACGCAAGGGGATGCGGCGCTGGTGCATCAAGTGCAATCTTCCGCTGATCTTCCAAGAGTCCGGTTCTACACCGCGTCCGAAGTCGATCGCCCAGCATTGCCCGCCAGCTCGCTCGAGCTCCCGGACATCACGGCACTCGTGGCAGACTCTTCATCGATGATGCTGCGTATTTTTGTCGACCGTGACGGCATCGTTGTGCGCGCCGAAGTTATCCGAGTCAGCGAAGGAAATCATGCCGCAGCAGCGCGATTAGCGTTGATACTCATGGAGACGCGCTTCGTCCCGGCGAAGCGTTCCGGCATGGATGTTGCGGCAGTCAGGGATCTGGAATTCCAGATTGAACCTTCCGGCGATGTCACTCGGGACGCTTGGCGTCCGGATGCCGGGCCAGCAGCCAATCCAACACCAGGATGACGAACGGCGCCACGTCCCTCTGCTGCTGGTAGCTCATTCATGCGCCGGCCGGCAGCATCGGCCGCGCGGGCGGCACACCCAGCGGGTCGTGCGCCACCACGCGTCCACGGCCCTCCTGCTTGGCGACATAGAGTGCGGCGTCGGCGCAGCGGTAGGCCGCCTCGAAGCCCTGTGCCGGCGGCAGGCCGCACAGGCCGATGCTCAGTGAAACGGCGCTGCCGTCCGGCATCAGGATCGCGCCAGCCTCCACGCGAATCCGTTCGGCCAGCGCCACGGCTTCGACGCCCGTCACATCGCGCAGCACGATGGCGAATTCGTCGCCACCAAGACGTCCCACGAGGTCGCTGCCGCGCGTGTTGTGACGCAAGACCTGGCCGACGCTGGCCAGCACGCCATCACCTTGCAGGTGGCCGAACGTATCGTTGATCGACTTGAAGTGGTCGACGTCGATCAGCACGAATGCCATCGGCGTCTCATTCCGTCCCGCCGCGGCAATGGCCTCCGGTGCCTGCATCTCGAAGAACGAGCGTGACATGACGCCGGTCTGCAGATCGAAATTTGCGCGCCGCTCGATGTCCTGGTTTGCCGCGCGCAACCGTTGCTCGGTACGGCTCTGGACCAGATACAGCGCGCAGCAGGCGCGCAGGAACGCCGAGAAGGTGGCGGCGAACGTCAGCAGCGGTAGCATCGTGTCCTGCTGCCAGGACACGATCGTATCCATATGGCGCAGCACGTGGATCATGCGCGCGAATAGCGCACCGGCCACCAGCAGGATCGCGAGCAGCAGAAGCCGTTGCACGAAGCGCAGCCCATGGTCGCGCAGGCTGACGACGTACGTCAGCAGCAGTGCCAGCTGGATCAGGAACGCGGTGGAGAAGACGATCGCGCGCTGCGCGTAGGTCCATCCGCCTTGCCAGGTCAGGCACCATGCGCCAAAGGCCAGCGCCGCAACAAGCCAGCGCAACGCCAGTCCGGGCCAGACCGCGTCGCGCAGGAACACGCGCAGGGCGGTTTCGATCGTGGCGACATTCGAGAAGATCAGCAAGTTCGACCCGGCCAGGATCATCCACGGCGGGAGCTTGCCGGCGGCCAACAGCAGCAGCGTGGCCATCGAGAGTTGCAACCCGTCGAGAATCCACCAGCCCAGGCCGCGTTCGGCGCGTCCGGCGCGCCAGAAGCTGGCCAGTACTCCGGCCAGCAGTCCATGGGCCATGAACGCAAAGACATAGCTGGTCCTGATATCCAGGGTGTGCATCAAATCGGCGGGCATGCGGGGTGGGGTGCGCTTTGAGCCAGGCCGCCCGAGGGTGTTCGGGCCGGCGAAGTGATGGCGACGGCTGGTCGCCCGGGGGCGATTCTACGAGCGTTTCATGCTGTCGCCGTCACAGTCTTCAGTCGGGTCGCCAACCGCCAAGGGGTGGTGCCGCCCCGTCCCAGGTAACCCCGCGCAGGGTAGGAAATTGCGTTTCGCGGTATCCTTGCCGGCGTGCCACGTCCGCGCCGCCTGCCCGGCGCCGCCCGGCGCGCCTGCCCCGGCCCGGTATCATGCCGCTCGGGCCCCACGGCGCATCAAGCATTTTGCATACCCTATGAAAGATCTAGAAAGTGAGCTGATCGGCTCTGCCCGGCTGCCGACCCGCTATGGAGAATTTACCGCACACGCCTTCCAGGGCGTTGATACCGGTACTGAACATCTAGCGTTGTCGATGGGCGAAATCTCGGGCGAGAACCTGCTCGTGCGCCTGCATTCGGAATGCCTGACCGGTGACGTCTTCGGTTCCTGCCGTTGCGACTGCGGCGAGCAACTCGACCTCGCGATGAAGCGGATCGCCGAAGAGGGCCGCGGCATCCTGCTGTACCTGCGTGGTCACGAGGGACGCGGCATTGGCCTGTCGAACAAGATCCGCGCGTATGCGTTGCAGGATGGCGGACTGGATACGGTTGATGCCAATCTGGCGCTGGGCCAGGCGATCGATTCGCGCACCTATGCGTTCGCGGCCGATTTTCTGCGTCAGTGGGGTGTGAGTTCGGTCCGTCTGATGAGCAACAACCCGATCAAAATCAAGGCGCTCGAGGATGCAGGCATCAAGGTGACCGAGCAGGTTCGCCATGTGGTGCCGGCGAACGCCGAGAACGAGAAGTATCTGGCCACCAAGCGGTCGCGCATGGGGCACCTGCTGGACTGATCGACTGCGTTGAGGCAAGCGGCCGATGGCTGACATCGAAGGCGCTTCGCATGACGAAGCGCCTTTTCTTTTATGCGTCGAAATCGAAATCAAAATCAGTCGCATAATCGCTGGCGCCAATGATATTTTCGGGCAAAGCCGCGCCGGAGCTTGATCTTCCGCTGTCGGGAATTACCATGAAAATCACGCCGAAAGTCTTCCGGAGGGATTTGTCATGAAGGCAGACAAAAAGGTTATCCAGTTACTGAATGGCCAGCTCAAGCACGAGCTGACCGCCATCAATCAGTATTTCCTGCACGCGCGCATGTATCGTCACTGGGGGCTCAAGGAACTCGGCAAGCACGAGTACGAAGAGTCGATCGAGGAGATGAAACATGCGGACAAGCTGATCGAACGCATCCTGATGCTCGACGGTCTGCCCAATCTGCAGGACCTGGACAAGCTGCTGCTGGGCGAGAACACCGAAGAGATGCTTGGCTGCGACCTCAAGCTCGAACTCGCGTCTCAGGTCACCAGCAAGGATGCGATCAAGTACTGCGAGTCGGTGGGTGACTATGTCTCGCGCGGGATCCTGAGCGAGATCCTCTCCGATACCGAGGATCATATCGACTGGCTGCAGACGCAGCTCGAGCTGATCGGCAAGATCGGCCTGCAGAACTACCAGCAAAGCGCGATGGGCGGCGTCGAATAAGCCTATCGCCTGCAGGTTTTTCCAACATCGGATACACTGCGCCCCGCACCTCGGAGCGGTCCCACACGCGGACCGGCATCCCACGGCGGGGTGGCAGAGTGGTTATGCGACGGCCTGCAAAGCCGTTTACGACGGTTCGATTCCGTATCCCCGCCTCCAATTCCCCAATCCCCCCGAAATCCCTTTTCATTCTCCGGACGCATTTTCGTCATTGCGGTGTCTTCCGGTTCGTGAATAAAAGCTGGCGCGTTTCATGCAGCATGGCAGGTGGTTTGCACCGTCATGCGTGGTCAGGCGTGGCGTGCGTCGCATCGGGCCATCTCCCTCTGGTAAGTCCGCCCCGATTGCGATACTGTCGAACCGGGCGTGCACCAAACGTCAGCATCTCGCCGCTCGCCAAGGGCGCACGTTCGTCGTACGACAAGTCCGGCTCTGGTACCAGCCGCCGGCGACATTATCTGACCATGCAGGGCTTCCATGGCGTATCCGTCCAACGTGATGAGACATACAGAGGCTCCAGATGATTAGGGACTTGCGAATCCGCGCGGCGCAGCCGGCGGATGCCGCCGCAATCGGAGCGGTGCTCGAGCGATGTGGTCTTCCCGTGGACGACCTGGCGCGACTCGTCGGCGAGTTCCATGTGGCTGTACTCGAATCGCAGATCGTCGGTTGCGCGTGTGCCGAACTGTTCGGCGACTCCGCCATCGTGCGATCGGTGGCGGTACTGCGCGAATGGCGCGACCAGGGGATTGCGAGCCATCTCGTCAACGCCGTGATGATGCGCGCCCGTGCCAACGGCAGCCGCCGCGCCGTGCTGCTGACGTCGACTTGTCCGAGCTACTTCGCGCGTTATGGCTTCACGCTGATTCACGCATCGAAGCTGCCGCCGGAAATTCTCGAAAGCAAGGAGTTCCAGCGGATGCGCAATACCAGCGCGCTTTGCATGTGCTGCGAGCTGGCCTGAGTGACTTGAGCGTCGGCAGGATTCCGCAAAAGCGTCAATAATCGGGTCTCCGCAATTTGCACGAGCATCGAGGAGCCCCCATGCCAAACACCGTCCGCGCCGTCCGTCTTCACGAATTTGGTTTGCCGCAAGTGATGCGGCTCGAGTCCGTCGAATTGCCGCCACCAGCGGCGGGCGAGGCGCGCGTGCGGCATACCGCGATCGGTTTCAATTTCATCGACGTCTACCAGCGGCGCGGCACCTATCCGCTGCCGGTCGGCACGGGTCTGGGCCATGAGGCCGCCGGCGTGGTCGAGGCGATTGGCGATGGTGTGACCGATGTCGCGGTCGGTGACCGCGTGGCCTACATGAACGCCGGACTCGGCGCCTACGCCGAAGGGCGCAATATCCCCGTGGACAAGCTTGTGAAGCTGCCCGATGGGATCAGCGACGAGCAGGCCGCGGCCGTGATCTTCAAGGGCATGACCGCGCAGTACCTGGTCCGCCATACCTATGCGGTGAAACCGGGCGACACCGTACTCGTGCACGCGGCGGCAGGGGGCGTCGGGCAGATCCTGAGCGGCTGGGCGAAGGCGCTGGGCGCCCGCGTGATCGGTACGGCAGGGTCAGCGGCGAAATGCGAAATTGCCCGCGCTGTGGGATGCGACGTCGCGATCGACTACAGCCATGGCGATTGGGTCAAGCAGGTGCGTGACGCCACCGATGGGCGCGGCGTGAGCGTAGTCTATGACGCCGTGGGCAAGGACACCTTCCTCGGCTCGCTCGATTGCGCGCAGACCTTCGGCATGGTGGTGCTCTACGGCGGCGCGTCCGGCCCGGCACCTGCCATCGAGCCGGAGTTGCTCAACAAGAAGGGCTGCCTGTACCTGACGCGGCCCTCGGTGTTCCCGCACAACGCCGATGCGACACGTTTCCGCGCCAATGCGAAGGACTTGTTCGATGCCATCGCTGCCGGTCACGTGAGGGTCCAGATTGGCGCGCGCTTTCCGCTGGCGGACGTGGCGCGCGCGCACGAGGCCGCCGAAGGCCGGGCGACCACCGGCGCGATCCTGCTGCTGCCCTGAGTGACCTGAGCGGGTTTGCCGCCTAGTGACGGTGGCCGCGATGCGCCGCGTGGCCATCGTGGCCGTCTCGGCCATCGTCGCATTGATTGATTTCGACGCTCACGTGCACGAGTTCATTGTGCACCGATAGCGCGTGCCGCACGCGCTGCGGCGTCAGGCTGGCGTCGTGGGTGACCAGGCTGGCGATGCACGCGAACTTCTCACGGCCCACGCGCCAGACGTGCAGGTCGGCCACGCGCGTGCCGTCCTCGCCGTGCGAGAACTGCGCCAGCACTTCGCGTACTTCTTCGACCACCGGGTGATCCATCTCGCGATCGAGCAGCACCGTCCCGCTCTGGCGCATCAGGCCGACGGCCCAGCGGCCTACCAACACCGCGCCGACCAGACCCATCACCGGGTCCAGCCAGCTCCATCCCAGCCACCAGCCACCCGCCAATGCAACGATCGCCAATACCGAGGTGGCGGCATCGGCCACCACGTGCAGATACGCCGAACGCAGGTTGATGTCGTGATGGCGGTGGCCGTGATCGCCGTGACCATGAGCATGATCGTGGTGATCATGCCCGTGCGCCTGATGGCCGTGGTCGTGCCCGTGCCCGTGATCATGGCCGTGGTGTGCGCCGCCGAGGATCAACGCACAGGCCAGGTTGACGATCAGGCCGATCACGGTGATCGCCATCGCCTCCTGATAGTGAATCGGCTGGGGGGTGAACAGCCGCTCGACCGAGCCAAACACCATCAGGCCAGCGACGCCAAGCAGGAAGATGGCGCTGGCGAATGCGGCGAGAACTTCGATCTTCCAGGTCCCGAAAGAGAATCGGCCGTCTTGCGACAGTCGGCGGGCCGCCGCATAGGCGAACGCGGACAGGCCGATGGCCAGCGCGTGCGAGCTCATGTGCCAGCCATCGGCCAGCAGTGCCATCGAATTGAAGACGAGACCCGCGGCGATTTCGACGATCATCATCGCCAGCGTGATCCACATGACTAGCCGCGTGCCGCGTTCGGCCGCCTGGTTGCCTGCGTCGAACACGTGGGAGTGGGTCCACGCGGAGAGGTTTTGCGTGTGCATGGCGGTGCAGTCCGGATGGGTTGGATCGGGTTTGAAGTATGCGCGAAGGGTAGCAGCATGGGCGGTCGACAGGGCCTTCATCCCTGCCGTCGACATGGCTGCCCGGCTGCAGTCGGCTACCAGCCGTGAGCTACCAGCCGTGATATGGCGCGGCGGGGTCGTAGTGACCGAAGCGCTCCGCGAGGAAGTCGACGAAAGCACGTACGCGTGCCGAGAGCTTGTCACGTGACAGAAACACCGCATGGATGTCGGCGGCCTGCGCGGACCATTCCGGCAACACTTGCCGCAGCCGTCCCGAGCGCAGCAGCGGCGCGACCTCCCATTCGGATCTCAGCACGATGCCGTGGCCCTGCAGCGCCCAGTTGACGGCCACCTCGCCATCGTTGGTCGCCGCCATGCCGCGTACCTTGACCGTCTCCTGCCGTGCGGTGGATTGCTGGTGCTGGAGGTGCCAGGTGCCGTATGCGGCCTCGCTCTCGCGGATCACGATGCAGCGATGCTGCGTCAGCGCGCGTGGCGAGGCGGGTTCGCCGTGGCGGGCGAGGTAGGTGGGGGATGCGCACAGGAGCCGGCTATTGAGCGCGAGCCGTCGGGCGTTGAGGCGGGCGTCGGGCAGGTCGCCCACCAGGATGCCGACGTCGTAGCCTTCCTCGGCCAGATTCAGCGCGCGGTCAGTCAACTGAAGCTGCACTTCGATATCGGGACAGGCCACGAGAAAATCACCGATGGCGGGTGCCAGATGGCGGCGTCCGAACCCGAGCGTGCCATTGACCCGTAGCAGGCCGCGCGGCGCCACGCGGCTGCCCCGCAAGCCCTGCTCCAGTTCGTCGAGCTCGGCCAGGATTCTTCCCCCCTGGGCCAGATATGCCTCGCCCTCCGGCGTGACCGACAGTCGCCGCGTGGTGCGATTCAGCAGCCGCACCCCAAGGCGTGCCTCGAGCGCCGCCAGCCGCTTGCTGGCCGCCGACGGCGTGACGCCAAGCTGCTGCGCCGCGCCGGCAAGACTGCCGCGCTTGACCAGCAACACGAAGAACGCGAGATCGGAGAAGGCATCCATGGCGGCCGGTTATTGGTGATGCATTCGTGAATTAAAGGCACGAATGTAAGTAATTTGGCGAAATTATAGCGATGGATTCCGCGATTAGACTGCGTGCATTCATTCATTCGAATTGCATTCACCCAGCCAATGCCATGACCGGTCGCACGCTATATCAGAAGCTCGTGGACTCGCACACGGTCGTCACGCTCGATGCGGACAACGTGCTGCTGTACGCGGATCTCCACATCATGAACGAGTACACGAGTCCGCAGGCGTTCGCCGGGCTCGCCGAGCAGGGCCGCAAGCTGGCGGCGCCGGGCCAGAACCTGGCCGTGGTCGATCACATCATCCCGACTCACGCGGAATCCCCGCGCGTGATCCAGGATCCCGCCTCGGCGCTGCAGGCCCGCAACCTGAAACGTAATTGCGACCTGCACGGCATTCCGCTGTTCGATACCAACGATCCACTGCAGGGCATCGAGCATGTCATCGCGCCCGAGCACGGCATGATCCGGCCCGGCATGGTCGTGCTTTGCGGCGACAGCCATACCACCACCTACGGCGCATTCGGCGCGCTGGGCTTCGGTATCGGCACCTCCGAGGTGGAGCACGTGCTGGCTACGCAGACGCTGGTCTACCGGCTCGCGCGCGACATGCGTATCCGCGTCGATGGTCTGCTGCCATCGGGCACGACATCGAAAGACCTGATCCTCCACATCATCGCGCGCATCAGCGCGCAGGGCGCGCGTGGCTACGTGGTGGAGTTCACGGGCAGCACGATCCGCGCGTTGTCGATGGAAGCGCGCATGACCCTGTGCAACATGACCGTGGAGGCGGGCGCGCGCGGGGCACTGATCGCGCCCGATGCCACGTCGATCGACTATGTCCTGCGCCGGGCGCCAGACATCGACGCCGACATGGCCGAAACCGCGCTCCGGGCATGGGCCGGGCTGCGGTCAGATGCCGATGCCGGCTTCGATCTCGAACTGGCATTCGATGCCGCCGCGGTCGAGCCGTTTGTCACTTGGGGCACGAGCCCGGATCAGGCAATTCCTGTGAGCGCCCCGGTGCCGCAGCCGGGCGATGCCGGGGACAGCATTGCCCGCGTCTCTGCCGAGCGCGCGCTTGAATACATCGGCGTGACGCCCGGAGCCTCGCTGCAGGGGCTGCCCGTGCAACGGGTGTTTATCGGCTCCTGCACGAACGGCCGCATCGAAGACTTGCGCCAGGTGGCCGCCGTGGTACGCGGCCGCAGGGTGGCGCCGGGTGTGCGTGCAATGGTGGTGCCGGGCTCCGGCGCCGTGCGCGATCAGGCTGAAGCCGAGGGCATCGCCGCCTTGCTGATCGATGCTGGATTCGAATGGCGCAAGCCCGGCTGTTCGATGTGCCTTGCGATGAACGACGACGTGTTGGCGCCGGGCGAGCGCTGCGCGTCGACCACCAACCGAAACTTCGAGGGCCGCCAGGGCCGTGCCGGACGCACGCATCTGATGAGCCCGGCCATGGCAGCTGCCGCAGCCGTTACTGGCTGCATCACCGACGTGCGGGAACTGGAGATCCAACATGAATGACATCACGACGATCGAAGGTGTCGGCGCGCCACTACCGCTGCCGAACCTGGATACCGACCAGATCATGCCGAAGCAATTCCTGCGTGGCATCGACAAGGCGGGGCTCGACCGCGGGCTGCTTCACGACATGCGTTTCGACGCTAACGGCGCCCCGCGCGCGGACTTCGTGCTGAACCAGCCGGCGTGGCGCGACACGCGCGTGCTGGTCGCCGGGCCGAACTTCGGCTGCGGTTCGAGCCGCGAGCATGCGGTCTGGGGGCTGCAGCAATATGGCATCCGCGCGGTCATCGCGCCGAGCTTCGGCGAGATCTTCTACTCGAACGCGATGAACAACCGGTTGTTGCTGGTGGCGCTGCCGCAGGCGGATGTCGACCAGATCATGGCGGCCGTGAGTGACCCCGTGGCGCCGGCGTCGATCCGTATCGACCTGTCGACCATGACGGTCCGTGCCGGCGAATTCACCAAGGCGTTCTCGCTCTCTCCGCGCCACCTCGACATGTTCCGGCTCGGCCTCGATGTCATCGGCATGTCGTTGACGCACGCCGATGCGATTGCGGCATTCGCAAGCCGGCACCACGCGGACAACCCCTGGCTACGCGACGTGGCCGCGACTACCATGGCACGGCTCGGCCGTATGGCTGGCTGACGGAGGAGACACGATGTTCGAAGGATTCACGACCCACCGCATCGATCACGACGGCGTGGCGATCCACGCGGTGGTCGGCGGAGACGGTCCGCCGCTGCTGCTGTTGCACGGCCATCCGCAGACGCATGTGATCTGGCACAAGGTGGCCGGTGAACTGGCCCGGCATTTCACGGTGGTGGCCACCGACCTGCGTGGCTACGGCGATAGCGACAAGCCAGCGGGTCTGCCGGACCACAGCAACTACAGCAAGCGTACGATGGCGGCCGATCAGATGGCGGTGATGCGGGCACTCGGCTTCGAGCGTTTCCGCGTGCTCGCTCACGACCGCGGCGCGCGCGTGGCGCACCGGCTGGCCGTCGATCATCCGCAGGCCGTGGAGAAGGTCGTGACGCTCGATATCGCCCCGACGCTGGCGATGTACGCGCAGACCAACGAGGCGTTTGCCCGGGCCTACTATCACTGGTTTTTCCTGATCCGTCCCGCGCCGTTCCCGGAGACGTTGATCGAGGCCGACCCTGAGCTTTACCTGCGCCAGACCATGGGTAGCCGCAGCGCCGGCCTGGCGCCGTTCACCGACGAGGCGCTGGCCGAATACCTGCGTGGGCTGCGCCAGCCGGGCGCGGCGCATGGACTGTGCGAGGACTATCGAGCCAGCGCTGGCATCGATCTCGATCACGACCGCGCCGATATCGAGGCTGGCCGCATGATCGAATGCGAGATGCTGGCGTTGTGGGGATCCGACGGGGCTGTCGGAAAGTGTTTTCAGCCACTTGAAGAATGGCGCAAGGTCGCCCGTCGTGTGACCGGTCATGCACTGCCATGCGGGCACTACATCGCCGAGGAAATCCCGGAGCAACTGCTGGCGGAAGTGCTCCCGTTCCTGCGCGCCTGAGCGCGGCAACCTGTTGATTCCGCGATGTTTATCCTTCTCCCGCAGTCAGCCGGGAGAGGGATTATTGGCATCGGCGTGTGATTCGCGCCGATCGCGCCCGCGTAGGCCCCACCATATCCCGCCTCGCACTATCTCCAATTTTTTTGATATTCATGTTTAACCGCTGTTGTGCAGCATATGTCCTACGCTGGCATGATGGCGGCCAGATGGTTCTTTGATGAGTCGGATGTTGTCGTGTCAACATGCGCGACAACCTGCGCAAACATACATTCATGGATGGATGTATAATGCGCAGCAAAAATTCATTCCAAGACCCCTTTACTGCTGTTAGTTTTCACAATGACGTACCGATTTATTGCAAGCTGTCTTGCCGTCTGGCTCGGAATTTGTGTCGCCGCGAGCTGGTTGGTGGAGCGACTCTGGGCTTGACCGCCATCTGAGCGGTAGAGTGCTTCAGCCGGCATGGCTGCCTATGCAGTTCCCTTCGATGTCCGTTGCCGAGCCAATCTCTCTTCCATGTCCATGAACAAGAAGACAGAACAACAAGAACATCACATGCCCCCCGCTAATCTCTCCCGCAAGCTACCCTCCGTACGCCTTCTGGCCATTGCCGCACTGGTGGCGGGCGCCAGTTCGGCGGCCAGCGCCGAGGAACTGGTCGGTTGGGCGCACCCGGCCGTGCAGGCCGCGTTCGCGCGCGATACCGACCATGGCATCAACAAGTACGAAATCGCGGTCAACTTCAACACGCCAATCCAGTACGGCAATCCCGATGGATGGCTGTTCAGGCTGCAGGCGGAAGCCAATATGGGCTACTGGGACGCGCGCAGCGGCACCAATCGCCAGAACCTGATGGAGTTCGGCCTGACGCCGATCCTGCGTGTGGAAAAGCGCGGCGGCTACTTCGTGCCGTTCCTGGAGGCCGGCGTGGGCTTGCGCCTGCTGACGCACACGTCGACGTCAGACCAGCACAATTTCAGCACAGCCTTCCAGTTTGGCGACATGGTCGGCTTGGGTGTGGGGTTCGGCAAGAATGCCGCGACCGAAGTGGGCATGCGCTTCCAGCACATCTCGAACGCCGGCATCAAGGAACCGAACCCGGGCACCAATCTGTACACCGGGTACGTGCGCTATCGCTTCTGATTCTAACGGCCGGCTGATCAGGCGGCGCGCGCCAACGCGCCCTGATCGGTGCGTACCGCATCGAAGAAGTCCCACAGCTGCGGTGCGTCGCTGGTCGCCACATTGAAGCGAATCCAGGGCGAATCGGCTTCGCCGGGCTCGAAGTAGGCGCCTGGCGCCAGCCAGATGCCGTGTTCCAGCGCAAGCGTGGCCAGCCGGTTGCCCGACGGCGCGGGCCCGTCGGCTTCTCGCATGCGTGCCCACGCGAACATCCCGCCTTCGGGGCGCAGCAGGACCTCCAGGCCGTGCGCGTCCATCTTCTCGGTCACCAGATCCTGCTGGGCGCGTAGCCGCTCGGCGAGCGCCGCCACGTGCCGGCCATAGTGCCCGCTGGTCAGGACCGAATACACGAGCCGCTCGGTCACTTCCGAGGACGTCAGTCCCACGGCCATCTTCGTGCGTGCGAAGGCCTTGGCCAGATCCGGGCTTGCGGCCAGATAGCCGACGCGCAGCGACGGCGCGATCGTCTTCGAGAAACCGTTCACATAGACCACCTGCGAGAGCCCGTCCATCGCCGCGAGCATCGGCGACCCGGCCGGCGCCAGTTCGCGATAGATGTCGTCTTCCACCACCAGTAGCCGGTGCTGCTCCGCGATCTGCAACACGCGGAACGCGTTCATGCTGGTCAGGCTCGCACCGGTGGGGTTCTGCAGCACCGTGTTGATGAACAACGCACGCGGCGAGTGCTGGCGAATGGCGTCTTCGAGCGCGTCCGTGTCGAGGCCCGCAGCCGTGCGCGGCACGCCGATCGCGCGCAGGCCCGCCAGCCGAAGGATCTGCAGCAGATTGCAGTAGCACGGCGACTCCACCAGTACCGTGTCGCCGGGGCGCAGCAGTGTGCGCACGACCAGATCCAGCGCCTGCGTGGCGCCCTGGGTCAACACCACCTGTTGCGATTGCGCCGGAATGCCGTACTGACTCAGGTGCGCGGCGATATGCTCGCGCAGCGCGCCAAAGCCATAGGGATGGCCGTATCCAGACACCTGCGCGGCCGGCACGCGCGCCGCGCTGCGCATGGCCTGATGCAAGCCTTCCTCGTTGAGCCAATCGCCGGGCAGCCAGCCAGCCCCCGCCTTGATCGGCACGGAGTGGTCGGCGAATACGTCGGAAAGCAGCCAGGCCGCGTTGAGTCCCGGGGCTTCCCAGTGCGGCGCGCGCGCATGGCCGGCTGGGGCGTGCCGGTGTGCCACCGTGTAGCCGGAGCCGGGGCGGGCCGCGAGATACCCGAGCGCTGTCAGCCGGCCATAGGCTTCGGCGACGGTGAAGGTGCTGACATCGTGCTGCTGGGCGAAGCGACGCACCGACGGGAGCAACGCGCCGGCCCGCAGGGCCCGGCTGTCCACGAGCGCCGCGATGCCGGCGACGATCTGTTCGGTCAGCGTCTCGCCGCCTCGGCGGCTGCGAACAAGGTTCAGGTTGAGCATTCGACGCCCGCAAGAGAACGAAATCTGTACAGTGTAGCGGGTACGACGGATTGATGCGTTGCAGCGTGAGTCCTTATTCCAGTGCCAGTACGGGGTCTTTTGCTCGTGTCGTGTGATGTGATGTACCTGTACGGTTTGGGCTTCCTAAACTGTACGGTACGGCGTCGATCTCGCGACCGTATATTCTTGATGCCAGACCTCGCCGGTAGAGTTGCCCGAAACCGTGGCCGAACTCCCGAAATGAGCCCGGCTCCGCCCCACAACGCCTCACACCGCCATCAGGAGAATGTATGGACGCCGCCAAGACCGTGATCCCCGATCTCGAATCCCTGTGGATGCCCTTTACGGCCAATCGCCAGTACAAGTCCGCGCCGCGCCTGCTGGTATCGGCCAGCGGCATGTACTACACGACCCATGACGGTCGCCAGATCCTGGACGGTTGCGCCGGCCTCTGGTGCGTGGCCGCGGGCCACGCCCGCAAGGAAATCGTCGAGGCGATCGCGCAACAGGCCGCCACGCTCGACTACGCGCCGCCGTTCCAGATGGGCCACCCGCTCGAATTCGAAGCGGCGACCAAGGTGGCGTCGCTGATGCCGCAGGGGCTGGACCGCATCTTCTTCACGAACTCCGGTTCCGAATCGGTCGATACCGCGCTGAAGATCGCGCTGGCCTATCACCGTGCCCGTGGCGAAGGCCAGCGCACGCGCATCATCGGCCGCGAGCGCGGCTACCACGGCGTGGGCTTCGGCGGCATGGGCGTTGGCGGTATCGGGCCGAACCGCAAGATGTGGTCGGCCAATGTGATGCCCGGCACCGATCACCTGCCGGCCACGCTGAACATCGCAGAGGCCGCGTACTCGAAGGGCCAGCCGCAATGGGGCGCCCATCTGGCCGATGAACTCGAGCGGCTGGTCGCGCTGCACGACGCCTCGAACATCGCCGCTGTGATCGTGGAGCCGATGGCCGGTTCGGCCGGCGTGCTGATTCCGCCGGTTGGCTATCTGGAAAAACTGCGCGAGATCACCAGCAAGCACGGCATCCTGCTGATCTTCGACGAAGTGATCACCGCGTTCGGCCGCCTGGGCGCCGCAACCGGCGCCGAGCGTCTGAAGGTGACGCCGGACCTGATCACCATGGCCAAGGCCATCAACAACGCCGCCGTGCCGATGGGCGCCGTGGCCGTGCGCCGCGAAGTGCATGACGCGGTGATCAACGCCACGCCGCAAGGCGGCATCGAGCTGCCGCACGGTTACACGTACTCGGGCCATCCGCTGGCGATGGCGGCCTGTATCGCCACGCTCGACCTCTACAAGCGCGACAAGCTGTTCGAACGCGCGGCCGAGATGTCGCCGAAGTTCGAGTCGGCCGTCCACGGCTTGCGTGGCGCGCCGTATGTGAAGGACGTCCGCAACCTTGGCCTGGTGGCGGGCGTGGAACTGGAGTCGCGTCCCGGCGCGCCGGGCGCACGTGCCTACGAGGCATTCCTGAAATGCCTGGAGCTGGGTCTGCTGGTACGCTACACGGGCGATATCCTGGCGTTCTCGCCGCCGCTGATCATTTCGGAGGCCGAGATCGACCAGATGTTCGACACCGTGCGCCAAGCCTTGCATAGCATCAAGTAAGACCCGCCCCAGAGCGCCAGAGACAACGAGGAAGACCGCAGTGAACATTGCAGAAAACCGGCAGATCGCCGAAATCCATCACTACGTTGGCGGGACCGTGCGCCGTGCGGGCACGGACCGCTTTGCCGATGTGTTCAACCCCGCCACGGGCGAAGTGGCCGCGCGCGTGGCCATGGGCTCAGCCGATGACGTAGCGGCAGCAGTCGCAGCCGCCAAGGCCGCGGCCCCGGCATGGGCGGAGATGCCGCCGCTGCGTCGCGCCCGTATCCTGTTCAAGTTCAAGGAACTGCTCGACCGCCATCACGACGATCTGGCCGCGCTGATCACGCGTGAGCACGGCAAGGTGTTTTCCGATGCCAAGGGTGAAGTGACGCGCGGTATCGAGGTGGTGGAATTCGCCTGCGGCATCCCCAACCTGCTCAAGACCGACTTCACCGACAACATCGGCGGTGGCATCGACAACTGGAACCTGCGCCAGCCGCTGGGCGTGGTGGCCGGCATCACGCCGTTCAACTTCCCGGTCATGGTGCCGATGTGGATGTTCCCGGTGGCCCTGGCGTGCGGCAACACGTTCGTGCTGAAGCCGTCCGAGCGCGATCCGTCGCCGAGCCTGCTGATCGCCGACCTGCTCAAGCAGGCCGGTCTGCCCGATGGCGTGTTCAACGTGGTGCAGGGTGACAAGGTCGCCGTCGACGCGCTGCTGGCGCACCCGGACGTGCAGGCACTGTCGTTCGTTGGCTCCACGCCGATCGCCGAGTACATCTACACGGAAGGCACGAAGCACGGAAAGCGCGTGCAGGCGCTGGGCGGCGCGAAGAACCACCTGGTGGTGATGCCCGACGCCGATCTCGATCAGGCCGTGGACGCGCTGGTTGGCGCGGCGTACGGTTCCGCCGGTGAGCGCTGCATGGCGATCTCGGTGGCCGTGGCCGTTGGCGACGTGGCCGACCGTCTGGTGCCGCGTCTGGCCGAGCGCGCGGCCACGCTGAAGATCCGCAACGGCATGGAGGACGACGCCGAAATGGGTCCGCTGGTGACCGCCGCGCACAAGGCGAAGGTCGAGGGCTATATCGCCAAGGGCGTGGCCGAAGGCGCGAAGCTGGTGACCGATGGCCGCGGCCACAAGGTGGACGGTCACGAGAACGGCTTCTTCGTCGGTGGCACGCTGTTCGACAACGTCAAGCCGGACATGACGATCTACAAGGAAGAGATCTTCGGTCCGGTGCTGTCAGTGGTACGCGTGCACGACTTTGCCGAGGCAGTGGACCTGATCAATCGCCACGAGTTTGGCAATGGCGTGTCGTGCTACACCAGCGACGGTGGCATCGCACGCGCTTTCGCGCGTCAGATCCAGGTGGGCATGGTCGGCATCAACGTGCCGATTCCGGTGCCGATGGCGTGGCACTCGTTCGGTGGCTGGAAGCGCTCGCTGTTCGGCGATCACCACGCCTACGGCGAGGAAGGTGTGCGCTTCTACACACGCTACAAGAGCGTGATGCAACGCTGGCCGGACAGCATCGCCAAGGGTGCGGAGTTCACGATGCCGGTGGCGAAGTAACGGCGTCAGCGCACGGCGATGGTCGGTTGGATCGGGCGTCCCTGAGGGGGCGCCCTTTTCTTTTGCGAGTTTCTTTTGCGAGTATCATGCCGCCCTTTCGCTGGCGCCACTGCCGTTCAAAAGATGCGCAGCCCAGACCGCCGGCGGATTCCGCACAACCTATAGTCCTTACACGGACTTTCTGCCGGAGCCGCGCCATGAGTCTCTTTCGCACCAAAAACATCGACGCCATGCTGGAAGTCAGCGAGCACGACGGATTGCGAAAGGTGCTGGGGGCGGTGGATCTGGTGCTGATGGGTATCGGGGCCATCATCGGCACCGGGATTTTCGTGCTGACTGGCACCGGGGCGCTGACCGCGGGCCCCGCGCTGACGGTGTCGTTCGTGATCGCGGCCATGGCTTGCGGCTTCGCGGCGCTGTGCTATGCGGAGTTCGCGTCCGCGATCCCCGTATCGGGCTCGATCTACACCTATAGCTACGCGACGCTCGGCGAGATCGTGGCGTGGATGATCGGCTGGGACCTGCTGCTCGAATACGGGCTGGCCACATCGGCGGTGTCAGTGGGGTGGTCCGGCTACTTCCAGTCGCTGATCGCCGGGTTCGGCATCCATCTGCCGACCGCGCTGACTGCCGCGCCGGGCGCTGTGCCCGGTGAACACACGCTGTTCAACCTGCCCGCCTGCCTGATCATGCTGGCGATCACCTGGATCGTTTCATACGGCGTCAAGGAGTCGGCGCGACTCAACAACGTGATGGTGGCAATCAAGATCAGCGTCGTGCTGCTGTTCATCGCCGTCGGCGTCTGGCACGTGAAGCCCGCCAATTGGCAGCCGTTCGCGCCGTTCGGCATGACCGGCGTCTTCAACGCCGCCGCGCTCGTCTTCTTCGCGTTTATCGGGTTCGATGCGGTGACGTCGGCCGCCGAGGAGGTGCGCAACCCGCGCCGTGACCTGCCGATCGGCATTATCGGCTCGCTGGCGGTATGCACCATCCTTTACGTGACCGTGGCGGCCATCATGACCGGCATCGTGCCGTACATGAAGTTCGAGGGCGTCGACCATCCGGTGTCGCTGGCGCTGCAATACGCAGGGCAGAACTGGGTGGCCGGGTTTGTTGATCTGGGCGCCATCCTCGGCATGACCACTGTGATTCTGGTGATGACCTACGGGCAGACGCGGATCATCTTCGCCATGTCGCGCGACGGGCTGCTGCCGGAAGCGTTATCGACGGTGCACCCGGTTCATGCCACGCCGTACACGGCCACGTGGACCGTCGGCATCGTGTTCGCGGCGATCGCCGCCTTCGTGCCGCTGAACGTACTGGCCGAACTGATCAACATCGGCACGCTGGCCGCGTTCACGCTGATCTCGATCGCGATCCTTGTGTTGCGCCGCACGCGCCCAGATTTGCGGCGCGGCTTCCGCTGCCCGGGCGTGCCCGTGGTGCCGCTGCTGGCCGTTGGCTTCTGCCTGTTCCTGATGGCCCATCTGCAGGCGCTGACCTGGATCGCATTCCTGTGCTGGATCGGGCTGGGCCTGATCATTTACTTCGCTTACTCGCGCCGCAACGCGGTGCTGCACAACCACGGCGGCGACGCCGAGGGCTGATCAGCGGCTGCCGGCGTCCTCGAGGAACGCGCGTGCGCGGGGATCGCCCGCGTAGGCCGAGTTGATGCGCACCCACGCCGTGGTCTCGCCGCCGGGGCGAAAGAAGTGTCCCGGCGCCAGCGCCACGCCGTGGTTTTCGGCCAGCGTGACGAGTTCGCGCGAGTCCTCGATGCCGCGCGGACGCGCCCACAGGAAATTGCCGCCTGCCGGCTCGCAGAACACGTCCCAGTTGTACTGACCCAGAAGCTTGACCACATCGGCCGTGACTTCGCGCGTGCGTACGCGTAGCCGCTCCACGTACTTGCGGTAGTTGCCGCGCTCCAGCATCGTCGCGGTGACGGCTTCGGCGAAATGGGAGCCCGCCACGCTCGTCAGCACCTTCACGTCGATCAGATCCTTGACCAGCGCCTTGTCTGCGACGATGTAGCCCACGCGCAGCGCCGCCGACACCGTCTTCGAAAACCCGCCAACGTAGATCACGTGCTCGAGCTGGTCGAGCGTGGCCAGCCGGTCGGTGAAGTTGAGCTGGAAGTCCGAGAAGATGTCGTCTTCCACAAAACGGAAGTTGTGCTTGCGCGCCAGTTCGAGCAGCCGGAATGCCACCGGTGGCGCCAGCGTCGAGCCGGTGGGGTTCTGCAGCACGCTGTTCGTGAAGAACAGCTTCGGCTTGTAATCACGCAGCAGGCGCTCGCAGGCCTCGGGGTCAGGCCCGTTCGGCGTGTGCGGCACGCCCACGAGCTGCACGCCCTGCATGCGCAGCAAGCCAAACAGGTTGTAGTAGCCGGGGTCTTCCACGAACACGGTATCGCCGGGCTTGAGCAGGTGGCGTGCCACGAGGTCGAGCGCCTGGCTTGCGCCCGTCGTGATCAGGATCTGAGACAACTCGGCCTGGATGCCGACCTGCCGCACGCGCGTCAGCACCTGCTTGCGCAGTTCCGGATGACCCAGCGGCGTGGCGTAGTGGATCACGCTGTCGATGTCGTGGCGCGTGATGTGACGAATGGCCTGCGTCAGGCCCTCCACGTCGCGCCATTCCTCGGGCACGAAGCCGCCAGCCAGCTTCAGCGTGCCACTGGGGTGGTGGAACTGGTCGATGATATGGAGCGACAGGTCTTCCGCCAGACTCGGGTCGGACCAGCCGCGCCCACTGCGCCCGGCCAGCGTGCTGTCCGCGACGTAGAAGCCCGAGCCTTGCCGCGAATCGACCAATCCCTGCGAGACCAGTCGGTCGTATGCCTCGATAACCGGGAAACGGCTGATGCCGTGCTCGGCGGCCATTTGCCGGATCGACGGCAGACGCGCGCCAGGCAGCGCTTCCCGCGAGCTGATCCAGGCCTTCACGCCCAGCACGATCTGTTCGGTCAGCGGTACGCCGGTGGAGGGGTCTAGTAGGAGTCTCATAGGAGGCGGCAGCGGCAACTGTCAGCAAAAACTACTGAACAGTTCAATGAAAACTGTTCGGAACTGTGCATGGGATTGTAGTCCGCGCCATGAATAATGGGGTATTCGGAATAGCCGGTTGATGAAGGGAACTTCTAACCGGCTTCCGAAGGCGGTGTAGTGATGTTGATGGGAGGCTCCAAGAAGCGCTCCAAG
>NZ_JWMB01000036.1:0-67021 GCF_000812445.1 Cupriavidus sp. SHE | reverse complement strand
CCGTACACCGACGGTGCCCGCATGGTCGCCGGCCTGGATCGCACCGGTGTCTCGAGCGAACCGGCCCGCAAGGTTGATCCGTACTACGACGGTGCCCGTACCGGCAAGTTCGACCCGTACACCGAAGGCGCAAACGCCTGAGCCCCGCCCCATGCTGGCGGTAGTTGAAAAGAAGTAACCGGAGTCGCATCAGGGCCACTGTTCTGGCCGGCTCCGGTTGCTGCCCCGGAGTCCATCATGAGCTTCAAGAACAGTGCCCTGATCCTGAGTGGATGGCTGGCCGTCACAGCCGCCACCGGCGCCGCCGCCGCGATCGTGGTCCAGACACTACCTGTCTGAGCCCGACACACGACACTAATAACTGCGCCCCCGCAGCAAGTTGAAGAAAGCCATCAGTGCGCAATCCAGCGCGGCGTGAATGCACTCTGCCATGCGTTCACGCCGCGTTGGCATTTGTGCGCACCATGGCGCAAGCATCAAACCGCCGTATATAGTCTGCCCATCACTCGCGAACTCCCGGCGAACGATGCCAGACACGCCAATTAATTACCTTCTTGCAGTCGGACTCACGGCCGGCCTGACCGTTATCTGCGTCGGCCTGCACTATGAAGCACTTCGGCTAATCTCCTCGATTCACCCCAAGCGCCTTAGCGGCAAACTCAACATTGCCGTGATGATCCTGCTGATCATCCTCACGCATTGCATCGAAGCCGTGATTTTCAGCGGCGGTTACTGGCTCGGCACCGAGTGGCTTGGCATCGGCCGCCTGACGGGCATGCAAGAGCACGGCCCCGCGGCGTATATCTACTTCTCCCTCGAAACCTTCACCACACAGAGCATCGGCGACATCGTCCCGATCGGCCAGCTGCGTCTGCTGGCTGCCGTACAGCCGCTGGTGGGCCTGATTCTGATAGGCTGGTCCACATCGTTCACGTTCCTGATCATGCGGCGCGACTGGCAATGGGACGACGAGCGCGGCGCCAGGAATTGACTGCTGACGACTGACGGCTGACCGGGGAGGGCTGGTCGCCGGCCGCCACGTCGGCCACAATGGCCATCGGGTTTCAGCAAAATGATGACTTTGCGTCATCCGCACGTCCGCCAGCGCCGTTACACCGGTTTTGCATCGCACCTTCCCCCATGGGAAGCGCTAGAAGAAACGGAGTGATTACTTGTCGACGAATTCGGATTACCAGGCTGGTGTGGCAAATGGCCGGTACCCGCGCGCCCTGATACTGTGGCTCGCCACGGCGATGTTCGCGCTGGTGGCCTTGCTGGCCGCGCCGCGAGCCCACGCCCAGACGCCGGCCCCGCTGGCCGAGTGGCAGTACTCGGTAGGCGTGCCGCTGGAAAAGCTGTTCGAGGGGCCCCCGCCCGACTGGACGGTTCGTCTGGGCATGGCAGCCCGTATCAGCCCGTATTACGACGGCACCGGCAACTACTATCCGCTGGCGGGCCCCGCGATCGACATCCGGTACCGTGACCAAGGCTTCCTGTCCACTGGCGAAGGCCTCGGCTGGAACATCGTCCACTCCGACCATTGGCGCGCCGGTATTGCGCTGACCTATGACTTTGGCCGACGTGAGAAGCACGACCACGACCATCTGGCCGGACTCGGCAACATCGGGATGGCGGTCGAATCGAAGTTGTTCGCGGAGTACGTGGTCTCGAAGGAGTTTCCGCTTGTGATTCGCGCGAACGCGCGGCGCCAGTTCGGGGGTGCCAACGGCTGGCTGGGCGACCTCGGCGCGTATATGCCGCTGCCGGGCAGTTCGGACAAGTTCGCCTGGTTCGCGGGTCCGACCATGACGGTCGCGGATTCGGCCTATATGAGTCGCTGGTACGGTGTCACGGCGGAGCAATCGGCGCGTTCAGGACTGCCCCAGTACCATGCCGGCGCCGGCATCCGCTCATACGGCGGGGGGGTATCCGCGATGTGGTTCTTCGGCAAGCACTGGTTCGCCACGGCCGATTTCGGCATCGCGGCTCTCGTCGGCGATGCGCGCAACAGCCCGGTCGTATCTCACTCGGCCAACATGACCGGCGATATTTCGATCATGTACGAGTTCTGACCCAATAGCTGCCGATCAGCCGGTCACTCGGCCGGCCGCCGCAGATAGCTCTCCACCACGCGGCGCAGGCCTGGCAGCTTCCCCGTGAAGAAGTGTCCGGCGCCCGGCACCACGACCACCGGCAGTTCCTGCGGTCGCGCCCAGTCGAAGACATTCACCAGCGGTACCCGCTCATCGCGCTCTCCGTGCACGACCAGTGCGTGGGCGGGGACCGTCGGCGTGTCATAGGACAACGTGTCGGACAACGCGCCGGCGGGCATTCCCGTCAGCATCAAGTGCGCAATCGACTCGCCTGCGGCGGTGAGCACCTCGGCTGCGCGCGTCTGGACGAAGGCGCCGAACGAGAATCCAGCCAATGCCAGCGGCAGCCCCGCATTCGCTGATTGCGCGTACCGGATCACGGCCAGCACATCTTCCGTTTCGCCGTTCCCTTCGTCGTACTCCCCTTCGCTCTGGCCAACGCCGCGATAGTTCGGCCGCAACGCCAGGAAACCATGCGCCTGCAGGATGCGCGCAAGCAGTTGGGGAATCTTGTGTTCGGCGTTACCGCCCTGGGACGGATGCGGATGCGCCACCACGGCAACGCCGATCGGCGCAGCGGCAGGCGTATCGACGAGAACTTCGATCTGACCGGCAGGTCCGGCGATGAACTGGCGAGTGGTAGCAGGTGCGGGGAGGGGCGAGGACATGGGAACGGCGACTTGCTGGCTGGGGGCGGGCGTTACGGTTTCTGGCATACGAATGCACGCGCAGCATACCCGCAGCAGCCCCCCGGCGGCAACGCCTGCCGCCGTCCCACACCTGCCTGCCGATTCTCAATGCTGGCTGTCAGCCTTGATGACGGACGCAACTTCCTGCCGCCTGACGCTAACCACATCGTCAAGCTCGAGCCCCTCCGCGACGACGAGCATCTCGGTGCCCCGGCTGATGGCGTAGATCACGCCGTACCACAGATCCGGCCCCGCCGCGGCGTTCAGCCGGATGCTGAACTCCGTGACCAGATCCTGACTGAAGACGGTCACCAGGTCGCCAACCTCGGGCATGGCGGCCTCCTCCGCCAGTGGAAATTCCCGGGCTGCCACCGTCAGTGGCGTCTGCGCGATGCCGCGCGCAAACCTCGCTTGCATGTCATCTCCTGCGCATGATTTTCACCTTGTAAGGATAGGAACGCAGCCTGAAAAGGCACGGTAAACCTGCCACGGGGAGGACTCAGGTCGAGCACGCGTCGCATTTGAACGGGCCGCGCCCGGCCAGCGCCTCACGATTCAATGGCGCCGGGTTCCTCATGCGCCTGCTGCCCATCGAGCTTCGCTTCGCGGCGCGCCAGCCTGGCCGATAGCCGGTACTGGCACACGAACAGCGCAATCAGGGCGATCAAGGCAATGGCGGCAAGGCCAAAACGGTAGACGATCCACATGGTGCGGCATGGTCGTAGTTGTCCTGCTTTCAGCCTATTCAGCCTGCCGTCCAGACACTGCAAAGAATCGACTGATACACGTCAATTTCCTGTCAATGCCGAGCACAGAATTTGACCTGATCCGAAAAATGCGAGAAAGCGGAGCCGTTCCCAGACGTAAACCACTTAATGGCCCGCTCGAAAAGTCTGTGCACTATCGCGGCCATTGATCAATACGATATGACTTGAACTACCCCTTCTGCGATAGTTGACTGCAACTCCTGCCGGCGAGTCAGTTCCCCGGCGCACTCGGTGACGCGGCCACGAGCCGCGGCAATTCCGTCCCACAAATGTCCAGACGCGACCCTTCCGGATCGCACGACTGCATCAAGGAATGACTATGAATAAGCTCACGACCGCATTTGGCGCGCCCGTTGTCGATAACCAGAACGTTCAGACCGCCGGGCCGCGTGGCCCCGCCCTGCTTCAGGATGTCTGGTTCCTCGAAAAGCTTGCCCACTTCGACCGTGAAGTGATTCCGGAACGCCGCATGCATGCCAAGGGCGCCGGCGCTTACGGCACGTTCACGGTCACGCATGACATCACCAAGTACACGCGTGCGAACCTGTTCTCACAGGTTGGCAAGAAAACCGACCTGTTCCTGCGCTTCTCGTCGGTGGCCGGCGAGCGCGGCGCGGCCGATGCGGAACGCGACATCCGCGGCTTTGCGATCAAGTTCTACACCGAGGAAGGCAACTGGGACCTGGTGGGCAACAACACCCCGGTTTTCTTCCTGCGCGACCCCCTGAAGTTCCCCGACCTGAACCACGCCGTGAAGCGCGACCCGCGTACGGGCATGCGTAGCGCCGAAAGCAACTGGGACTTCTGGACCGGCCTGCCCGAAGCCCTGCACCAGGTCACGATCGTCATGAGTGACCGGGGTATCCCGCGCACCTGGCGTCATATGCACGGGTTCGGCAGCCATGCCTACAGCTTCATCAACGCCAACATGGAGCGCTTCTGGGTGAAGTTCCACTTCGTCACCCAGCAGGGCATCCAGAACCTGACTGACGAGGAAGCTGCGGAGATCACGGGCCAGGACCGCGAATATCACCAGCGCGATCTGTTCGAATCAATCGAACGTGGCGATTTCCCGCGCTGGAAGCTCTGCGTGCAGATCATGCCGGAAGCCGAAGCCAGCAAGGTCCCCTACCACCCGTTCGACCTGACCAAGATCTGGCCGAAGAAGGACTACCCGCTGATCGAAGTCGGCGTGCTGGAACTGAACCGCAATCCGGACAACTTCTTCGCCGAAGTCGAACAGGCATCGTTCGCGCCATCGACGATCGTCCCCGGCGTCGGTTTCTCGCCCGACAAGATGCTGCAGGGCCGTCTGTTCTCGTACGGCGACGCCGCGCGCTATCGTGTCGGCGTGAATCATCACCAGATTCCGGTGAACTCGCCGAAAGCCGCGAAGTACGTCAACAGCTATCACCGCGACGGCACGATGCGCGTCGACGGCAACCGTGGGGCCGCCATCGCCTATGAGCCCAATACGAAGGGCGAGTGGGCCGAGCAACCCGACTTCCGCGAACCGCCGCTGACGCTGGAAGGCACCGCCGACCACTGGAACCATCGCGAGGACGGCGACTACTTCTCGCAGGTCGGCGCGTTGTTCCGCCTGATGTCGCCGACGCAGCAGCAGGCGCTGTTCGACAACACGGCCCGCTCGATCAAGGGTGTGTCGAAACACATCCAGCAGACCCACATCAAGCATTGCACGGCGGCTGACCCCGCCTATGGTGCGGGTGTCGCGGCTGCCATCGAGATGATCGAGGCCAAGTAAGTCCCCACTACCCGTGCCTCTCCCGCCCCCTGGGAGAGGCACGGGCGGAACGACTCAGAAAATCCCGAACAAACCGTCCGAGACAGGAAAATGATGATGGAACAGCCTCAAGCCACGATGTCCGCGGAAGATGAAGCGCGCATGATCGCCGCGCTGGGCCAGGTGTTCGACCTCGCGCGCAATGGCGACGCCGTGGCGCTCGCGGCGCTGATCGAACGCGGCATGCCGCCGAACCTGCGTAATGAGAAAGGCGACACCCTCGTCATGCTGGCGGCCTACCACGGCCATGCGAACGCGCTGCGCACGCTGCTGGAAGTCGGCGCTTCGCCCGACATCCGCAATGCGATGGGT
Organism: Cupriavidus sp. SHE; assembly: GCF_000812445.1. Taxonomy (NCBI): domain Bacteria; kingdom Pseudomonadati; phylum Pseudomonadota; class Betaproteobacteria; order Burkholderiales; family Burkholderiaceae; genus Cupriavidus; species Cupriavidus sp. SHE. The sequence continues at coordinate 61,356 of NZ_JWMB01000036.1, read as the reverse complement.
CAGACGCCGATCGCCGGAGCCGCCTACAAGGGCTACACCGAAATCGTCGAAATCCTGCTCGAGCATGGTGCCGACGTCGAAGGCGCCTCGCCTGATGGCCGCACGGCGCTGATGACCGCCGCGATGTTCCAGCGCACGGATATCGTCGAAATGCTCAAGGCGCATGGCGCCGACCCCGAAGCACGCGACAACCGCGGCATGACCGCAGCCGATGCGGCGGCTTTCATGGCCGGCCGGCACGGTAGCGCCCATTGACAGCCGCCCCTCTCCGCCGAGCGAGAGGGGACCGCCTTGATTCCGCCTCAGCGCATTACCCCCGTCCCACGAACGGCATCTTGGTAGCCATGACGGTCATGAACTGCACATTGGTTTCCAGCGGCAGATTGGCCATATGCAGTACCGAGCTGGCAACGTGGGCCACATCCATCAACGGCTCCGGGCGGATCTCGCCATTGGCCTGCGGCACGCCACGCGCCATGCGGTTGGCCATGTCGGTACCCGCGTTGCCAATATCGATCTGACCGCAGGCGATGTCCCAGGGACGGCCATCGAGCGACAGGCTCTTGGTCAGCCCGGTAATCGCATGCTTGGTGGCCGTGTAGGGCACGGTATTCGGCCGTGGCGCGTGGGCCGAGATCGACCCGTTGTTGATGATGCGGCCGCCACGCGGGTCCTGCGATTTCATCAGCGCGAACGCGCCGCGCGCGCACAGGAAGGCGCCGGTCAGGTTGGTGTCGACCACCGCCTTCCACTGCTCGACTGACAGTTCGTCGATGCTGACGCCCGGCGCGTTGATGCCTGCGTTATTGAACAGCACATCGAGCCGGCCGAAGCGTTCGCGGATCTTGCCGAACAAAGCGTCGACCGAGGCGGCATCACTCACATCGCACTGCACGGCCAGCGCGGTCTGGCCCGCAGCCGTGGCTTGCGCGGCCAGGGCTTCCAACGTTTCGGCAGTGCGCCCGGCCAGCACGACCTGATATCCATCCGCGAGCATTGCCTGCGCCACTGCCTTGCCGATACCGCGCGCCGCGCCCGTGACCAGTGCGACCTTTGCCTGCTTTGTCATGCTCGATGTCTCCAATGTCTTGTGGCTGGGAAGAGTGCCACCCCTGATTCTGCCCGAAAGCACCGCAGTTGTACGACAACTTCTGGGCGATCATCGGCCCCCCTTCCATCATCGCGCGGCGCCAACCACTTCCGCCCGCTCCGCCACGATGCGCAAGCGGTCAAAGTTCATATTGGCGCCCGATGTGATCGCGACCAGCGCCAGCGAGGCGTTACCCGCCGTCGCCGCATACTGCTTGAGCCCCGCCACGGCCAGCGCGCCGGCCGGCTCCACCAGGCTGCGCGTGTCCTGGAAGATGTCCTTGATCGCGGCGCAGAGCGCATCGGTATCCACCGTCAGCACGCCATCAAGGTACTTCTGGCAAAGCCGAAACGTCTCTTCTCCGACGCGCTTGACCGCTGTGCCATCCGAGAACAATCCCACGGTATCGAGCGTGACCCGCTCGCCAGCGGCCAGCGAACGCGCCATGGCGCAGGAATCCTCCGTTTGCACGCCGATGACCTGGACTTCCGGCCGGACCGCCTTGACATATGCCGCCACGCCGGCTGCCAGGCTGCCACCGCCGATCGGCACGAACACGGCATCAAGCGGACCGCGATGCTGCCGCAGGATCTCCATGCCCACGGTACCCTGCCCGGCGATGACGTCGGGATCGTCGAACGCCGGGATGAACGTCAGTCCATGTTGTTGCTGCAGGGATAGCGCATGGTCAAAGGCATCGGAATAGGACTCGCCGGCCAACACGACTTCCACCATCCCGCCACCGTGGGCACGCACCGCGTCCACTTTCACCTGCGGCGCGGATTGGGGCACGACGATGATCGCCCGCACACCAAGCCGGGCCGCGGCCAGCGCCACGCCCTGCGCGTGATTGCCGGCCGAGGCCGTGATCACGCCACGGGCAAGCGCATCGGCCGGCAGGCTGGCCATCTTGTTGTAGGCACCGCGCACCTTGAACGAAAACACGGGCTGGTGATCCTCGCGCTTGAGCCAGACGCGGTGGCCGAGATGCGCGGACAAGGTCGGCGCCGCCTCCAGCGCGGTCTCCCGTGCCACGTCGTAGACGCGCGCGGTCAGGATGCGCCTCAGGTAATCGTCGGCGTCGCTCCAGGCGTCGTGTGCCGCTTCAAACGGCTCGGCATCGAACGACTGGCCCAGCGCAACGGCTTGGGGCACGGCAAGGGGATGGGTTAACGGCATGGCGACTCCATTCTTGAGGGGAAATCTCTGGAAATCCCTGGAGGCGGCCATAAAAAAACCCGCCTCGTTGGGCGGGTTATTGATGTCTGTTTCGGACGCGCGCTAACCCACCATTCTCGGAATGGTGCGAATAATCGCGGCGATGCGGATGGCGAAACTGGACATGGGAATGAGTGTCACGGATTTCCCACGACTATGTCAATCCCGACACAAGCCTGGCCTTCAACTGGCGATGCGCGTGTTGTAGTCGTGCCCACTGTCATCAGCCCCCTCCCGCGTCACACTCAGCCCGATGTCGGCTCGTATTAGAATCGCCGATGTCATTCGTATGACGGCGGCAGCACCAGAGGTCATGTTCCGGGCACGGGTTAGCCACGGACTGGCGTTGCCGCGGGTATCCAACCCTACAGATCACAAGAAACCAACCGATATCAGCCATGCGCCCATTGGGCTCAGGGCTGAAAGATACATGACCGCGTTCGCATACGATGTTGCTCTGGCACCGGAGCCTGCCGATCGCAGGCGGCCCGATGCCGGCCCTGCCTACGGCGAGGCCCTGGCGTTGCTGGAGGCTTCCGGCGCGCTGGCCATGCGCGTGGACATGCAGGGACGCATTCTCGAAGCGACCGAAGCCACCGCCGAACTGCTGGTCTATCCGCGCGAATACCTGCTGCGCACCTCGATCCTCGACATCATCGCGCTGGAGTCCCGCGAACGCGTGGCCATGTTGCTGACGTGCTGCGCGCAGGACCAGGCCATGCGCCGCGAGCGCGTGCGCGTGGCCGGCGGTATCGGCGGGCCCAACTGGCTCGACCTGCGCGTGAGCTACCACCGCGATGCCGACGATGCGCCGAGCCTGCTGCTGTTCGGCCAAGACATCACGCATTGGGTGGAGTCGGAGCGAGACCTGACCGAGCGTGCCTTCCTGGATCCGTTGACTGGTGTCGGCAACCGCGCCTACATCGGCAAGCGGATCGAGGAATACACGTCCGGCCGCCGTGCGGGCCAGCCGTTCGCGGTTGCCCTGATGGATCTGGACGGCTTCAAGAACGTCAACGACTCGCTCGGCCACGAGTTTGGCGATGCGCTGCTCAAGGAAGTGGGCACGCGCCTGCAGGACACCGTCCGCACGCGCCAAAGCGTGGCGCGGCTGGGTGGCGATGAATTCGTGCTGATGCTCGATGACATGGAGTCCGAGGCGGACGCCATCCGCGTCCTCGAGCGCGTAATCCATGTCTGCCGCCAGCCGTTCCTGCTGGGCGGCTGCCAGGTACGCATCACCACCAGCATCGGCCTGGCCTTCTCGAACGGTTCGGCGCAATCGGAGTCGCAATGGCTGCGCCGCGCGGATCTGGCGATGTACGAGGCGAAGGCGCTCGGCAAGAACCGTTACTGCATCTACTCGCCCGAACTGGACCGCCGCCTGGACGAACAGTTTCAGATCGAGCAGAGCATGTTCGAAGCGGTGCAGAACGGCGAATTCCTGCTGCACTACCAGCCGATCGTCTGGCCTGGCAGCGGTGAAGTCTGCGCCGTGGAAGCACTGATGCGCTGGGAGCACGCTGGCCGCGATATCCGGCCCGATGTGTTCATTCCCGTCGCCGAGAAGAACGGTCTGATCAAGCATCTTGGCGCCTGGGCGCTGCGCTGCGCCTGCGCCCAGCTCGCCGCCTGGGATGCGCTGGGTATCCATGTCGGCCATATGTCGGTCAACGTGTCAGCCGTGCAGTTCCTGCATCCGGGCTTCTTCGACAGTGTCCGCAATGCGATCCAGGAATCGGGCATCGGCGCCGACCGTCTCCTGCTGGAAATCACCGAAAGCGCGCTGATGACCGATCCGAAGGCCGCCGAGGAACTGCTCCTTTCGCTGCGTGCGCTCGGCATCCGCTTCGCCGTCGATGATTTCGGCACCGGCTATTCGAGCCTGTCGTACCTGCGCCGCTTTCCGCTGTCGGCCCTCAAGGTCGACCGCAGCTTCGTCGCCGACATGGTCGATTCACCGCACGCGCGGACCATCGTGTCGGCCGTGCTGTCGCTGGCACGCGAACTTGGTCTCGTCGCGATTGCCGAGGGCGTGGAAACCGATGCCCAGAACAAGCTGTTGGCCGCGCAGGGCTGCAACCTTGTGCAGGGATGGCGCTTTGCACGCGCCGTCGCCGCCGCCGATTTCGAGAGCGCCGTGATCGACGGCAGGTTCGTGGTCGGCGAGGGCGAAGTCTTCGCGCCACGGGTGTCCTGATGTCCAAGTCCGATTTCTTCGAGACCCTGTGGGCACGGATGGCGCAGCAGGGAGACTTCCCGACGCTCCAGTACTGTGTCGACAACATCTTCAAGACGCTCAACGCCGACCTCACCGTCGGCGAGATGGCCACGAGCGTGCTGTCGGATTTCAGCCTGTCGCAGAAGGTGATCCGGCTCGCCAACTCGGCCATGTACCGGTCGTTCGGCGGCGAGGTGACCACCGTCTCGCGCGCGATCCTGGTGCTGGGCGTGGAGGCGATCAGCCACCTGACGCTCGGCATCCAGCTGCTCGACTACTTCCACGGCGTGGCGCCAAATCGCCCGCAGGCCACGCGCGCGTTGCAACGCGCGCTGGTGGCCGGCGAGATCACGCGGGCGCTGAGCCAGGCACGCGGCATCAACGAGGGCGAGGAAGCCGTCGTCTGCACGCTGATGCACCATATGAGCCGGCTGCTCGTCGTGTTCTATTTCCCCGAAGAATGGGAACGCGTGGAGGCCATGTGCGCCGCGCATCCGATGACGGAGAACGAGGCCTGCCAGGAAGTGCTCGGTGTGTCGATGGTGGAGATCGCCGAGGCGGCCGCGCGCAAATGGCGACTCCCGGGCCTGATCGCGCACGCCATGAAGCCACGCGCGCTGTCCACGGATACCGTACTGGAAACCCATTCCGACTGGCTCGCCGCCATCGCGCAGGTCTCCGCGCAGGCCGCGGCCACGATGGTGCGCGACGGCAATCAGGCATCGGTCGAGGCGTTGCTGCTGTCGCACGCGAAGGTGCTCGGCCTGGACGCCAGCGACGTCTCCGTGGCCGTGCGCCAGGCCGAGGTGCTCAATGCGTCGATTGTCGAATCCGAATCGCCGGCGCAGGATGCCACAACACTTGCCCACGGCGCGCGCCCGGACAACGTCCTGGAGCGACTGCGGCAAGGCATCGCCGAGGTGCAGCGCGAAGGCGCGGGCCGGACAGTATCGCAACTGGCGCCGATGGTGCTGGAATCGTCGATGCGCGCGCTGGACTTCTCGCGCTGTTTCCTGATGATGCTGAACCCCTCGACGCGGCACTTTCACGCGCGGCTGGGCTTCGGCGAGGGAATGCGTGAAAGGCTGTCCGCGCTGTCCTTCGAGGAAGGCTTCGTGCCCGATGTGTTCCACTTTGCCGCGCTGGCGTCCAAGCCGCTGCTGGTGGAGGACACAACGGACGCCGAAGTGGCGCGCCGTCTGCCACGGTGGTATCGCGATGCGATTCCCGACGCGCGGTCGATCCTGCTGGCACCGGTAAGAATCCGCAATCGCTGCATCGCCATGGTCTATGGCGACTGGGGCACCGCCCGCGCGCCCGCCGGCCTGGGCGAGGCCGAGCTCGAGACCGTCGATGAGCTGATGCGCGAAATCGCCGCAGGCGTGCTGCGCGCGGCGCCTGCGCAATCGCCCTCGCGCTGATACCTGCCAATCCCTGGCGTCAGGCAACCCGCTCCAACGTGGCGGTGACATCAGGCTGTTCCCGCAGCGGCACGAACTTCCCCGTACGCCCATCGAGGGCATCGATCTCACCGGTTTCGATGTCATAGACCCAGCCATGCAGGTCGACACGCCCTTCGGCCAGCGCCTGCGCCACCGACGGATGCGTCCGCAGGTGGTCAAGCTGCTCGATCACGTTCTCACGCACCATGTCGTCCACCCGTGCCCGGTCCGATGCGTGCGGACGGGCCAGACTGATCCGCCGGGCGCCGCTGGCATGTTCGAGCCACTCTTCGACGGCGGGCATGTGGTCCAGGCATTGGCAGGTGGCCACGGCCGTCATGGCCCCGCAATCGGAATGGCCACAGATCACGATGTCGCGCACCTTGAGCCCCGCCACCGCGTATTCGACGCTGGCGGACACGCCGCCTGGCTGCACCGCGTAGGCCGGGACGATATTGCCGGCGTTGCGGATCACGAACAGCTCCCCGGGCTCGCATTGTGTCAGCAACGCCGGCACGACGCGGCTGTCCGAACACGCGATGAACAACGTCTTGGGATTCTGCTGCGTGGCCAGGTGCTTGAACAGCGCCGACCGCTTCGGGAATTCTTCCCGCTGGAACTTCAGAATGCCCTGGATCAGATCTTTCACGCCGACGCCCCCATCGTCACTGGATGGCTCCAGCATGGCGGCGAACAGCTATTGGGTCAAAGACCGGTTTATTATCCTCGTCATTGGCAACACCAATAGTTACCACCATGCTGCTGCGCCACGTTCGCTATTTCCTGGCCGTCGCCGACGCCGGCAACTTCACCCGAGCGGCCGAGGCACTCCATGTCTCGCAGCCGACACTGTCGCAGCAGATCCGCCAGCTCGAGGAATCACTCGGCGCGCCGCTGTTCGATCGCAGCGGCCGCACCGTGCGACTGACTGACGCCGGCGAGGCGTACTACGTGCACGCGCGCCGCGCGCTGCAGGACCTCGAAGCAGGGCGACGCGCCATCCATGACGTGGGAGAACTCACGCGCGGCAACCTCCGGCTGGCGATCACGCCGACGTTCACGCCCTATCTGGTGGCGCCGCTGATCGTGGCGTTTAACTCGGCGTATCCGAATATCACGCTGAGTCTGCGCGAAATGCCGCAAGAGCGCGTGGAACCATTGCTGGCCGATGACGAGGTCGATATCGGCATCGCCTTCGACGATATCCATCTGCCCGATCTGGACGCCACACCGTTGATGGAGGAACCGCTGGCCTACATGGTCGGCGCCACACACGCGCTGGCACGCCGACGCACGGCACTGCGCGCCGACGTGCTCGCGGCGCAATCCATGGCCATGCTGACGCGGGAATTTGCCACGCGGGGCTATATCGCCCGCTACTTCGGGGCGCTAGGGATCGAGCCGCGTATCACGTTCGAGGCCAACTCGGTCAGCGCCGTGCTTGACGCCGTGCGCAGCGGACGCCACGCCACGGTGCTGCCGGCGGCCATTGCCGCCGGACATCCGGATCTGTGCGTCCTCAAGCTGGAACTGCCGCTGCCGCCGCGCCGTGCCGCGCTACTGCAACGGCGTGGCGCCTATCGCACTGCCGCGGCGCGCGCGTTCGTGGCATTTGCGCTCGATGAGGTCAATCGTCGGGGGTCCCCAGCGCACGGTTGATCCGCAGCGCCACCAGCGTTCCCACCACCCCTGACAGCAGGTACAGACTAACCGCGACCAGGCCGAACAGCGACGACAGTCCCAGCGCCACCAGTGGCGCAAATGCGGCGCCAAACAGCCACGCGAAATCGGTCGTCAGCGCGGCGCCCGTATAGCGATAGCGGGTCTCGAAGTTCGACGTCACCACGCCGGCCGCCTGCCCGTACGACAAACCCAGCAGGCCGAAGCCGATCAGGATGAACAGGTTCTGGCCAGTCGCGCCGCCATCGAGCAGCCACGGACTGAACAGGCTAAAGATGCCAATCAACACGGCCATTGTCGCCAACGTGGTACGCCGGCCGATGCGGTCGGCAAGCCATCCGGAGATCAACGTGCCGATGAACGCAATGACCGCACCCACGATCTGGACCGCGAGCACGTCTGTGATGTTCTGCGTCTTGTGCAGGCTCACCCATGACAGCGGAAACACGGTGACGAGGTGGAACAGCGCATAGCTGGCCAGTGCCGCGAAGGCGCCGAGGAAGATGTTGAAGCCCTGCGCATTGACCATCTGCAGCGTGCTGATCGGCTCGAGTTCATCCTCCTCGAGCAGTCGGGTGTATTCATGCGTGACCACCAGGCGCAGCCGCGCGAACAGCGCCACCACGTTGATGGCGAAGGCCACATAGAACGGATACCGCCACCCCCAATCGATGAACTCTTCCGGCGTCAGGCTCGAGCGCAGGAACAGGAACAACGCACCCGCCACGATGAAGCCAGTCGGCGCGCCAAGCTGCCCCACCATCGCGTACCACCCGCGCTTGTTTTCCGGCGCATTGAGCGCCAGCAGCGACGGCAGGCCATCCCACGAACCGCCGAAGGCAATGCCCTGCAGGAAGCGGAACAGCGCCAGCAGGTAGATGGCCGAACTGCCGATCGACGCGTATGACGGCAGGAACGCGATACCCACCGTGGCGGTGCCGAGCAGGAACAGCGAGGCCGTCAGCTTGATGCCGCGGCCCCAGCGTCGCTGGATTCGCATGAACAGCGTCGTCCCGAACGGCCGTCCGACGAATGCGAAGGAGAAGATCGCGAAGCTGTAGAGCAGACCAGCCAGCTCGCTCGCAAACGGGAAATAGACCGATGGGAAGACGAGCACCGAGGCGATGCCGTACGTGAAGAAGTCGAAGTACTCGGAGGCGCGCCCGATCACCACGCCTGTAGCGATCTCGGCTGGCGCCACGTCATGATGACCGGGTGCCGGAGGTGCAGTGGGCGACGCGCGATGCTGGTGGGACAGACTGGCCATCGTGGAGTCTCCTTGATGTGCGAGAGGAGGATGTCGTACTGCACTTAAAGTCCCGCAATCACAAGAATAGCGCCTAAACTGCAACTGGAAATCGAAAGATCGTTGGGGCCACCCCAATGCGACGTTAACCAGACGCCACTTCCGAGACCATGCCACGCTTCGATGCAGCAGTGACACCCATCAGGGTGACGGGAAGGTTGCTTTTGCGTTGTACCGCAATCGCGCTATTGGCGAGTCTGGCCGGGTGCAACGCTGTGCTGCTTTCGCCATCCGGCGATATGGCCATGCGCCAGCGTGACCTGATCATCATCGCCACATGTCTGATGCTGCTGATCATCGTCCCGGTGATCTTCCTCACGTTGCTGTTCGCGTGGCGATACCGCGAGAGCGCCCCCGATTCTCCATACAACCCGGAGTGGGACCACTCCACGGTGCTCGAACTGGCGATCTGGGCCGCACCGCTGCTGATCATCATCGCGCTCGGCGCGGTGACCTGGGTCAGCACCCATCAGCTTGATCCCTACCGGCCACTGACACGGCTCGACGAAGGCCGCCCCGTTCCCACCGAGGTGAAGCCGCTCACGGTGGAAGTCGTGGCGCTGGACTGGAAGTGGCTGTTCCTGTATCCCGAACAAGGCATTGCCACGGTGAACGAACTGGCCGCGCCGGTCGATCGCCCGATCGCCTTCCGGATCACCGCCACCTCGGTGATGAACGCCTTCTTCGTGCCTTCGCTGGCCGGCATGGTCTACGCCATGCCTGGCATGGAAACCAAGCTCCATGCGGTGATCAACAAACCCGGCATCTATGACGGCTTCTCGTCCAACTACAGTGGCGCGGGCTTCTCGCATATGCGGTTCAAGTTCCACGGCATGTCGAGCGAGGACTTCGATCGCTGGATCGCGCAGGCCAAGTCATCGGGCAGCACCCTGTCGAAGGACGCCTACCTGAAGCTGGCCCAGCCCAGCGAACGTGAGCCGGTGCAACGCTATGCGAGCGTGGCGCCCGAACTCTACGACCAGATCCTGAACCGTTGCGTGGATGGCGGCGCCTGCATGGCCGACACCATGGCGCTCGATCGCAGCCGCGGCAAGTTCGACCCGTCCGGCGAAATCTGCACGGCAAGCAACACACCGGTCGATTCGCCGCTGTTTGCGCCGGACGTCGTGCTCAACGACGGTAGACGACTGCTGCGGTGAAGCGGGGATTCGCCCCCATTTTTCCGGTTCCCGCCAATCTTCATCGGTCAATTTTGGCCAACACAGGCCCAGGTGACAAACATGCCCGAGCGCTCCGAACTCGCCAACCTGATTTTCGGCCGACTGTCATGGGAGGCCATTCCCTACCATGAGCCGATCCTGATCGCCACCTTCGCCGCCGTGGCGATAGGCGGACTGGCACTGGTGGCGCTGCTGACGTACTTCCGCGCGTGGGGCTATCTCTGGCGAGAGTGGTTCACCAGCATCGACCACAAGAAGATCGGCATCATGTACATCGTGCTGGGCATCGTGATGCTGCTGCGCGGCTTTGCCGACGCGGTCATGATGCGGATGCAGCAGGCCGTAGCATTTGGCGACAACGCCGGGTTCCTGCCGCCTCACCACTACGACCAGATCTTCACCGCGCACGGCGTGATCATGATCTTCTTCGTGGCCATGCCGCTGGTCACCGGGCTGATGAACTTCGTCATGCCGCTGCAGATCGGCGCGCGCGACGTGGCATTCCCGTTCCTCAACAACTTCAGCTTCTGGATGACCACGGGCGGCGCGATTCTGGTCATGATGTCGCTGTTCGTGGGCGAATTCGCGCGCACGGGCTGGCTGGCCTATCCTCCGCTGTCGGGCATCCTCCACAGTCCCGACGTTGGCGTGGATTACTACATATGGGCGCTACAGATAGCAGGGGTGGGGACGCTGTTATCAGGGATCAACCTGCTGGTCACCATCGTCAAGATGCGCGCCCCTGGCATGACGCTGATGCGGATGCCGATCTTCACGTGGACGTCGCTGTGCACGAACGTGCTGATCATCGCCGCCTTCCCGGTGCTGACCGCCGCGCTGGCGCTGCTGGCGCTGGATCGCTACGCCGGCACGAACTTCTTCACAGCCGACCAGGGCGGCAGCGCGATGATGTACGTGAACCTGATCTGGATCTGGGGTCACCCCGAGGTCTACATCCTGGTATTGCCGGTGTTCGGCGTGTTCTCGGAAGTGGTGGCCACGTTCGCGCGCAAGCGCCTGTTCGGCTACGCGTCGATGGTCTATGCGACGGTGGTGATCACCGTGCTCTCCTACCTGGTCTGGCTGCACCACTTCTTCACGATGGGCTCCGGCGCCAGCGTCAATTCGTTCTTCGGGATCACGACGATGATCATCTCGATCCCGACCGGCGCCAAGATCTTCAACTGGCTGTTCACGATGTACCACGGCAAGATCCGCTTCGAGCCACCGATGCTGTGGACAGTCGGCTTCATGGTCACGTTCGTGATCGGCGGCATGACCGGCGTGCTGCTGGCCGTGCCTCCGGCGGACTTCTCGCTGCACAACAGCCTGTTCCTGATCGCCCACTTCCATAACGTGATCATCGGCGGCGTGCTGTTCGGACTGATGGCCGGCATCACGTACTGGTTCCCCAAGGCATTCGGCTATCGCCTGGTGTCATCGTGGGGCAAGGCGTCGTTCTGGTTCTGGTTCGTCGGCTTCTACTTCGCGTTCATGCCGCTGTACTGGCTCGGCCTGCTCGGCGTGACCCGCCGCATGAACCATTTCGACGATCCGTCGCTGCAGATCTGGTTCCAGATCGCCGCGTTCGGCGCGCTGCTGATCGCCATCGGCATCGCCTGCTTCCTGATCCAGCTCGTGGTGAGCTTCATGCGCCGCGAGGAACTTCGCGACACCACCGGCGACCCCTGGGGCGGCCGCACGCTCGAGTGGTCGACCTCGTCGCCGCCGCCTCAGTACAACTTCGCATTCACGCCGGTCGTGCACGACACCGATGCCTGGTGGCACATGAAACACAACGGCTTCCAGCGACCGGAGCAGGGCTTCATCCCGATCCACATGCCGAAGGGCACGGCGGCCGGCATCGTACTGGCCGGGCTCTCCACGATATGCGGCTTCGCGTTGATCTGGCACATCTGGTGGCTGGTCATCGCGTCGTTCGCGGCCACGATCATTACAGCGATCATCCATACCTTCAACTACAAGCGCGACTACTACATTTCGGCAGAGCAGGTGGTCCGGACTGAAGCGGCGCGCACCCAACTGATGGCCGGCCATGGTTGATACGACCCTACCCCTGCACGCGCACGGCACGGCCGATGCGGACCAAGCGCCCCCCGGCGGCTATCAGTTCTACCTGACCGAGGAGGTACATCCTCAGAACGGCACGCTGCTCGGGTTCTGGCTCTACCTGATGAGCGACTGCCTGATATTCGCGTGCCTGTTCGCTGCCTACGGGGTGCTGGGGCGCGAGTACGCGGGGGGACCGAGCGGCGCCGAGCTGTTCGAGCTGCCACTGGTGGCGCTGAACACCTCGTTCCTGCTGATATCGTCGATCACGTATGGCTTCGCCATGCTGCAGATGCAGCAGAACCGCGTCGCCAGCACGCAGATCTGGCTGGCCATCACCGGCGTGTTCGGCGCGGCCTTCCTCACGGTGGAACTCTACGAGTTCGCGCACTTGATCCATGAGGGAGCCGGCCCGCAACGCAGCGCGTTCCTGACATCGTTCTTTTCGCTGGTGGGCACGCACGGGCTGCACGTGACGTTCGGCATCATCTGGCTGATCGTCCTGATGACGCAGGTGGCGCGGCACGGACTGATCACGGCGAACAAGCGCAGGCTGATGTGCCTGTCGATGTTCTGGCACTTTCTCGACGTCGTGTGGATCGGCGTCTTTACCTTTGTCTACCTGATGGGGTCGCTGCCATGAGCGCGCAAGACCACGCGATGGACGGCCACGGGCATGGCCATGAGCACGAAGAGGAAGTGGGGCCGCACGCCACGCTGGGTGGCTATCTGACGGGCTTCGTGCTGTCGGTGTTCCTGACAGCGGTGCCGTTCTGGCTGGTGATGGGCAAGGTGTTCGAAAAGTCGTCCACCACCGCCATCGCCATCCTGCTGATCGGCGCGGTGCAAATCGTGGTGCACATGATCTACTTCCTGCACATGAACGCCAAGTCGGAAGGCGGCTGGAACATGCTTTCCCTGATGTTCACGCTGACACTGGTCGTGATCACGCTGACCGGATCGCTATGGGTGATGTTCCACCTGAACAGCAACATGATGCCGCAGATGCGGCACACGCAGCAGGCAGCGGAATCGGGTGGCACGATCGTGCCACCCAGAACCAAATAGCGAGATACCGAGACAGCCGAGGGACTTCAGGCGGCCAGGCGGAACGTCGCCACCGCTTCCTTGAGCCGCTGGGCCTGCTCTTCGAGCGAGCCCGCGGCCGCCGCAGCCTGTTCCACCAGCGCCGCGTTCTGCTGCGTCACGGTGTCCATCTGCGTCACGGCCTGATTGACCTGCTCGATGCCGGCGCTCTGCTCGACCGACGCCGCGCTGATTTCGCCCATGATGTCGGTTACGCGCTTCACCGCGCTGACGATCTCTTCCATCGTCTGGCCAGCCTGCGCCACCAGTTGCGAACCACGTTCGACGCGATCGGCCGAATCTCCGATCAATGACTTGATCTCCTTGGCCGCCGTCGCGCTGCGCTGCGCGAGGCTGCGCACCTCGCCCGCCACCACGGCAAATCCCCGGCCTTGTTCCCCGGCGCGCGCGGCTTCAACTGCCGCGTTCAGCGCCAGGATGTTGGTCTGGAACGCGATGCCTTCGATCACCGAGATGATCTCGACCACCTTGCGTGAGGCGGCATTGATCTCGTCCATCGTGTGCACCACCTGGCCCACTACCTCGCCGCCCTGCGTGGCCACGTCGGAGGCATTGACCGCCAGGCCGCTGGCCTGCTTCGCGCTGTCGGCGTTCTGGCGCACGATGCTGGTCAGTTCTTCCATGCTCGACGCGGTCTCCTGCAGCGACGACGCCTGCTCTTCCGTCCGTTGCGAAAGGTCGGTATTGCCGGCGGCAATCTGGCTCGTGCCGGTGGCAATCGCCTCGGTGCCTTTGCGCACTTCCTTGACGATGCCAAGGATGTTCTCGTTCATCTCACGCAGCGCCGCCAAGAGCTGGCCGGTTTCGTCGCGGCTGTCCACGTCGATTCGGCCGGTCAGGTCGCCAGCAGCCACGGTCCGGGCAAAGCCAACGGCACGATGCAACGGGCGCGTGATGCCGATGGTGAGCCACCATGCGAATGCCACACCAATTGCCAATGCGATCACGCCAAGCGCGATCAACCCATTGCGCGCGCTCTCGTAGATCCGGTTGATCTCCTCGGCCGTGGCGTCGATGGACGTGCGCTGGATGTCCAGCAGCTTCTGGATCTCAGCCAGGTAGGCATCACCGGCCGGCACGAACTCGTTCTCCAGCACCTTGACGGCATCCTCGGCCTGTCCGTCCTGCTTGAGCTTGGCGATCTTGTCGCGCGACTCGTTGTAGGGATTGCGTACGACCAGAATGCGCTCGAAGGACGCCTTTTCCGCGTCGGACGTCAGCATCGGCTTTATCTTGTCGCGCATCGCGGCAATCGTCTCGGCCGAGGTCTTGGTCTCTGCGGCGAAGAACTGGCCAAGCGAGGGATCGCTGCTGCGCGTGATGGCCGTGGTACGGCGCACGCTGGCGTACATCAGGCGATACCAGTCGCTGACGATGCGCTCCTTGGCGAGCGGCTGCTGCATCATCGCGTGCGTGCGGCCCGCGACATCTTCCAGACGCAGCACGCCCAGAACCGTCATGAATGTGGACAACAGCAAGACCACGCCGAAGCCGATGCCAAGGCGTACACCAATACCAAGATTCTTCATGCCTTCTTCTACCTGATTGACTGGTTGGCGGCTGACTGACCGCACGCGGTGGCGGCCGATCACTGCTTTGCCTGCGGCGCAACTGGGTATGCGCTCGAACGGACATGGGAAAAGCTAACGGCAGTCAGTACAGGAACTTGAGAAAAATCAGGGAAAGTGCGAATTGCGGGCGCTACCCGGATGACGGGCCGCCCGCAAGGACTCTGGCGCGGTCAACGTCGCGGCGCAGGCGCCGAAATGGGGCTGAAGTAGTACGGCACCAGTGAAAGCGCCACCACCACCACGGCGGAGAGAAAGATCGCCGAGTAGGTATGGGCGACAGGCCAGTCGCGCAGATGACCGACGTTGGCAATCAGGCCGAATCCCCACGACGTAAGCGCCGAGCCCAGGAACACGAACGTGTTGAGCAGGCCGAGACCCCGGCCACGCGCAGGCGCGGGAATCAACGCACGCCCTTGCGCCATCACCAGCGGATGAAGCATGCCGATCGTGGACAGCAGCGCCATCATGCCAACGCCGCTGGCCACCCCTGCATCGGGCCAGATCGTCAGCGCGATACCGCCGGCGGTTGCCAGGCATCCCCATATGCCAATCGCCGCCTTGAGCGAACTGCGCCGGACAAGCACGGGCAACGCAAACGCGGTGAGAAAGCCGGCCAGGCTCAGCAGCATCAGCGCCATCCCGCGCGTGCCGGCCTGGAGGCCGAACACGTCGGCCAGATACGGACCGCTCCATGCATTACGAAAACCGGTGCCGGCGGACATCGCCACGCATAGCGGAATCAGCGTCCATAGCGGCCAGTATCCGAGCAGCTTGCCGCTCTCGACCAGCATCGCGCTCATGGGCGCCTGACGCGCCTGCTCGTGACCGTCATCGCGAACAAAACGCCATACGCCGTAGCACGCGACCACCATGCAGACCGCCGCGAGTGCCATGGCGGGGCGCCAGCCGACGTGCTGCGAAGCCCAGCCAAGCGGGGCCGTGGCGCAAAGTGCCCCGATCATGCCCAGCGCATTCGAGCGGCTGCCCACACGCATGTACTGTCGCTCCGAAAGCTGTTCCGACGCATAGTGCAGCAGGCCCATGAACACCGGCGCGCAGGCCAGCCCAAGGCCCATCTGCACCAGCATGGCCATGCCGGCATTGGGCGCGACCACGAAACCGATTGCCGACACGGCGCCGACACCGAGCAGCACGGCCGTGGGGCGGCCTACGCCGTAGCGGTCGAAAGCGATGCCTACAGGGATCTGCGCGACGGCGAAAGCGAGGAAGAAGCAGGAAGATAGCGCGCCGAATCCCGCCGGGGACAGTCCGAAGTCATGCTGCAGTTCGGGCGCGATAACGGCGAGGCAGCTTCGATAGAACTGACTCAGGATGAATGCGAACGTCAGCAGGGCGATGCCTCGCGACGTGTTTGTCTCCGCGGCTGCGGCGGTGCTTTCCTGTTGGAAAGTCGTATTCACTTTTGTCTCTTGCTGGAGGGGCTCGCGGGCTATTCTACGCGGGCACGTCCCTTGTAAGACGTCAGACGAAATGATCGGGGGAAACAAAGCGGCGAATATCGGCCATTTGTGCAACGGTCATCACCGCTACGTTCTGGCAGGCAGAATTTTTCGGCTACCGCCCTGGCTGCGCCCGGCCCAGCTTGCAGCCGCGATCCAGAAAATCGCTGGCATGGCCGTTTGCGCCGCCCGCCTTGTCGACGGGTTCATCGACCACGACGAAGCCGGCCTGTCCCTGCAAGGGACGCACATAGCCCAGGAATACGCCCCGGTCGGCGATCTTGCCGTCGGCGCCGAGGTCCTCGCGCACCACGTCGAACGGATCCACCGCAAGAACCGGATCGTCCGAGGGAATCAGCCTGACACGCACTGGCTTGCCGCGAAACGTCAGGCTGCGCCACTGCCTGTCGAACGCGCCGCTGGCAAGGAAGTCGCGCGCGCTTTCGCTGATGCAGTCCAGATGAATGTGAAGCTGATCCTGGCTGCGCGCCGCCCTCGCGTTGATGGCCAGCCCCAGGAGGGTGTCCGGCAGCGCGCGGCCAATGGCCTTGCCCACGGTGTCGCGCGCGGCCCAGCCAAAGGCCCAGGCATTGTGCTCGCGATCGGACCAGACACGCGCGTCGTCGACGCCGCTGACCGGCCGCACGGGAATGACAAGGTAATGCGAGGCGCCAATCATGTCCTTGTAGAGGACAAAGCCTCGCTGGCGATCAACGATGACGCAATCGGAGTGTGTGGGAGTCGCCGGCGTCAGGCAGCGCTCCTGGACGTTCTTCCAGAGGCTGTCGCGCGAAAATCCGCCGACCATGCGTTCGAGCAGGCCAGCGTCGGCACAAGCCTGCCCCGACGCAATCAGCGCCAGACACCACAGCAGCAGGCGTTTCACGGCGTCATGCGGGCGCTGGAATCAACGCGCGGTGCGTCCACCGTAATACGTGCCGTTGCGGGGATTCGATACCTGATAAGCATGGTTGCGCGCCCAGCGCTGGGCGGCGAGAAATGCTTCGGGTTCACGTTGACTCCACGCACTGACCATCAGCGGCGAGGCATCTTCCTCGGTATTGAGGTAGACCGCCGCGCGATGAAGTGCAGCTCGGTCAGGAGCTCCGGGAATCGTCGTGGTTCGAATCGTCACACGCATCAATACAATCCTTGAGGCCCAGATTCAGGAAATTATGCATAAGCACCCATGACATGGGAATGACCTCGATGCAGTAGTTTTGCGTAGGTGGACGGTTCTTTCCCCTTGCTGGCCAGACGGCCGCGTCAGGCCTGGCTTTGCGGGTAGGCGCGGATTCCTCGGGCGTGGCGTGCGCGCCACGCATGTACCGCACAGGGAACTCGGACGGATCTGCGCCTGAGGCAGGACACTGCCTTGTAGCCAAGGGAAAACACTGATCCCAACTACGCGCAAGAGAAACAGCATACCTGACAAGCAGCGCCATCATCAGGAATTCGCCGCATCGGCGCGCCGACACCCGGGACACCGCGCCGATGGAGTGCTTCTTCAGGACTATGCCGAATCAGCTTTCGATCTTGAAGTTGGTTTCCTTCACCACTTGCTTCCAGCGATCGGTTTCCGCCTGGATCTCCTTGCCAAACGCTTCCGGCGTGCTGTTGGCCATGACATAGTCATACTGCTTGAGCTTGGCGACCACGTCCGGCATCTGTTTTGCTTTTTCGACGTTCTGCGCCAGCGCGGTGACGATCTCCTTGGGCGTCCCTTTGGGTGCCAGCAGCCCTGCCCAGGAATTGAACTCCATGTCCTTGATACCCAGTTCCTTGAACGTAGGTACGTCTGGAAAAGACCCGGCGCGCTGCGGCAGAATAACCGCCAGCGCCTTGACGCGACCCGCCTTGATCAATTCCACTGCGGCAAAGGAGTCGAACGAAAAATCGACTTCCCCCGAAGCCACGGCCTGCATTTGCAGGCTTGTGCCTTTGTATTGCACGTTGGTGACATTCGGTGCATCGACCACGCGCTTGAACTGCTCGGTGATCAGGTTGATCATGCTGCTGCCGGACGAGGCCGCGAGCGGCTTGTCCGCTTTCCGGGCCAAAGCGATCAAGTCGGCCATGTTCTTGACCGGCAGATCCTTGCGCACGATGACGATAAAGCCAACATCGCACACCCGCGCCACCGGCGCAAAGCTGGACGCTGCCTCATATGGGGCCTTGTAGATCACGGGGCTTAGCGTTTGGGCGCCGGCGGTGTTGAACAACAGCGTATAGCCATCCGCCGCAGCACGGGCCACCTCGCCCGTACCGATGATGCCGTTGGCACCCCCCTTGTTCTCGATCACAAACGAGGCCTTCATCAGCTCCCCCACCTTTTGCATGATGAGGCGAGCTACCACATCGGTCGTGCCCCCCGCTGCAAAGGGCACAATCACGCGCACTGGTTTATTCGGGTATGCCGCTTGCGCGTAAGCCCATCGCGGCAGGCTACCTACAGCGGCGGCTCCCACCAGGCTCGTCAGGAATTGGCGACGTTGGATACTGAGATTGTTCATGCCTTGTCTCCTTAGTACCGGTTATCCGGCCCGATGTGTTGTCATTTGAGAGAATGCATCACCTCATTGAGGTTCGATACTAGGTTTAATACGCGCAGGCTTGGCAGGGCCAAGTTGAGGCCAGACGAGTTCGTCAGCTTTGGCGGATACAATGCGCCGTCCCATCGTGCGATCACCATGCCATGCCAAATCCGAACCGAGCCTTTCTGCTCGGCCCGCTGCTGAAGGGGGTTTCCCGTTCGTTCTACCTGACGCTTCGCATCCTGCCCGAGGGCATGCGCGACCCCGTCGGCCTGGCCTATCTGCTGGCACGCGCCGCGGACACCATCGCGGATACCTCGCTGATTCCGCCCGTGCAACGACTAGACCTGCTGCTGGCGCTACGGCAGCACGTCAACGGCACCCAGAACGACGGTTCGCTCGCGCAACGGCTGAGCGCGGAAGTTGCCAGCCAGCAAACCCAATCCGACGAGAAGGTACTGCTGGAATCGATCGGCCCCGCGCTTGGCGTGCTGAGCCAACTCGATGCATCTGATCGCACGGCCGTTCGCGGTATCGTCGATACGCTGACCGAAGGCATGGAATTCGACCTGCGCACGTTCCCCGACGAGCGCTCGGGCCAGGTTGCCGCGCTGCGGACGATGGACGAGCTCGATCGCTACACGTATCTCGTAGCCGGTTGCGTGGGGGAGTTCTGGACCACGATGACCTATGCCCACCAGCCGGGCACGCTGACGGCAGCGCCGGAGGCGATGCTGCGCCGAGGTGTCCGCTTCGGCAAGGCATTGCAGATGGTCAATGTGCTGCGTGATTGCGGCAAGGATCTGCGCATCGGCCGATGCTATCTGCCGACCGAGGTCCTGGAACGACATGGCATGACGCCACGCGACCTGATGGACCCGGCCAATGCGCTGCGCGCGCGGCCAATTCTGGACGAACTGCTACACGTCTCGCTCGCGCATTTCCGCGAAGCGATGGCCTATACGTTCGCGATTCCGCGCACGGCGATCCGGTTGCGGCTGGCCTGCCTGTGGCCGATCCTGATTGGCCTGGAGACGCTGCTGCTGTTGGCCGGCAACAAGGCGTGGCCCGACCCGGCGCACATCTCGAAAATCCCGCGCGGCAAGGTGTACCGGGTACTTGCGCGAAGCACGGCAACGGTCATGTCGGACACGCTGCTGCGGCGCTGGATGGAAGACCTGATCGCGCGGATCGAGGCCAGCCTCGGCGATTCCACCCGATAGACGCTGCTTCGTCGGCAGCTTCAGCCCGGGACATCGCCGATTGCAAAGGCGAGGTTTCGCGTCACGCGATCGTGCTGCTCGCGCGGCAGGCGCGGATCGGCAAGCAGTTCCCGGCAGAGCCGCGCGCTTTCATCGCGTTCATTGCACCAGTACAGCGCGATCGACAGCTCGTCACGCGCGCGCCAGTCATAGACGGTCTGATCCATAAAGAGCCGGTCATCGGGCTGGGCGATGCCGGTGGCAACACGCGCGAAGTCGCGGGCCAGGACATGGCGCTGCCGCAGCCTGAAATAGCGCGCGAGCTCGCAAGGCGCTTCGGCCCGTGTCGGCCGATAGTTGTAGGCGTCCAGGTAGGCGTCGACGATGTCCCCGGGCGACGCTCCGCCGCCCTCCTTCAGCACCGCCATCTGCAACATCGAGTAATAGACTTCCTCATCCCACCCGCCCATGGTGGCGCGGTTCGCATAGGCGGCAATGGCCTTGTCCACCAGGCCGCCATCACGATAGCTCTGGGCGAGATAGAACTGGTAACGCGTATTGCCGGGATCGGCTGCGAGCGCCTTCTCCAATATCCCTGCGTCTTCCACGAACTTTCTGCCGCTCACGCGCCGCGCGCCGTCGTCGCCGATGCGATAGATCGCGTTCTTCAAGGTGTCGCGACGATACGGACGGTTGCAGTCGATGTATTCGTGGGTCACGCCCGTATAGAAGAACCCATGGCCCAGCCGGATCAGATGTGGCTGGCTGTAGGTCAGCGAGCGAAACTGGACGACCAGGTCATAGCAGTCGGCAGTCAGTTTGCCGAAGTCCGAAGCCTCGATGGTGTCGTCGGCATCGATCAGCAACGCATAGTCACCGTGCTTGGCCGCCAGCGCGAGCGCTTCATTGCGGTTGGTCGAGAAATCCACCCATGGACGTTCGATCAGTTCACCCGGCAGGTCACCGAGCGTATTGCGAATAATGTCCTGTGTCCCGTCCGTCGACCCCGTATCCGAAATCGCCCAGGCGTGAATGTGCGGGCGCACCGCGCGCAGACAGCGCTCGATCACGGCGGCCTCATTCTTGACGATCATCGACAGGCAGATTCGCATTGGCTTTGGTTCTCCATGCTGGCGTGGCAGCGATTGTTGAAGCGGGATGACTCGGAGCATCGGTGGCGCTTGCATCACCGTGCTCCGAGCCCTCCGCAGCTACGCGGTCCTCAGTCGGGCGCGTTCGATCATTGGCACGTCAGCGTGGCATAGACGGCACCGACCCACGTGTTCAACACGACATTGCCGGAGAACTGAACCTGCAGCACATTGCCTGCCTGAACCATACTGCCGATAGTCTGAGTGCAGGTACCCGAGCCGCTGCCGGCCTGACACTGAAGGCCCGTAGCGAAACTGGCACCCGAGCCTGTCAGTAATTCGTTGACGGAGATCGTATAGGGTGTCGAGGGCGCGTTGCCGGTCACAGCCGTCGACAAGGTTACTGTGTTGCAGGCGATCGGCACCATGACGCCGAAATAGGGCTGTAATGACAGGGGGGTTAATCCCGCCCCGGTCATTACGAAGTCACCATTGCCAGCGCCGGCGCCCGACTGGGCGCTAACTACGAAATTCGCCGTATAGAGCGCAGGCCCCGTAGCACCGGTCGCGCCCGTCACACCTATCATACCTGTCGCCCCCGTTGCACCAGTAGCACCAGTGGGACCCGTCACACCTTGGACGCCTTGCATTCCCGTAGCGCCTGCCGCTCCTGTCACGCCCGTTGCGCCGGTCACACCCGTGGCGCCAGTCACTCCCGTGGCACCAGTCGGCCCTGCAGCACCGGCAGGGCCGGTGGGGCCCTGAATACCCTGAATGCCCTGCGGTCCTGTCACGCCAGCGCCGGTGGCACCGGTTGCACCCGTCATACCCGTTGGGCCGGTAACGCCCTGGATCCCCTGCAGACCGGTGGCACCGGAAGCGCCGGTAGCGCCGGTAGCACCCGTCACACCCGTTGGGCCGGTAACTCCCTGGCCCCCCTGGATCCCCTGCAGACCCGTAGCACCGGAAGCGCCGGTAGCGCCGGTTGCTCCCGTGGCGCCAGTAGCACCGACCGCCCCCGTGGCACCGATCAGCGATTTGCCGGGCATCGGCCACGCTCCGGCCGCCTTCGGTCCGAACAGCGTGCTGGAGGCGGTGTTCAGGTAGAAGTCACCATCGTTGCCGTCGCTGGCAATCGGGTCACGCGTCCCATAGCGGATCAGCGTGCCTGCCGGCCCGATCAGCGATACGCCTGCGGACCAGGCGCCATTTGCCTTCGGGCCGAACAGCGTGGACGTGGCCGAATTGAGATAGAAATCACCGTTGACGCCAATGCTGCTCGTGGGGTCGGTAACACCGGTATAAATCATGCTGCCGGCAGGCGTCGCGGCCGGCGTACTGGTGGGCGTGGCTGCGGCCGCGCTCGGCTCCGAGGAATCGCCGCCGCACGCTGCCAGCGTGGCGGCAAGGCATGCCAAGGGGAGTACAGCCAGCTTCCGTTGAGTGTTTTTCATTGGTACTTCTTGGATGAGGTGGAAATGCTGCAAACGGAATCGCTGGCCGCGTCACAAGACGAGCTTTCGTGGAAGCAAAGCGGGTATCGCTAGTTCGGACAGGACTCCGGGGCGCTTGAAGCGAACTGCCGGGGTACTGAAACTACGAAAAGGATGTCAATCCAGTCGGCGATGACGGCGTCGTAGAAGGCGCCGGCATGGAGAGGAGGGCGTGCGGCCGGGGCCGCCGTTGCGGGGCGGCATGATGTCAGGCACCTGCCACGGACATGAGCCGGGCAGCGTGCTGGTACCGCAGAAATTTCGTCGCGCAGAACGCAAAATGCCGGGCAAGCGCTGCCCGGCCGACCTTGTTGGCGTGTTCAACCCGTTTCTCCCGTTCCCTGTTCGGTGACAGGGTGAATATTCTTTTGATTCTTTTTCTTGCTTGCCCGATTCGCCCGGGCGTTTTGTTGGCGTGCGCGACAGCGTCGGCGCAGTTGTCGATGGACTGTGTCCAGCCCGGCAAAATAATCGAACAATGTTGACAACACAATGAAAGAAGCGCCACACCCTGCTTCAGGGGGGGCAAGCTTTTATCACCGCCGCCGTCTGGCGCCCTGTCCGGCGGCTGCCGGCGGGCATTGGACCAAGGCTGCCCTCAGGACCCTGCGAAGGCCCCAAAAAAAGAAGCCCCGCATTTGCGGGGCCTTGTTTCCAACCAGATCTCGTCGCTCATTGGGTCGCCGCCGTCGGTGCAGCAGGCGCCTTCTTGTGAGACTTGCTCGACTTCTTGGTGGTGCTCTTGCTATCGGTCAGCGCTGATGACGTGCTCTGGTTCGCGCCCTGTGTGTAGGGATCGAACTTGTCGCCGGCCCGGGCGGCGTCTGGCGTGTAGCCATCCTTGTTGCTCGTGCGCGCCGGGTCGGGCACATAGCCGTCCTTGTTAGTCGTATGCATATCGTAGTCATAGCGATCAGAGGGACTTGCCGGTCCCGCCGCAAACGCCAGCCCGGGTACAAAGACTGCAACTGCCACTGCAATGGTGAGTGCCTTCATCGGGATTCTCCTGCGGGAACGGTTGAGACCATCGTGCGCTGAGTACGCACAATCCATCACCAAGCCTATGCCGCGGGCATCGAAAATGCCATGAACCAATGGTGTTAACGCGATGCGCGCGGGCGTCGCCGCCAAGCACTCAGGGACGAAGCAGATCGAAGCCGGCCAGCGCGATCACGCCACTCAGCGCATCCGTGGCCATGGAACCCTGACCCAGGATCAGCACGGCAGCCGCGGCCCACGTGGTGGCACAGAAGAGATAGAAGCGCTTGTTCATGGTGAAGCCGATCACTTGCTGCGGGCAAAAGAAGGACGTCAGTATAAACCCTGATATCCACCCACGACAAAGAGCCTGATACGGCGCTTTTTTACAGTTTCGGGACTGCCGCGACCAGCATGGCAATACCCGAGCAGGTCAGCAGCGTCAGCACGATGCGCCGGAACGCGATGTCGCTGATACCAATGTAGACCCGCGTGCCGAGCAATGTGGGAATCAGCATGGCCGGAGCCACGATGGCGAACATCGGCAACATGTCGCTCGTGATGATGCCGGTGCCCACATACACGGCCATCGTCACCAGCAATGCGCCGAGATTGAAGTTCTGGATCACCACCCGCTGCTTGTCCTTGTCGAAGCCTCGCAGCGTGCACCAGAGCGTTGGCGCAATGCCGGTGAACCCGCCAATGCCACCCATGATGCCGCCGATGGCGCCGACCACGGCATCGGCCAGCCGGCCGCCACGGCGGATCGGCGGAATGCGGTTCGAGAACAGCATGATCGGGCACCAGATCACCAGGACGATGCCAAGGCACAGCTTGAACAGATGGACGTCGAGGCGGGGCAGGATGCTGACCCCGATGGGAATGCCGACGATGCCGCCAAGCAGGAACGGCAGCACGGTGGCCAGATGGAACTTGCGGCGCACGGTGAAGGCTGCAAGCAGTTGGCCGGTCAGCGCGCCGAACACCGACATCGCCGAAGCCAGCCGTGGTTCGACGCCCCAGGCCCAGAACGACATGGCAACCATGCCAAACGCGAAGCCCGACAGGCCCTGCACGAATCCGGCAACGATGGCGCCGAGGGCGACAATGAGAAGAACCGAGTCTACCGGCATGTTCTTGTTTTTATGGTTTGCGCCCCGTTCCCGGTCTATACACGAGGGAACGGGGGTGGAGCGAGAGCCGGCCCTGAATCCGCCGGCCCCTTCAATCGTCAGCCGCCAATCCCCAGCAGCTCCACTTCAAAGTTCAGCGTCGCGTTCGGCGGGATCGTGCCCGGCACGCCGCGCTCGCCGTAGGCCGTGGAGGCCGGGCAAGTCAGCTTGGCCTTGCCGCCGACCTGCATCTTCTGCACGCCCTCGGTCCAGCACGGGATCACACGGTTCAGGGGGAACGAGATCGGCTGGCCGCGCTTGTAGGAGCTGTCGAACTCCTTGCCGTCGGTCAGCGTGCCGCGGTAGTGGACCTTGACCGTATCCGTTGCTTTCGGCGAAGCGCCGGTGCCCTTGGTCACATGCTCGATCACCACGCCGGACGGCAGCGTTTCAGCCTGCGCGATACCTGCGGCGCCCAGCGCCACGGCGGCGAGGATCAGGGAGAGTTTCTTCATGGGATATTCGTCGTGTCAGGTTCTCGGGAGTGACGCCTACGCCAGGCAAACCCAGTGCGGACGCCAGCCGGCAAGTGTACATGACCCTGTTGTTTGCGCGGATCGGCCTGCACGCCGGGTGATCCGTGACAGAATGGCCACTTGTCCACAGCGCAGACGGAGGCATTGGGGATGTATCGCGGCGAACGGTTCAACGGATATAGCCACCTGGCAGGAGCGGTGCTCTCGGCGGCTGGCATGGCGGTGCTAGTGACTTCATCGGCACTCCACAGCGACGCCTGGAAGGTCGTCAGCTCCGTCGTCTACGGCACCACGCTGGTGCTGCTCTACACCATCTCCACCGTCTACCACAGCGTTCGCGGCCCCGCGAAGGACATCTTCCGCCGCCTCGACTATTGCGCGATCTACCTGCTGATCGCCGGCAGCTATACCCCGTTCGCATTGGTCACATTACGTGGCCCCTGGGGCTGGACCCTGTTCGGCGTCAACTGGGGGCTGGCCGTGGCCGGCATCATTCAGGAACTCTGGATCGGCCATCGCACGCGCATCTTCTCGCTGGCCATCTACGTCGTCATGGGCTGGCTCGTGCTGATCGCATTCGGCCCGCTGGCGGCGGCCCTGCCGCCCGTAGGCCTGTACTGGCTCGTGGCCGGCGGCGCCATCTACACTGCCGGCATCGGCTTCTTCCTGTTCGACGAGAAGGTGCGCCACTTCCACGGCATCTGGCACCTGTTCGTGCTGGGCGGCAGCATGTGCCAGTTCATCAGCATCCTGTTCTACGTCGGGTAAGCGCCCGATACTCGCCCTATATCTCGGTCACGGTCGCCGCTGATGCGGCCGTCTCCGTGACCACGCCGGCTTCGAGCATCGCCTCGATCTCCGCCTCGCCATAGCCGCATTCCGCCAGCAACGTCCGCGTATGTTCGCCCAGCCTCGGTGACGGGCGATGGTACTGCGCCGGCGTTTCCGATAGCTGTATCGGCAGCCCCAGCGTCCGGATGGGCCCGGCTTCCGCGTGCTGTTGCCGTACCACCATGCCACGCGCCAGCGTCTGCGGATGGTTCAGTGCCTCGCCAATCGAATGCACGGGTCCGGCCGGGACGCCCGCTGCATCGAATGCCGCCAGCCAGTCAGCCGACGGGCGCGTCATCAGGATGCCGGCCATCTCCGGAAGCAACGTGTCACGATGACGCATCCGGTCGGCGTTGCGCCGAAAACGTGGGTCTTCGACCCATTCCGGATGTCCGAGCACCTGCGCGATACGCGCCCAGTTCTTCTCGTTCGCGCCGCCAACGATGATATGGCCGTCCTGCGTCTGAAATGCCTGGTATGGCGTGGCCAGCACGTGCGCCGACCCGCTCGGCCCCGGCGACTCGCCCGTGGCGAAATGGATCGCCGCGTGCCAGTAGAGTTGCTGCAAGCCGGCCTCGATCAGCGACGTTTCCACGATCTGCCCGCGCCCGGTCTTCTGCCGATGCTGATACGCGGCAAGAATGCCGAACGCCGCCAGGATGCCCGCATTGATATCGGCGATGGAGTTCCCGGTGCGCAACGGCGGCCCGCCCTCCTCGCCCGTGATGCTCATGAGCCCCGTGTAACCCTGCGCGATCAGATCGAAGCCGCCCTTGTCGGCGAACGGCCCGGTGCGGCCATAGCCCGAGATCGCGCAATAAATCAGGCCCGGGTTCTCGCGCGACAGCGTGTCGTAGCCAAGCCCGAGCTTCTCCAGTGTGCCCTTGCGGAAGTTCTCAATCACCACGTCGGCGTTGCGCACCATGCGCAGGAACACCTCGCGGCCTTCGGGTGTCTTCAGGTCAAGGGCGATGCCGCGCTTGTTGCGGTTCAGCATCAGGAACGGCGCCGACACGCCGTTGATGGTCGGCTCGCGATAGCCACGCGCGTCGTCGCCACCATCGATCTTCTCGATCTTGATCACGTCGGCGCCGAGATCGGCCAGCATCATGCCGCAGGTGGGCCCGGCCATGATCTGCGCGAGTTCCAACACACGCAGGCCGGACAACGCACCCGGTGCGATTGCAGGGGAATCGGACATCGGTCTGCTCCCAGGTTAGCGACCGCTGAACTTCGGCGTCTCCTTGGCCAGGAACGCGCGATAGCCAGTGCGGAAATCCTCGGTATCGA
Source organism: Cupriavidus sp. SHE (assembly GCF_000812445.1). Classification (NCBI taxonomy): domain Bacteria; kingdom Pseudomonadati; phylum Pseudomonadota; class Betaproteobacteria; order Burkholderiales; family Burkholderiaceae; genus Cupriavidus; species Cupriavidus sp. SHE. The sequence goes on along the minus strand of NZ_JWMB01000036.1, from coordinate 33,943 downwards.
AACAGTCGAACGCAGCGTCGAGATCGGCGGCCGATAGCGGCTTGCCTTCGGCCAGTTGCCGGGCGAAGCGCTTGTGCCAACGGGCCACCAGCGGCGCGCCGGAAGCGATCCGCTGCGCCGTGGCGCGCGCCTCGTCGGCCACGCGGTCATCGGGCACCACGCGCGAGACCAGCCCCATCGCGTACGCCTCGGCCGCATCGACGATGCGCCCTTCGAACAGCAGTTCGAGCGTGCGCGACGTGCCGATCAGCCGGACCAGCGGCGCCATCTCCGCATGCGCCATCACCAGCCCGAGATTCTTGATCGGCGCGCCAAAGCGGCTGCTCTGGCCACAGATGCGGATATCGGCCATGGCTGCGACCTCAAGCCCGCCTCCCACGCAGATGCCGTGGATCTGCGCCACCACCGGATGCGGGCAGTCCTGCATCGCCTGCGCGGTGCCATGCATGACCGCACCATAGGCCGTGGCCTGTTGCTTGTTGGAACGCGTGGTGGCGAACTCGCCGATATCGTTGCCCGGCGAAAACGCGCGGTCCCCCGCGCCACGCACGACAACGCAGCGCACCGTGTCATCGGCGGAAAGCTCGCGGAACGCCTCGCCAAGCTGCCGCCACATATCGAGCGTGAAGGCATTGAGCTTCGCGGGCCGGTTCAGGACGATGGTGGCGACGGCATCCTCGCGCGTCACCAGCAACGTCCCTTCCTGCTGAATGTCATCGCTCATTCGGACGCTCCCTGATGGGCCGACACGACCTTGCGGCGCCGGGTTTTCTCCAGCAGGCTGCCGAACATCGGCCAGACCAGGATCACCACCGCCAGCGCCATGATCGTGCCGACGAGCCCGTTGGACCAGAACACGTTGAGTTCGCCCTGCGACATCAGCATGGTCTGCCGGAATGCATCCTCCGCGCGATCGCCCAGTACCAATGCCAGCACCAGCGGCGCCAGCGGATACTCGAGCTTCTTGAGCACATACCCGATCACGCCGAAGATCAGCATGAGCCAGACGTCGAACATCGCGTTATGCACTGTGAACGCGCCGATCGCGCAGACCACAAGGATCAGCGGCGCGATGATCGCAAATGGAATGCGCAGGATGGCGGCGAACAGCGGCACCGTGGAAAGCACCACGATCAGGCCCGCCAGATTGCCCAGGTACATACTCGCGATCAGCCCCCAGACGAAGGTCTTCTGCTCGGTGAACAGCAACGGCCCCGGCTGCAGCCCCCAGATCATCAGCCCACCCAGCAGCACCGCCGCCGTGGCTGACCCCGGAATGCCAAGCGCCAGCATTGGCAGCAACGCGCTGGTACCGGCCGCGTGCGCGGCGCACTCCGGCGCGATCACGCCTTCGACGTTGCCGCGCCCGAACGTCTCACGCTTGCGCGAGAAACGCTTGGCCACGCCATAGCCCATGAACGATGCGGCCGTCGCGCCGCCCGGCGTCACGCCAAGCCAGCAACCGATGATCGACGAACGGATCAGCGTCATCCAGTAACGCGGCAGTTCGGCCCAGGTCTTCAGCACCACCTTGAGGTCGATGCTGGCCCGCTTGCCACGGAAGGCTACGCCCTCCTCCATCGTCATCAGGATTTCGCTGATGCCGAACAGGCCGATAACAGCCACCAGGAAGTCGAACCCGCGCAGCAGTTCGGTGGAGCCGAACGTCATGCGCAGCGTGCCGGAAACCGTATCCATGCCGACCGCCGCCAGCGCGAACCCGATGCACATCGCGATCACGATCTTGGCCTTGGCTTCCTTGCCCATGCCGACGAAGCTGCAGAACGTCAGAAAGTACACCGCGAAGAATTCCGGCGGCCCGAAGCGCAACGCGAACTTCGCCACCAGCGGCGCCAGGAACGTGATCAGCAGCACGCCGGCCAGCGCGCCGAGAAACGACCCGGTGAAGGCCGACGTCAGCGCGCGTCCCGCCTCACCCTGCTGCGCGAGCGGGTAGCCATCGAACGTGGTGGCCACGGACCACGCCTCGCCGGGAATGTTGAACAGGATCGACGTGATCGCGCCACCGAACAGCGCGCCCCAGTAGATGCACGACAGCATGATGATGGCCGACGTCGGCTCCATCGAAAACGTCAGCGGCAGCAGGATCGCCACGCCGTTGGGGCCACCCAGACCGGGCAGCACGCCCACGACGATGCCGAGCAGGATGCCCACCAGCATCAGTCCGACGTTGTGCCATGACATCGCCACAGCAAAGCCGCCCATCAACGCATTGAGTTCTTCCATGCCGGTCCCCTTCAGAATCCGAGGGCCGCTTCGAGCGGTCCCTTGGGCAACGGCACGCGGAACTGCATCTCGAAGATCCAGAACAGCACCAGATTGATGGCCACGCCAGTCAGCACCGCGCGCCACCATGCGAACTTGCCGATCACGCGCATGAAACCCGCAATGAAGATCGCCGATGCCACGTAGATGCCCAGGAAGGCGATCAGCGCGACGTAGACCGTCAGCGGCACCAGGATCACCGCCACCTGGCGCAATTGCGGCCACGTGACGAAGACCTTGTCTTTCTCGCCATGCCACGCCTGCCACAGCACCACCATGCACGCGATGAAGATGATCGCGCCAATCCGCATCGGAAAATAGCCGGCCTGCGGGCCGTCCGGCTCCCACCCCGCGCCAATCTGGTAGTTGCTGACCATCACCACCACCGCGCCGATGGCGATCAGCAGCGCGGTGGCGATTTCCGCCGCACGCACCGTGATCGCCGCCGGCGCGGTGTCATGTAATTGTTCGCTCATGAATGTGTCCCCCCGGATCGTTGCCCCCCATCCCATTCAAGGGAGAGGGGCAAGCCATCAGCACTCGCTCTACGGTCTTACTTCGCCGCCAGGAATCCCGCTTCCTTGATGATGTCCTTGTGGCGCGTTTCATCGGCCGTCAGGAACTCGGTCAACTTCTGGCCCGTGAGGAAATCGTTCTTGAGCGCGTTCTTCTCCAGATACTCCTTCCACTCCGGCGTCGCCACCACCTTCTGCATCAGATCCACGTAGTACTTCTGCTGATCTGGCGTGACACCGCCGGGCAGCATGAACACACGCAGCATCTGGTATTGCACGTCCAGCCCCTGCTCCTTGCAGGTGGGGATGTCACCCCAGCTTTGCGTGCCGGTGATCTTGTTCGTGTACTGCATGCGGTCCGGCGCAAACACGCACAGCGCGCGATGCTCGCCGGCGCGCCACTGACCGATCGATTCGGAGGGGTTGTTGACGTTGGAGTCGATATGCTTGCCCGAGAGCTGGGTCGCCGCTTCGCCGCCGCCCTTGTACGGGATGTAGATGAAGCGCACACCGGCCTTGCGCTCGACCTGCGCGGTGATGATCTGGTCCTCGCGCTTGGAGCTGGTGCCGCCCATCTTGAGCTTGCCCGGCTGCTTCTTCGCCTCGGCGATGTAGTCTGCCGGCGTCTTGTACGGCGCCTCGGCGTTGGTCCAGAGCACGAACTCGTCCATCGCCACCATGGCCACCGGCGTCAGGTCGCGCCAGTTAAAGGGCAACTGGCTGATCATCGGCACCGTGTAGAGCGCGGACGAGGTCACCAGCAGCTTGTGCGCGTCACCTTTCGACGCCTTGGTGTCCATCAGCCCTTCGGCCCCGCTGGCGCCAGCCTTGTTCACGACGATCATCGGCTGGTTCATCAGCTTGTGCTTGGCGATGATGCCCTGGATGGAACGCGCCATCTGATCCGATGCCCCGCCCGCGCTGAACGGCACGACAACCTCGACCGGTTTGGTAGGCTCCCACGCGAACGCGGGGCTGGCCCACGCAACACCTAGCAACGAAGCGCACGCGAGCGCGCGTGCGGCATAACGCAACGTCATGGTCTGTCTCCTTTGGGTGGCGGCCGTGCGCTCTGTGGTGCATCGGCCTTGTAGTCGGGAGCGCCTCTGCTGGACGCTCTCTTCTTGCTGCTGCTTGAAACCTCAGGCCGCGCGCAGCGACGGCTGCGATGCCGCGGCGCGCAGGCTGTCCATGGCGGCCAGTACACCGCCTGCATGGTGCGGCACGCCCGCCAGTGCGAAGCCCATCTCCACGCCGGCCAGCGTGCCCATCAGCGTCAGGTCATTGAAATCGCCCAGATGCCCGATGCGGAAGACCTTGCCGGACAGCTTCGACAGGCCCTGCCCGAGCGACATGTTGAAGTGCTCGAGCACGATCTTGCGGAACGTGTCGGCGCTATGGCCTTCCGGCATCACCACGGCAGTCAGCGCCGGGCTGTACTCGGACGGGTTCTGGCACAGGATCTCGAGCCCCCATGCGTTGACGCAGGCGCGCGTGGCCTCGGCATGGCGGCGATGGCGCGCGAACACGTTCTGCAGGCCCTCTTCGAGCAGCATGTCGCACGCTTCCGACAGGCCATAGAGCAGGTTCGTGGCCGGCGTATAGGGCCAGAATCCGTTCTTGTTGGCTTCGATGATTTCATCCCAGCCCCAGAACGCCCTGGGCAACCTGGCCTTGGCCGATGCGGCGATCGCCTTCGCGCTGACGGCGTTGAACGAGATGCCGGGCGGCAACATCAACCCCTTCTGCGAGCCCGACACCGTCACGTCGACACCCCATTCGTCATGGCGATAGTCGACCGAACCGAGCGAGGAAATCGTATCGACCAGCAGTAGCGCGGGGTGGCCAGCCGCGTCGATCGCGCGGCGCACCGCGGCAATGTCGGACGTCACGCCGGTCGAGGTTTCATTGTGGACCACGCAGACGGCCTTGATCTCGTGGTTACGATCCTCGGCCAGGCGCGCGCCGATTGCAGCGGCATCCACGCCATGACGCCAGTCGCCCACGATGAACTCGGCGTTCACGCCGAGCTTGTCGGCCATCTTCTTCCAGAGCGACGCGAAATGGCCGGTCTCATACATCAGCACCTTGTCGCCGGGGGACAGCGTATTGACCAGCGCGGCCTCCCACGCCCCCGTCCCCGACGCCGGATAGATCACCACGGGCTGGGTCGTCTGGAAGATCTTGCGGATATCGGCCAGCACCTTCTTGCCCAGTTGCTGGAATTCGGGGCCCCGGTGATCAATCGTCGGGTAATCCATCGCGCGCAGCACGCGGTCGGGCACGTTGGTGGGTCCGGGGATCTGCAGGAAATGCCGGCCACTGGGATGTGAGTTCAATCGGAGCATGTCGCCTCGTATCCTTATATTTGAATTTTGTATTCAAAAAACAGAGATGCACTGCGCGTCCGTCATGCGGGATAATGTTGGCGGACGCAAGTGCCTGCCTCTCCGCAATAAATCCTTAAAAATCAATGGTTATCTGGATTTCATTGCACCGACTGCGTTGTTTCTGGCGCAACCTGAGGCACCAAATTGCAGTTCGAGCTTGCCCAAGATTAGGTTTTGAATACAATACTGTCAAGCCACACGATCCCTGATGAGCACAAACCCGACCCCCCCTTCGCAAGCCGTCGACCGCCAGATCCTGCATGTGGCGGTGGCTCAGCGCCTGCGCACGATGATCATGGAGGGCGACCTCGCACCGGGCACGCGGCTCAACGAGCGCGTGCTGTGCGACTTGCTCCAGGTTTCGCGCACGCCGCTGCGTGAAGCCTTCAAGGTCCTGGCCGGTGACGGGCTGGTGACGCTGCTGCCGAACCGGGGCGCCGAGGTAGTAGTGCTGTCGCAGGAGGCGATCAACCACCTGTTCGAGATGATGGGCGCGCTCGAGGCGATGTCCGGCGAGCTGGCCTGCCAGCGCATCACCGATGCCGAGCTGAACGAGATTCGCGCGCTCCACTACGAAATGCTCGCTTGCCACGCGCGGCGGGACCTGCCCAATTACTACGCGCTGAACCGCCGCATCCATGACGCGATCAATGCGGCGGCGCGCAATCCGATCCTCGAGGAGACCTATCGACGCATCAACCTGCGCATTCAGGCGCTGCGCTTCCGCTCGAACTTCGATCAGGACAAATGGGACATGGCCGTGCGCGAGCACGGCGCGATGCTCGATGCCTTGTCGAGGCGCGATGGGGCCGCGCTGCGTGACATCCTGCGCGCGCACCTGCAACACAAGCACGACGCGCTGATCGCCGAACTAGAACGCGCGCAGGACGCCGCCTGACCTGACGCGACACGCGCACCCGGTGCGCATCGTCGCACGGCCATGACGGCGTCTCCCAGCGCACGCAACCGGAGACATAGAAGTCCATGGCCTTGCCAACCACCCCCACGCCACCCGGCGTGCAACCGCTGCGCTTCATGCCCGGCGCGGCGGCACCCGCCCTGCAATCGCCGCTGTACCGGCGCCTGGCCGCCGAACTGCGCGGCGAAGTGTTGTTCGATAACGCCAGCCGTGGCCGCTATGCCACCGATGCGTCGATCTACCAGGTCATGCCGATCGGCGTGGTGGTACCGCGCGACGAAGCCGATGCGCGGCTGGCGCTGGACATCGCCCGGGACTTCAAGGCGCCGCTGCTGCCGCGCGGCGGCGGCACCAGCCAGTGCGGGCAGACCGTGGGCGAGGCGCTGGTCATCGACAACAGCAAGTACCTGAACCAGATCATCGACTTCGATCCGGTGGCGCGCACCGTGACCGTGCAGCCCGGCATCGTGCTCGACCACCTGAACGCATGGCTCAAGCCCCACGGGCTCTGGTTCCCGGTCGATGTATCGACCGCCGCGCAATGCACGATTGGCGGCATGACCGGCAACAACTCGTGCGGTTCACGCTCGATCCAGTACGGCAACATGGTGCACAACGTGCTCGGCGTCCAGGCCATCCTGGCCAGCGGCGAGGACGTGCGCTTTGATGCCAGTTGGCCGGCCGAGTCGGCGCCACACCGGGCCATTGCCGACGGCGTGCGCCGCATCGCCATGCGCGAGCGCGAGGCCATCGCGCAGATGTATCCGACCGTGCTGCGCCGCGTGGGCGGCTACAACCTTGATATCTTCGCGCCGCGCAGCGAACGGCCCTATACCACGGACGGCAGCGTCAATCTGGCGCATCTGCTCGTGGGATCGGAAGGCACCCTCGCCTATTTCCGCCACATCACGCTGCAACTCGCGCCACTACCGGCGCACAAGACCCTGGGTGTGGTGAATTTCCCGACGTTCTATCAGTCGATGGATCTCACGCGCCATATCGTGGCGCTGAAGCCGGCGGCCGTGGAACTGGTCGATCGCACCATGATCGACCTGGCCCGCAACAATCCCGCATTCCGCCCCGTGATCGACCGCGCGCTGGTGGGCGAGCCGGAAGCGATTCTGCTGGTTGAGTTCGCCGGCGAGGATCGCGCGGCCACGCTGCAGGGACTGGCCCAACTGGTCGAGCTGATGGCCGATCTTGGCCTGCCGGGCTCGGTGGTGGAAATGCCGGAGCCTGGCCCGCAGAAGGCGCTGTGGGAAGTGCGCAAGGCCGGCCTCAATATCATGATGAGCATGAAAGGCGACGGCAAGCCGGTATCGTTCATCGAAGACTGCGCCGTGCCGCTCGAGCATCTGGCCGCGTACACGTCCCGGCTGACAGAGGTGTTTCACAAGCACGGCACGCGCGGCACCTGGTACGCCCATGCCAGCGTCGGCACGCTGCACGTGCGGCCAATCCTCGACATGCGGCGCGACGGCGCGGCCAAGATGCGCGCCATTGCCGAGGAAGCCGCCGCGATGGTACGCGAGTACAAGGGCGCGTACTCGGGCGAGCATGGCGACGGCATCTGCCGCGGCGAATGGGTGGCCTGGCAGTTCGGCCCATCGCTGGCGCGCGCGTTCGAGGAGGTCAAGGCACTGTTCGACCCCGAGAACCGCTGCAATCCCGGCAAGATCGTGCGCACGCCAAAGATGGATGACACATCGCTGTTCCGTTTCCCACCGAGCTACTCGGTCAAGCCGATTCGGCCGGCGCTCGACTGGTCGGCATGGAACGTCACGCGGGACCCGGTCACCGAGGCCGAGAGCGCGCCGGGCACCGGCACCGATCCGGCAAACGGGCTGGCTGCGGCGGTGGAGATGTGCAACAACAACGGCCATTGCCGCAAGTTCGACGCCGGCACCATGTGCCCGAGTTACCGCGTCACACGTGACGAGCAGCACCTGACGCGTGGCCGCGCCAACACGTTGCGGCTCGCCCTGTCCGGTCAGCTTGGCACCGAGGGACTGCTCGACGCCGCGGTCAGGGACACGATGGACCTGTGTATCTCCTGCAAGGGATGCAAGCGCGACTGCCCGACCGGCATCGACATGGCGAAGATGAAGATCGAGGTCCGCGCCGCCAACGCCAGCGCAGGCCGGCTGCGCGCGCGTGACAGGCTCGTGGCCTTCCTGCCGCGCTACGCGGGCACCGCCAGCCGGCTGCGCTGGTTGTTCAACCTGCGCGACCGCGTGCCCGGCCTGCCGCAACTGACTGAACGCCTGCTCGGCCTGTCGGCCAGACGCTCGCTGCCCCGCTGGCAATCGGCGTTCCTGCGCGATGACTACGTGTCCCGGCCCGTCGGCGGCAAGGAAGTCGTGCTGTTCGTCGATACCTTCAACAATCACATGGAACCGGAGAACGCGCGCGCGGCGCAACGCGTGCTCGAAGCGGCCGGATACACCGTGCATCTGTCCGGGGTGCCGGGAGAGCGGCCTTTGTGCTGCGGCCGCACGTTCCTGGCGGCCGGGCTGGTCGATGAAGCCAGGGCCGAAGCCCGGCGCGCGCTCGATACGCTTTTGCCGTTCGTCTCGCGCGGCGTGGCCGTGGTGGGCCTGGAGCCGTCCTGCCTGCTCTCCATGCGCGACGAATTCCTGCAGTACGGCTATGGCGACGCGGCGCGGCTGCTGGCGAACAATGCGTTCCTGTTCGAGGAGTTCCTGGTGCGCGAACATGCGGCCGGTCGATTCGCTCCCACGCTGAAGCCAATCGGCCGCACCGAGGCCCTGCTGCATGGACACTGCCACCAGAAGGCGTTCGATGCCGTGCGGCCGGTGGAGCAGGTACTCGGATGGATTCCGGAACTCAAGACCTCGCTGATCGAATCGTCATGCTGTGGCATGGCGGGCAACTTCGGATACGAGGCCGAGCACCACGATGTGTCGATGAAGATGGGCGAGCTTGCGTTGTTGCCGGCGGTGCGCGGCGCCGATGCGCGGACGCTGGTGGTCGCCGATGGCACGAGCTGCCGCCATCAGATCCATGACGGTGCCGACAGGCAGGCGCTGCACGTGGCACGGGTGCTGGAGATGGCACTCGGGGCGTGAACCCCGGTTGCGTGGCCCGATCGATAAGGCGGACATGACGCAGTAGAATCGCGTCTCTCCCGTCCACATCGATCGTTCCACGCAACATGGCAGTCACGCGAAGCAGCAAACAGGCAACCCTGATCGGGCTTGTCGCGGTCCTATTCTGGAGCGCGATCGTCGGCCTGATCCGCGGCGTCAGCCAGAGCTTCGGCGCGACCGGTGGGGCGGCACTGATCTACACGATCGCTTCGGCGCTGCTCTGGTTGACGGTCGGCGCGCCCCGGACGCGGGCGCTGCCTCGAATCTATCTGCTCTGGGGAAGCGTGCTGTTTGTTTCCTACGAGCTGTGCCTGTCGCTGTCCATTGGCTATGCCAATACCGGCAGGCAGGCCATCGAGGTCGGCATGGTCAACTATCTCTGGCCGTCCTTCACGATGCTGGCCGCCATCCTGTTCAATCGTCAGCGCGCCAACTGGCTGATCCTGCCCGGCTTTCTGGTGGCCCTGCTGGGTATTGCATCGGTGCTCGGTGGCGATCAGGGCCTGGACCTGCCGAGCATGGCCGCCAATATTCAGGACAACCCCCTCAGCTACGGGCTGGCCTTCGCCGGCGCGATGATCTGGGCGGGCTACTGCACGGTGACGAGCCGGTACGCGCAGGGCAAGAACGCGGTCACGCTGTTCTTCATGCTGACGGCGCTCGCACTCTGGGGGAAGTATCTGTTCACGGACGGTGAAACGATGGTCCTCAGCATGACGGGCGCGATCTACCTGCTGCTGGCCGCCTGCGCCATGGGCTTCGGCTATGCCGCGTGGAACATCGGCATTCTCCACGGCAATATGACGGTGCTGGCTGGCGCGTCGTACTTCATCCCGGTGTTGTCGGCCGCATTGGCCGCCACGCTGTTGCACGCACCGCTGTCGTTCGCATTCTGGAAAGGCGCGGCGATGGTATGCGCGGGATCCATCCTTTGCTGGCTCGCAACACGTGGCAAGGGCGCTCGCTCAGCAGGTTCGTCAGGTTCGGACAACCCGACTTAGAGGCGCATATCCGGCAACGCCGACGCATCACATGCTGGAATCCCGACAATCGGCCAGAGGTAGCGCCGCGCGCACGCGCACATGCGCCGTGCACGACCGATGGATCACCCTGCGGGATATTTCACCCGGGTCGCGAGTGCGGCTTTTCCGGATGCCTGGCAATCCTGACTAGACTGGAACTGGAGCGGATAACACTCCACTACCTGCAACCTGAACACATCCACAAGGATGTTCAAGAAGGGGGCACCATGCTACAAGCCAGTGAAATCCAGACACGTTTTTCGCATCTGCAGCGCACGGTCAGCGAGACATCGAAGACCATCCACGCCGATTCGGCGATTCCCAAGGACTTGATGAGCTGCATGGACGAGCTCGACAAGGAATGCAAGTCCGCGAAGAAGATCATGTCGTCCCGGAACGAGGGTCGCATCCGTCAGTGCGTCGATGATCTCGAACGGATGGGCGATCGCGCTGAGCGCGTTTGCCACGATACCGACGGCCTCCACCATCGGGTCATGGATGCAGTCAGCGCCATGCACCTCGAGCTTGCCGACCTGAAGCGCGATATGCACGAAATGCACTGAGCCGCGAACGGCCGGGACCTGGCCTGATCAGGTAAGGCCCCGCAAAGAGAAAAGGGCCGAGCCCTGCAATGCAGGACTCGGCCCCAGTCAGGCCACCCGGCAGGCCGTGCCACGATCCATCACTGCGGCACCAGTTCCAGCCTCTCCTTGCTTTCCTTCTCCACCGCCTTGCGCGAGTACAGCAGCGGGAAATACTCGCCCTTCGCCCACAGCGGCGCCAGATCGCGATAGTGCGGATTGGCCGGGTTGCCCGACTGGCCCGGTGTGTTCACCACGCGCGACGCATCCCAGTTGCCGACATCGACCACCATGCGGAACGACGCGCCCGCGGTGAGCTGGAAGTCGCTGTTGCGGTAGCTCGTATTCATCGGCGTGAACGAAGACCCGCCGATCGGCCCCGCATTCACGTCGAACTGCTGGCGCTGCTGCGCGTCGAGGATCGCATGCAGCGGATGCTCGAACACCGCCGTGTGAAGCTTGCCCCATTGCCATGTCTTCGGGTCAGGGCCCAGCTTCTTCTCGACCTCGACCATTGCCGACTTCAGCGAGGCCAGCATGACGTCGTTGCGCTTCTCGACGCTCATCCAGCTGTCAGGCCGCTCCAGCACGGCGATCACGCGGCTCGGATCGCCCGCGCCAACCAGCCGCGCAGCCTCCGGTGCGAGCGCGGCCCGCACCACCGCAGTACGCAGATGCTTGCTGAACCAGATCTCGAACAGCGCGGCGGGCGCGCTGTCGGCACGCTCGTTGCCATCCCAGCCGCGCAGCAGATCCAGCCCGCGCTGAATCTGCGCATCGCTGCTGGTGAGCGGCTTGAGCAACGTCACCATCCGCTGCGCGGGCAGCGACACCGTGTCGTTCTGCCATGCCATCGAGTCCTCCACCGAACTGCGCGGATTGGCCGACACCAGCGCCCTGAGCCGGCGCGCGCGCGAGCTTTCGGCCCATTCGTAGCCGACGCCGAGCTTGGCTGCCGGGTGATTCGGCGGGATCGTGTTCTCGTTGGCAGTGACCACGAACCCCGGCGCCGGATTGAACGCCCACGGCAGTTCGTCCATGTTGCGATGGCCGGCCCATTCGTAGCGTCCGTCCCCGGGCACCGGCATCAGGCCATCCCAGTTCGGCCGATTGACGGTCAACCCGCCCGGGAGCCAGCCGATGTTGCCGAAGCGGTCCGCATAGACCTGGTTCTCGCCAGGAGCGCCCCAGCGGTTCATCGCCGCGCGGAACTGATCCCAGTTCTGGGCACGCATGTAGTCCATCGACCCGAAGTACGGTGCCATACCGAGGTCAAGCCATGCCGCGCGCAGCGCCCAGGCGCGGTTGTTCTTCGTGTCGGCATAGAGCACCGGGCCGTGGCGCGTGAAGTCGATCGTGACCTTGCGCGGCGTCGCCTCGCCGCGCACCGCGATCTGCTCGGTCACCGTCTCCATCGGCTCCCAGCGGCCCTTGTACTTGTACTCGTGCGGCTGGGCGGGATCGGTCTCATAGGCATAGAGGTCTTCCTGGTCGATGTAGAACCGCGTCAGGCCGAAAGCAATCGTGCCGTTGTGACCGATGGAGATACCGGGCAGGAACGGCTCGCCCGCGCCGATTACCGACAGGCCCGGCGCGTTCAGGTGGGAGATATAGCGCAGGCTCGGCGCACCGTGCGCGCGATGTGGATCGTTGGCCAGGATCGGTCGCCCCGTGGCAGTGCGGCTGCCCGCGATCACCCAGTTGTTCGACCCCAGGCTGCGCGCGGTATCGCTCGACGCATCGACCGTCGCATAGAGCTGGTCCACCGGGATGTTCTCGGCACGCGTGCCCGATTGCCACACGTCCTTCGGGAAGCGCGGCGCGGCCGTGGCAAGCTCATACGCCTTGCGCAACTCGGCAGCGGGGACCGTGCACGGGTCGAGCCCGTCTGGCACCTTCGGCTCGATCTGCGGATCGAGTTCGCGGCGAACCCAGTCCGCCCGTACCGCGTTCGGCTTCGCGTAGCAGAAGATCTGCGCCCGGTCGATCTCGCCAGTGAGGTTCAACGTCAGCCCGTGATGACGGATACGCACGATATCCTCGGCACGCCAGCGCGACGGCTTGTAGTTGATCAGCTTGAACTCGGGAGGCAGCAGTTCCGGATGGGCCTCGGTCTGCGCGATGTACGCGTTGACGCCCGCCACGAAGGCCTCGGCCACACGCTTGGCATCCGATCCATAGGCCAGCCATTCGCGGTACATATCGCCACGGAACAGCACGGCGCGCGCCATGCGATCGCCTTCCACATAGGCCGGACCGAAGTCTTTCGCCATTTCGCCCAGCCCACGCTTGCGCCACAGATCGATCTGGAAGAGCCGGTCCCGCGCGGCCACGAAGCCTTGCACGAAGAACGCGTCATAGAGCGTGTTGGCGTAGATATGCGGCACGCCCCAGCGGTCGATCAATACCGTTGCAGGCTTTTCCAGTCCGGGGACGGCGAACTTGTCCGGGCCGGCCGCCAGCGCGGGGGCGGTGGATGCGGCGGCAAGCCATGCCGCGGCGACGGCGGCGCGCCGCAGGGAACGGGTCGGGCGAAACATCGGATCTCCTCGTCGGATGCAGACCTGCGAGGATAGCGGAATGTGACGCTGCCGGCGACGCTGCGCCGCCGCAAATCATGCCGTCCGCGATGGCTTCCGCGGCGTCAGCGACGTAACACCGACGACATCAGTACACGTCGCGGCGATAACTGCCTGCTTCGGTCAGTTGCTGTAGTGTGGACTCACCGAGGATGCGCAGGAGCGCCTCCTGCACGCCAGCGGCCATGCCCTGCAGGCTGCCGCAAACGTAGATCGACGCACCCTGCTCCACCCACGCAGCGATCGTCGCAGCCTGCGCGGACACGGCGTCTTGGACGTAGCGCGGCATCGCGCCATCACGCGACCATGCATGGTCGACCCGCTGCAGCACGCCCTGCAATAGCCACGCCGTCAGTTCTTCGGCGTGGAAGTTATCGTGCACGGCGGAGCGCTCGCCGAACAGCAGCCAGTTGCGGTGATGGCCCGCCTCCGCGCGCGCCTTGATCAGGGCACGCAGGCCCGCAAGGCCGGTACCGTTGCCGATCAGGATCAGCGGCCGCCCGTCTTCGGGCGGATGGAAGCTGCGATTGGTGCGGACGCGCAGCGCGATCGACGCGCCCTCGCGTGCGAATTCTGTCAGCCAGCCAGAGGCGAGACCAAGCCGCCCATCGGCATGACGGGTCTGACGTACCAGCAATTCCAGCCGGCCATCGGCGGGCAGCGATGCGACAGAGTACTCGCGGTGCGGCAGCGCGGGCAACGCGTCGACCAGTCGCTGTGGCGTGAATCCGGTCAATATATCCAGCTGGCTATCCGGCAGCGGCAGCCGCGTGGCCAACGCCTCGGACAAGGTCATCGGACGACTGTCGCAGCGAACCGGCGCGGTTCCGTCGAGCGACAGGCGAGCCAGCAACCGGTCTACGACGTCAGGCGACTGGCATGGACCAATCTCGGCAATATCGCCGGCGCGCCATGCCAGTTGCGACGCGTCCTCGGGTTCGAGCGCCAGATGAAAGGCAGCCTCGCCCTGGCTGCCCGGATTGAGCAGCCTGCGCTCCACCAGCCGCCAGCGGCCATAGCGCGGGCGTTCCCAGTCCGCGATTTCCGCACCGCCGCTCAACGCGGACAAATGGTTCTGCCAGTGACGTAACGCGCCGGGGTCGCCGTTGTCGACCTCGACCCTATCGAACAACGGCTGTGCATGATGGCTCTCCAGCCACCCCGACAGCGCGCGGCCGAACGCGCAGAAGTGCGCATAGCTGCTATCGCCCAGTGCAAGGACGCCATAGCGCAACTGGCGCAGCGCATCGGGCGTGGTGCCGGCCAGCAAGCGGCGCGCGAACCCCGACGCCATGTCGGGCGCATCGCCCTCACCCGTGGTGCTGACCAGGAACAGGGCCTGATCGCACGCAGCCAGACGCGCACCATCAAGTTCGGCAAAGGACACGAGTTGCACCGGACGGCCCGCGCCTTGCAACGCGCGGGCCGTTTGCACGGCGAGCTGTTCGGCAAAGCCGGTCTGGCTTGCGTAGGCGACGAGCGTCGGATGCGCGTCTTCGGTCGCGCCATCATTTGCGACATTGGCAAGCGCGGCACGGGCGGCGCGGTGGCGGCGATGCCCGTCGAGCACGCCCCAGCAGAAACCAACGTACGCGATGACCACGCCGGCTGCGATGGCATCACGACCGTGCGCGAGCACGGACAGCGCCACACCGGCGACAAGCATTACCCACGGTAGAAGACGCATCATGTTTGCATCGCGGCGAACGCCGGGGTGACCCGCTCATCAAAGCCGTGCGGCGTGCGCACCAGGAAGCGGGCAGCCAGGCCCTGGCGCGTGGCGAAGGTGATGCCGGCTTCTGGCCCGAGCACGGTCAGTGCGGTGGACAACGCGTCGGCCAGCATGCATTCGCGATGGAGCACCGTGACGGACGCCAACGCATGCGCGGCCGGGTAGCCGGTGCGTGGATCGATCGTATGCGCGTACCGCCGCCCATCGTGTTCGAAGTAGCGGCGGTAGTCGCCCGACGTGGCGATCGACAGGCCGAGCAACGCCACCAGCGTGCGCAGCGTGCGTCCAGTCCCGCCCTCGGCAGTGGCGGATGCCGAAGGGGACTCCAGTTCGATCCACCACGGCATCCCATCCGGCTTCAGCCCCTGGCCACGCAACTCGCCGCCGATCTCGACCAGATGATGGGGCACGCCCTGGGCCAGGAGATAGCGCGATACCGCATCGACGGCAAACCCCTTCGCGATCGCGCAGAAATCGAGTGACAGTCCGCCCGGCTGGCGCGCGCGACGCGCCGATGCGTCGATCTCGATCCGTTGCCAGCCGCAATGCTGGCGCGCCCGCGCCACGTCATCGGCCGTAGGCGCGGTGTGCCGCTTGCCAGCCGGGCCGAAGCCCCAGAGATCGACGAGCGGGCCGGCGCTGGGATCGTAGGCGCCACCGCTGTCGCGCGCGGTGTCCAGCGCCGCCTGCAGGACCGTGAAGCAATCCTCGGGCAGCGTGACCCAGGCACTGGCGTCGGCCCGATTGAAACGGCTCAGGTCCGATATCTCCGACCAGTTGCTCATCTGCGCGATAACCTCGTCGAGCACCGCGCGGATGCCTGCCTCCAGGCCGCCGCCGTCCTGCCCGCGCGCCAGCACGGCGCGGACAGCCCAGGTCGTCCCCATCGTCTCGTCCGCCCACTGCGCGATCGAGCCTTGCGGCTCGGGCACGGGCTGGGGTAGGTCCAGCGTGACGGGAATAAGAACGCGATTCATCGGCGATATCGTAGCGGCCGTCTTACTGCGGCAGCACTTCCACCGTCACGGCGTAGGTAATGCGGCGAGCCGTGGCGGGCTTGACCGATGTCTTCTGGTCGCGCAGTTCGGCTTCCATCCAGTACATGCCGGCAGCCGGCCACTTCACCGAGAACTTGCCGTCGGCGTCGGTGGTCGTGTCGAACTCGTTGAGACGATCGCGATAACGAACGCCGCCCGGCACCACGGAAACCGTCTGGTTGGCGGCTGGCTTGCCGTCGAGCAACAGACGGAAGCTGGCCGTCTCGCCTGCGGCGAGGTCGTTCGGATGGGTGATCGGCGCAAGCTCCAGGCCACGTCCGGTCGTCGTCAATGCCTGCTTCGACGGCTTGCCGCTAGTGACATACGATTCCACGCGGCTGGCCATCTCGGTCACTTGCAGTTCCTGCGCGTTGGCGGGGACGTTCGCGGCCAGGGCATCGGCGGCGCCGCGCCAGCGCTTGGTCTGCCCGTTCTCTTTCCAGCTTGCGAACAGGCCCTGGTTGACCACGGCGATGCGGTACGTGCCTGGCTGCGTCAGCGGCACGTCGAACGTGCTGCGGTACTTGCCAGTCGACGCATTCTCGGGCTTTACCGCCGCGCCATCGGGGCCGGTGACCACGAGGTTGTCCAGACGCATCGGCATGTGTTCGAAATAGAACAGGTCGTTGGACACCGCGGCGTCCACGGTCACCCACTGGCTGCCGCCGGACAGCACGGTGGTGGACGGCAGCAACCACTGGCGGTGGGCATGAGCGGCCAACGGCGCTAGCGCAGCAAGCGCGAGGACTGCAACGCGGGTGGAAAGTCGGGTGGAGAAGCGGGCAGGCTTGTTCATCGTCAGGCTCCGGTCAGATCAGTTCAATGCGTTTGCGGTGATTGGCGCGGCTCACGGCTTCAGGTCGACAGATACGCCGCCGAGCTCATGCTCGCCCTTGGCGCTCGCGCTTTGCGCGGCCTTGGGCGGCCATGCGAACGGCACACGCACGAGTTCGCGTCCGCCCACTTCGCGCGCGGCTTCCACCACGAGCTGGTAATCGCCGGCTGGCAGCTTGCCCAGCGGCGCCTTGCCATCGCTGAACGTCAGCGCGTGCTCGCCGGGAGCGCGCGTGGCACCCGATACGCCATCGGCCGGAAGCTGCATGTCGCGGCCGGCCTTGCGCCACCACTGGCGCATGTCCTTGAGCCACTTCGTGCCCTGGCTTTCCTTGTTCTTCGCGTCGTACCAGACCGCCAGCGTCGTCACCGGGCTCTGGTCGGCACGCTCGATCCACATGGATACGTAGGGACGGTGGTACTCGGCCACGTTCAGGCGGGGAATCTCCACCTTGACGTTCATGTCGGCGGCCATGGCGGGTGCCAGCGGCGCTGCGGCAAGGCCGGTGATGGTGACGGTCAGGAGTCGGCGCATGTCGAAACTACCTTTCTCGGTTGCGAATCAATGAATGAACAGGATGGCCAGCAGCAGCGGCACAACGAGCCCCGCGCCCACCAGCGGCCACGTGGCCATGCGGCCCCCGGCATGAAGCTTGAGCAGGAACAGCCCGGTGACGCTGAAGATCAGGCAGGCCAGGGCGAATATGTCGATGAACCAGCTCCATGCATGGCCCGTGTTGCGGCCCTTGTGCAGGTCGTTGAAGTAGGAAATCCAGCCCCGCGATGTCACTTCGTACTGGACCTCGCCGTCTTCGAGCGCAACGCTGAGCCAGGCATCGCCGCCGGGGCGTGGCAGGCCAACGTAGATCTCGTCGGCGGACCATTCGGCCTCGCGTCCTGCCGCCTCGATATCCATCGTCTTTGACAGCCAGTCGGCCAGCACGCGCGGCACCGGTCCCTTCTGGTCTTTCTGGTCCTTCTGGTTTCCCGCCAATGCGTTCGCGGGCGCGGCGCGCTTCAGCGCATCCAGCAGTTCGCGCGGCGCGGTCTCGTGGCGCGTGACGACCGACGGCGAGGCCTCGATCTGCCCCGCGTGATTGAGCGTGAATCCCGTGACGGCGAACATCAGCATCCCGATCAGGCAGATCGCGGAACTGATCCAGTGCCACTGGTGAAGATGCTTGAGCCAGAAGGCGCGGCGCTGCTGGCTGGAAGCTGGCGTGGATTCGGTCATCGGGGGTGTTCTGGGCAAGCGTGCATGGCTGGCGGAGAGGCTGCCGCATCGGCGGCATGGCGAAGACGCCACACTCCCGCGGGAAAAACGAAGGAGATGGTAATGGTTCTCATTTAAAAGAACAACCATCTGAAAGGCTTCGGATCGGGCTCGTTGATTACGGTTCGTTACGCGGCACCCTCAAAGTCCCTAACAACGTGCTGCACAGCAGAAATCAAAGCGGCGCGCGCATCACTATTACCTATCGGTGGTATTTCCCGATCAAGTTTGACGATGACGCCGCCGTTATGGCCGGTCAGAGAGGACGCGCGAAGACAAACCATACAAAGACCCGAAAGCGCCCCAATCAACAACCGATGTGAACGGAGGATAAGGATGTTGCATAACCTGAGCCTGAGAAAGAAGCTCATGCTGCCGCTGGTGCTGAGCTGGATTTGCCTGCTGGCCATCACGCTGTGGAATGCATGGCAAATGCGAGAACTGCGTCAGCAGGATCGAGAACTGACGCTGCAGCAGGTCACGGACACTGCCAACTCGGTCGTGGCCGAGTACGAAGCCATGGCGCGCGCAGGCAAGCTGAGCACCGATGAAGCCCAGAAGCAGGCGCTCGACCGCGTGCGCGTGATGCGTTTTGGCGGCGATGGCTACTTCACCGTGATGAGGTCCGACGCTGTCGTTCTGATGCACGCGATCAAGCCCGAACTCGATGGCAAGAACATGTCGGAGATGAAGGACCCTAACGGCGTCTATCTGTTCCGCGATATCGCGCAGATCGGCAAGACCGCCGGCAAGGGCTTCCTTGAATACGCCTGGCCCAAGCCAGGGGCCGAGGCGCCGCAGCCCAAACTGAGCTATGTGCTGAACTTCAAGCCGTGGGACTGGAACTTCATCGCCGGTTTCTATATGGATGACATCCAGGCCGAGTTCCGCACGTCGCTCTGGAAAGCGCTCGGCTGGCTGCTGGGCGTGGGCGCGCTGATGACCGTGGTGATGGTGCGCGTTTCCGCCAGTCTGCAGAAGCAGCTTGGCGGCGAACCATCGCTGACCTCGGAGATCGCCGCGCGCATCGCCGAAGGTGATCTTGCTTCGCACGTGAACGTGGCGCCGAACGATCGGGAAAGCGTGCTGTTCAACATGCAGCAGATGCAGGGGCGGCTGACGGGTGCCATCGGCCAGATTCGCGGTTCGGCGGATGCGATCGCAGGCGCCGCCAAGCAGATTGCGGCCGGCAATGTCGACCTGTCACGCCGCAGCGAGGAACAGGCCGCATCGCTTGAGCAGACCGCGGCCAGCATGGAAGAGCTGACCGGCACAGTTCGCCAGAGCGCTGACAACGCCCGCCAGGCGGCGCGGCTGGCCGAAGGCGCATCGGAGATCGCTGTACGCGGCGGAGCGATCGTGCACCAGGTGGTGGACACGATGGGCGAGATCAAGGCGGCGTCCAGCAAGGTGGTGGACATCATCGGCGTCATCGAGGGCATTGCATTCCAGACCAATATCCTGGCGCTGAACGCGGCGGTGGAGGCCGCGCGCGCCGGCGAGCAGGGACGCGGCTTTGCGGTAGTGGCCGGCGAGGTGCGCAGCCTGGCCCAGCGTAGCGCCACGGCGGCCAAGGAGATCAAGGGATTGATCGACAACTCGGCGCAGCGTGTCGAGGATGGCTCAGTGCTGGTCGAAGACGCAGGCAAGGCGATGGGAGAAATCGTCGAGGCCGTGAAGCGCGTGACCGACCTGATGGGCGAAATGCGTGCGGCCACCGAAGAACAGACCGGCGGGATCGAGCAGGTCAACCAGGCGGTCTCACAGATGGACCAGATGGCGCAGCAGAATGCGGCGCTGGTGGAAGAAGCAACCGCCGCCGCGGCCTCGCTCGAGGATCAGGCTGATGCACTGCACCGCGCAGTCGGCCAGTTCAGGCTGGCGGGCGCGATTTAGGAATGGCCGTTGGGGGAGCACGCCGCACGCGATTCAGATGCGGGCAGTTCGCTCCTCTCTCCAGCCTCGCGAGAGAGCGGAACACCGATGGAACATGCTGACGACTAAACCCCGCCCGCTTCCTCGTAACAAAAAAACGCCGCCCACGAGGGCGGCGTTTTTGCATCGATTGACGACTCGCTGACAGGTTACTTGCTGTTCGTGTTGTTCATCGCCGAGAACTGCTGGGTCAGGTAGTCCTTGGTGCGGTTCATCTGCGAGACTGCCAGATCCAGCGCCTGGAACTGCTTCTGGACGCGCTTGATATTGGCATCGATGTGCTCCGACATCGAGTCATAGCGCTTGCCGAGATCCTTCACGCTCTGCTCGATACCCTTGGTCGCGGAGGTCAGCGGGCCGTTGGTACCCGTCATGGTATCCACCGCTTCAGACAAGCGGCGCGCGATCCCACCCTTCGTGCCGTCGCCGCCGAACAGCGCGGTCACGTCAGCCAGGTTTCCGGCCAACGCGGCATCCAGCTTCTTGGTGTCCACCGACATCGTGCCGTCCTTCTGCAACGTCACGCCAAGCTGGGCCAGCGTTGTCGCGGCGCCATCGCGCATCCCGGCTTCGGGGGTGTTGAGTACCGAGCGCAGTGTCGACTGGATACCGCGCAGCACGCCGTCACCGGTCAGAGCCGCCTTGGTACCGCTCTTCACGTCGAAGGCTGTCAGCTGCTTGGTGGCCGACTGGAGGTTGTTGTAGGCCGTGGCCAGCCCCTGCACCGCGGCCTTGATGCTGTCGAGATCCTGCGTCAGCGTCATCGACGTGGTGCCCGTCTTCTTGAGCGTCATCGTGACGCCCTGCGCGGCATCGGTCACCACATTGCTGGCGCTGGTGATGGCGATATCGTTGATGGTCAGTTGCGCATTCGTGGCACGCACCACTTCCTTCATGCCGCCGGGTTGCGGGCCGGCCACCGGATCGTATCCGGCAAGCGCCTGCAGTTCCGGTGAGGAACCGGTGATGCGCATGCTCATCGCCTCGCCGGTCTTCTCCGAATTGAGCACCAGACGATAAGGCGTGCCGCTGCCGTCGTTGATGATGCTGGCCTTGACGCCCATATTGGCCTTGTTGATCGCATCACGAATCCCTTGCAGCGTCTGGTTGCTGCTGTCGATCGTCACGGTCTTGGCGGAGTCGGCGGTCGGCGTGAACGTCGGGTTCACGTATGTGCCGTACGTCGGCGATGCCGGGTCGGCGTCGTATCCGCCCGTGACGCCGAACTCGAAGGTCAGCGTGCCAGTGCCGATGATCGCATCCTGCTTGAGCTGGCCAGCGCCCGCCAGGGATTGGGCCTGTGCCAGGCTCTTGACGTTTACGTTGTAGTTGCCGGCAATCGCATTGGCGCCAGTGGCGACGGTCATCACATCGCTGTTACTGACTTGCGCCTTGACGGCGCCGAACGTGTCGAGCTTGGCAAGCGAGTTGGCGGAAGCCTGAAAGGCCGACAACATGCTCTTGATCGTGCCATATCCGGATAGCTTGGCCTGGTAGGCCGTATTCTGGGTCTCCAGCGCCTTCAGCGGCAGGCGTTCCGCCGTCGCCAGCTGATCGAGGAGCGTGCCCAGTTGCATGTTGGAGCCAATGCCGAGGAAATCGAGTGCAGCCATTTTCTTCAGGTCCTTCGCCGTACGTAACTTCGATGTAATTCACCCAGACAGGCAAATGAATGTCTTTACATCCAAGGTTTACGGCGCTCGAAAGTGGCTCTTTAGCGTTTTTCGTACAAAGTTGATACAAAACCGATACACAAAGCGCGGCAAGGCGCCGTATGTGAGTGTTTGCTCACGCCCTATGGCTTGATGAGGAGGGGGACGTCTTCAGACGTCGTCTGTGTGCTGAAGCGCAGCCAGACAGAAGGTGGCGACGGTGTCCGCCATCTGCTCGACGGCCCCGGGGGCCGCCGAAATGGCCCGGAAGCGGTCGTGCGTGGCCGTCAGGGTGGCCAGACCATGCGCGGCCGTCCAGACACAAAACGCCAGTTGTTCATGCGTCAGCGCGCCGGGTTCACGTCCGCCCAGACACGCAACGACGGTTTCTCGCACCCGATCGAACGAACCGGACGAGGCTTCCTGCAGTTCGGGGTATTCGTCACGACGTTCTATCGCCGGGCCGAACATCAGGTGAAAGCGCGCCGGGTACATGTGCGCGAATTCGGCGTAACCGACCAGCAGCGCGCGCAGCTTGTTGGCCGGGGTATCGCGCGGAATCAGGCGTGCGCGGTTGCCCTGGAAGGCGCCCAGTTCCCGGAACGCCTGCGCGGCGATGGCCGCAAGCAGGCCGTTGCGGTCCTGGAAATGGTGTGCCGGCGCGCCCGGCGACACGCCGGCCAGCTTGGCGGCTTCGCGCATGCTCATTGCCGCGATGCCTTGCGTATCGAGCAAGTGGAGTCCCCACGCGATCAGCGAGGCGCGCAGGTCGCCGTGATGCCATTGTCCGGCGGGCTTGGTCGTGCCACCCGCCACCTTGCGCGTGCCACCCTTGCGCCCGCCGTTCTGTTTCGTGCCGCCTTCGTTCATCCCTCTCGCTATCCCGCTATTCCGCTACCCAGTTGCCATGGAAGCCGAACGGCACGCGCTGCGGCAGCTCGACGGTTGCCAGCGGACCGCGCGCGACGTGCCGCGCATCGAACACCAGCAATTCACTGCATTGTGCCGCAGCCCGCCACACCACCGCCAACAGCCAGCCATCGCCCTCGCCACCGGGAGCGCCGCCATGAGCGCCACCACGCGGCGCGAACACCGGCTCGGACGTGATATCGCCCCGCGGCAGCCAGTAGGCGTCGCGCGTGCCGTCCTGCATGTCCAGGTGCATGATGCCGTTGAGCGCACCTTCGCCGTACTCGGGATGCGACGCGGCGAACCATCCGTGCCGATAGCGGAAACCCGAAACGCGGTCGTCGATGCGTGGAAACTCGCCCGCCGTATCGTCGAGCCGTTCGGCGGTGAACCGGCGTATGTCCGACGCAAGATCGAACGTCCAGCGCGTCAGGTACGCCTGCTGCCGGGCGGGATCTCCTGGCGATCCGTCGGCGTGGGGGAACAGGGGAGGTTCGTCGTAGACCATGACGTCCGCCAGAATGCGTTGTCCCCCCTCGCCTTCCTCCCACGCGTTCATCACATGGAACACGTAGCAGGCAGGGCCCTCGAACCACCGCACGTCGTCGGCGCCGCCACCACGCGGCAGGATGCCGATCATGGCGGGCTTCTCTGGCTCCCATGCATAGCCAGGGCCGCCGCGCTCCACGCGCGCAAGGCTGCCGGTCAGCGGCAGCACGGGGATCAACAAATGACCCGGCGTGGCCATGAAGTCGTGGATCATGCTCGGGTACGGCGCCTGCAGACGCGCGTAATGCGTCAGGCGGCCCTGTGCATCGATCGCGCCAACCTGCACGCCGGGCGTGAGCTTGCCGTCGGCGTTGTAGCCGAAGAACAGTAGTTCGCCAGTACGGGGGTCGGTCTTCGGATGCGCGGTGAACGGCCCCTTCAGCGGGCCGTATTCCATATAGCCAAGCGTGTCGATCGCGCGCGGCGTCACAGCAGTGGGCAGGTGCGCTTCCTCGAGCGCCAGCAGCGCGCCGCCGTGCCAGATGATGTTGGTATTGGCCACGCCGCCATCGCTGCCCGACCACTCCGGCGCATCGGGCAACTTGCCCGCGAAGGCGCGGAATAGCGGACGCCCGGCACGATCCTCGTCACGCCACTTGGGCGTGCGCACCCAGCGGTTGCGGTAGGACACGCGCCCATCGTCGATGGCGAACACATGCACCATGCCGTCGCCACCGAACCAGTGCGCCTCGGGCTGCGGAAAGCGCGGGTTCGGGCCGATGCGATACAACGTGCCCTGCAACCCCGCTGGCAACACGCCACGCACGGAGAGATCGCTTGCATCGACTTCCTGCGTGACGGGCGCGAAGTTATCCACCTCACCCACGTCACCCACGTCACCCGCTGCACCTTCCACTTCGGACAAGCTGTCTTCCATGCGCGCCCCCATAACTAAACAGTGAATAGTTTAGGAAGTATCGGTGGCAAGTGCCAAGAGGTCAAGGAAGGATTCGGCGAAGGCCGCCGACCGCACATTCTCTGACTTTGACGAGTGTCAACTCTCTGCCGCGCCTGCCTGGCCTAGACTGACTGGATCACCGCCCGCGAGGCTGCGGGCGGCCTTTCAGGCCAACCAGAAGGAGTCTCGACATGGCAGGCATGCAAGCTGCGGTTTTTCAGGGGCCCGGCAAGATCGTGCTGCAGGAAAAGCCGATCCCGGCCGTCGGCCCCACCGACGCACTGATCCGCATCACCACCACCACGATCTGCGGCACCGATATCCACATTCTCAAAGGCGAGTATCCGGTAGAGCGGGGCCTGACGATCGGTCACGAACCGGTGGGCATCATCGAGAAACTCGGCAGTGGCGTGACCGGTTATCACGAGGGTCAGCGCGTCATCGCGGGCGCGATCTGCCCCAGTTTCTATTCCTACGCGTGCCAGGACGGTTGCGCCTCGCAGGACGGACAAGGCCACTCGCACGGCTACAAGCCCATGGGCGGCTGGCGCTTCGGCAATACGATTGACGGCACCCAGGCCGAATACGTGCTCGTGCCGGACGCGCAGGCGAACCTCGCACCCATCCCCGACGGGCTGACCGACGAACAGGTATTGATGTGTCCCGACATCATGTCCACGGGCTTCTCCGGCGCGGAGCACGCCAATATCAAGATCGGCGATATCGTTGCCGTGTTCGCGCAGGGTCCGATCGGACTGTGCGCGACGGCTGGCGCCCGCCTGCGTGGCGCGTCGCTGATCATCGCCGTGGATGGGATCGATGACCGCCTGAACATCTCTCGCCAGATGGGTGCCGACGTCACGCTGAACTTCCGCAATACCGACGTGGTGCAGGAGATCCTGCGTATTACGGGCGGCCGTGGCGTCGACGCGTCGATCGAAGCACTCGGCACGCAGGCCACCTTCGAATCGGCCCTGCGCGTGCTCAAGCCCGGCGGCACGCTGTCGAGCCTTGGCGTCTATTCCAGCGACCTGAAGATTCCCCTGGACGCCTTCGCGGCCGGTCTGGGCGATCACCGCATCATTACGTCGCTGTGCCCGGGCGGCAAGGAGCGGATGCGTCGGCTCATGAACGTGATCGAAACGCAGCGGATCGACCTCGGCCCGCTGGTCACGCACCGCTTCAAGCTCGCCGATATCGAGGCCGCCTACGACCTCTTCGGGCACCAGCGCGACGGCGTGCTCAAGGTAGCCATCACGCCTTGATACCCTGCAGGCGCCCTGCCTGCCAAACCTACCAGTTCCACAGGCCTGCCCCGGGCGTGTTACGTGACACGTAACACGCCCGGGGTTTCTTTTGGCGTGCCGGCGCGGCTTTTACGTGCCTGCGCATATGGAATGCTTCTTGCGGTCTGATTGCTCGCAGTCAAATAACTACAGAAACAAAGGGGAGCAATCATGAGGGCAACGGTGGTCGAATTTCGCCCGCTGGTCGGGCTTGGCATCCAGCGGATTCTCAATCGCATTGCAGACGTGGACGACAGCAGCGTCATCACGCCACGACCAGAGACCCCGTGTTCTCTGCACGGTACCGAGTTGCTGGTACTTGGCGCCTTGCCGCGCGGCGCCAATATCGACATGCACCAGTTACTGGAAACCGCATCGGCCGTGCGCTGCGTGCTATTCCTGGCGCATGGCGGCGAAGTCCAATGGATGCCGCCCAACCCGTTCGCGCCGCTATTGTCGTGGCTACCCGAACACGCGAGTGCCGTTGAGATCGAATGTGCGCTACGCGCCTTGATCGCCTGCGCGCAGGCCGGCATTCACGCGCTGGCGCCAACTCTGCCGATTGCGCCGGCTACCCCGATTGCCGTGCCAACGCCGGTAGGCGTCCACGGCAGCACGCGGGTGCCGGCATACATTTGCGAAGCGCGCCTGCTCAGGCTGACCCTGCGCCAGTACGAGGTGCTCGTGCTGCTGTCGCGAGGACTCTCGGTCAAGTCCATCAGCAGACAACTACGCATCTCCGTCCCGACCGTGAAAAGCCATACGTTGCAGCTCTATCGGCGACTCGCGGCCAAGAACAAGTCGGAGGCGGTCTTCATGGCGCGCGAGAAGGGCGCCGCACTGGCAACCGTCTCGTCCGATCCATGACACCCGTTGCCGTTATCGCTCAGACGATGACATGCAGGCCATGCGTCTACGGATACACGACCAGCATCGGCCTGGCGTGACGATGCGAAGCCGGCAGAACGGGTGGCAAGGGTTGGCTGGTGAGCGCGCCGCTTGCTCCAGCCGACTTCACCACCGTCACGGGCACGGAAGTCTTGCGCATGATGCCCGAGGCAAGTCCGGCGCCGAAGCATGCCTTGATTCTCGACCACAGGTTCACGCCGATCACGATGCCATCGCAGTTCAAAGTCGTCGCCGCGCTAGCCACCGCTTGCGCCGGGCTGCCGACGCCAATCATCGCGGTATAGCGCACGCCGGAGTCGTCGAGGATATTGCTCGCCTGCTCCAGCGCGCACTCACCATCCTGCGATTCCTGCTCGCGCAATGCCGCAAGCGAGTGAAAGGCGCTGGCCCGCGAATGCTCCAGCGGCGGCTGCACGTTCAGCAGCACCACCTCGGCCACGCCGCTCTCTCGATACAGGAACGCCGCATAGCGCACCGCGTCGAGCGCGCATTCCGAGCCATTCACCGGCACTAGTATCTTGATCATGATCTCCTCGGTCCATCCATATCCCTGACTCAAGGGTAAGCATGTGCTTATAGATATCGGATCAAAGGATGGCTGCCAGCAGTAAAAATCCTGTCAAGATTTTCCCGCCGCTGGCCGACCTCATCCCTCCTGGATCGCTCATCTGCCATGGCTGAGCCAAATTGCATGCGGACGATGGGCAGAGATTGATTCTCGCATTACACTTTGCCCAATCTATGAGGCAATCCGCCAGATCCATGGACGATACCGACCGACAACTCATTGCCCTGCTGCGG
This sequence comes from Cupriavidus sp. SHE, assembly GCF_000812445.1. Classification (NCBI taxonomy): domain Bacteria; kingdom Pseudomonadati; phylum Pseudomonadota; class Betaproteobacteria; order Burkholderiales; family Burkholderiaceae; genus Cupriavidus; species Cupriavidus sp. SHE. The sequence continues at coordinate 6,726 of NZ_JWMB01000036.1, read as the reverse complement.
GATGACGCCCGCATGCCCGTGGTAACGCTTGCCAGGAAGCTGCGCGTGGCGCGCGCCACGGTGCAGAACCGCCTGGCAAAACTGGAGAGCGAGGGGACGATCGTCGGCTACACGATCCGGCTGCGGCCCGAGGCAGAGGCGTTCCGCATCCGTGCCATCATGAGCATCGAAATCGAGGGCAACCACAGTGAGGACGTGCGGCGTGAATTACGCGGTCACCCGAACGTCGTGGCGCTGCACACCACCAACGGTCGCTGGGACCTGATGGCCGAACTGCGCGCGGATACGCTGGAGGCATTCGACCGCATCCTCAGTGCCATCCGCCTGATCCCGGGCATTGCCAATACAGAGACCAGCATCCTGCTGTCGACGCTGAAGCTATAGGTGCCTGCCAGATCCAACCTCAATCCACTGCCTCGGCAAGCGCTGCGTCGAACATGGCGGCGGTCAGCCCAAGCAGCAGTGCAACGGCAGACGCGATAAACCAGCGTACGGTCCTGCGATACTCGGACACCTCGTCGTCCTCGATGCGCAACGCGCGGAACAGCGACAGAATCTGGAGCGCCACGGCGGAGACTAGGCAAAGCGCGGCGAACAACGCGCGGACGCTCCACTTCCCGGGGCTCTCGAAGCCCCAGAAACGCCAGAAGGCCAGCGAAAAACCCAGCAGCACCGTAATGGCCGTGATGATGCCCTGGCGATAGCCGGCCGGCACCATCTGCGGTTTGGGGCGGCCAACGGCGTCATCGGCGTCTTTCACGGACTCAGGCATTGATGGCCTCCAGGATTTGCGTTGGCCTAGTTGCTTGATGCCCTGTAGTCTAGCCCGCGCAATCGCCATGAGCGGCGCTCCCATCTTGTCGGATCAGACTCTGCCACTGCAGCATCGAACGCGCGGCCGTGCCTTCGCGTACACCGCCACGGGCAGGCTCCCGCCTGATGTGTAAATCGGTTTGACTTCGCGGCCTCCGTGGCAGATTGTGAGGAAGGCCGAGCTCCCTCCCTTGCGCGGAACCTGTACGTTCCGCTCACCCCCATCCCTGACACACAGTCGATGCTGGCGCTGACTGCCGGCCATCCTTTTTGTGGATGGTTCGAAGCGTGCTCAGTCGAAGCAGCAGTCACGTCCGCGTCGCGCAGGCCGGTATCCGTGGAAGGCGCCGTCCCATCCCAGCATTGCTGCAGCAATCGCTGCGGCAGGTCGTCGCAATACGTAGTGAAGAAGGAGCTGCTGATGCATCCCAAAGCCTACCTGCTCATCACTTTGGGGCAACCGCTGGCTGTCGGCGCCATCGCGCTGATTGCAGGCGCTGCCGCTTACGCCCAACCCACCGCCACACCGGAGCAGAAGTTCCCACCTGGCTATCTCGAAGCCGTCTCCACCGGCTACGAGAACGGCCAGACCACCACCTCGCCATCGCCGCCCGGCCAAGCCGTGACCGGACCGGCGGCACCACTGTCGCAGGCATCGTTTCTCGTCCCGCCGACACAGGCGACAACGACGTCCACCCAATCTCAGAAGAACAAGAAACACCACTGAAGGTAGTGTGAAAGATCGATGCGTTCCGGCCAGGTGCGCATCGACACAGGTAGACCTTTCCGTATCGCGCAATCCCGGGATCGCGGAACACGGGCTCCAAATCACAATTAATCCATCGCATTAAGAATTGCCTTGCCCGAAATAACGTTTCGGGCTCCGGGCCTTGTCGCTTTACGGTGAAGGACGTGCCGGTCGACGGCTTCTGGTCAGTCAGTGTCTACAACGCCGAAGGCTATCTCCAGAAGAACCCGGCCAACGCGTACATCCTGGCCTCTACAAGTTCCCGGAAGCCCAGCCGGCGGAGTGATCTACACCGAATCCGCCTGTGCCCGCAAGCCACCTGCCGAAGGGGAGACAACGGGTACTGGGGCATGGCTAAATGACGCCATCGTGAATTGACCCCACGATGCAAGCATCTCGCCCGCGATCCCCCGATTTCGCGGGCGTTTTTTTTGCCCTTTTTCTGTCAATTCAAATTGACTGGTCGCAGATACAACCCAACCCTGTACTGCCTGATTCCCCTTTTCCCGACAATACGGAAAGCCCCCTAGGGATTTCACTGAGTTCGGCGCAGAAGAATCTTATGCATCACAAGATGATGTTTCCCGAAAGGTTCGCGCAAGGCTAACGAAAGGCGATTGGAAGACGCTCCTTATAGATTCCCCCAAATCCAACGAGCCGCCGGTTCCTGCCACCAGGGTTCGCGGCCGTTGGCATTCTGAAAGGTAGGAGGAGAGCATGACCAGTCGATGCAGCGGCGTCCGCGCAGTTGAAGCGGACAGAGCCGAAGGACAGCCCGTGTGGCGCAACCAGAGCGGGGCCATCCGATGAGCCACGCCAAAGGATTCAAGAAGGACTACTACGGCGGCACGCTGATGGCACTGGTCGGACTCGCTGCCGTAATGGCCGGTCTGCAGTATCACACCGGCTCGCTCAGCCACATGGGCCCCGGTTTCTTCCCGGTCGCAGTGGGCGCGCTGCTGGCATTCGTCGGCGTCCTCATCGCCGTCTCCGCCCGCAACGACGAGCCCAAGGAAGACAAACCCTCCGGTCATGGACACAGCCACGCTGCGCCGGACCTGCGCGGCACGGTTTGCATCGTGCTGGGCACGCTGGCATTCCTGCTGTTCGGCAAGTACGGCGGCATGATTCCGGCCACGTTCGCCATCGTCTTCATTTCCGCGCTCGGTGATCGCAGCAACAGCATCAAGCAGGCGTTCCTGCTCTCCATTGCCATGTGCGTTATTGCGGCGGTGGTGTTCTCGTGGGCGCTGCAGCTGCAGCTTCCGATGTTTACGTGGGGGGCGTGAGTACCATGGTTTCGAATGCATTACATGATCTCTGGTTCGGCTTTGGGGTAGCGTTCCAGGGCAGCAACCTGATGTGGTCGTTCTTCGGCGTGCTGGTCGGTAACCTGATCGGCGTGCTGCCAGGCATGGGCGCGCTTTCGGCTATCTCGATCCTGCTGCCGCTCACCTACGTCATGCACCCGGTGCCTGCCATCCTGATGCTGGCCGGTATCTTCTACGGCTCGCAGTACGGTGGGGCGATCGGCGCCATTCTGCTGAACCTGCCTTCGCACCCGCCGCACGCGGTGACCTGTATCGACGGGTACCCGATGACCAAGGCAGGCAAAGGTGGCACGGCGCTTGGCATCACGATGATCTGCTCGTTCTTCGCCGCATCGGTGGGCATTCTCGTGATGATCTTCGCATCGCCGCTGCTGACGGCCATCGCCTTCAAGTTCGGTCCCGCCGAGATCTTTTCGATCATGCTGCTGGGTCTGCTTGCCGGTTCGACGATGTCGCGCGGCTCTCCGCTGAAGGGCGTGGCCATGACGCTATTCGGCCTGCTCTGCGGCGTGGTCGGCACCGACGTGAACACTGGCACGTTCCGCTTCGCGCTGGGCATTCCGGAACTGAGCGATGGTCTGGAACTCGTGGCCATCGCAATGGGCCTGTTCGGGGTGGCTGACTTCATCCTGAACGTGAACCGCATGACCGCAGTGACCTCCAACGCCAAGCTTCGCATTCGCGACATGCGTCCGAGCCTGGCCGAGCTGAAAGAGGCCTTCTGGCCGATGGTGCGCGGCACTGGCGTAGGCACGCTGTTCGGCGCGATGCCGGGCACGGGCCCGACGATCACGACGTTCGTGGCCTACGCGCTCGAACGCAAGATCTCCAAGACGCCCGAGAAGTTCGGTACCGGCATGATCGCCGGCGTGGCGGCGCCGGAAGCCTCCTCGCACTCGAAGACGCAGGTGGACTTCATCCCGACGATGAGCCTGGGCATTCCGGGCGACGCCGTGATGGCGCTGATTCTCGGCGCGCTGATGATCCAGGGCATCGCCCCGGGTCCGCAGCTCATCAGCGATCACCCGGACATCTTCTGGGGCCTGATCGCCAGCTTCTGGATCGGCAACGTGATTCTGATGATCCTGAACGTGCCGATGATCGGCGTGTGGGTCAAGCTGCTGCAGGTGCCTTACCGCTACCTGTTCCCGTCGGCGATGTTCTTCATCGCAGTGGGCGTATTCAGCACGCAGAGCAGTCTGTTCCAGATCTGGGAAGTGCTGGCCTTCGGCCTGATCGGCGCCCTGCTGATGTACCTGGAGTTCTCGGTCGCGCCGATCCTGCTCGGCTTCGTACTCGGACCGATGGTGGAAGAGAACTTCCGCCGCGCCCTGCTGCTGTCGCGTGGCGACCTGGCCGTGTTCGTGGAGCGCCCGATCAGCTGCACGTTCGTGGTGATCTCGGCGCTGCTGCTGGCTGGCGTGACGTGGTCGGCCTGGCGCAATCGCGGGCCGAAGAAGACGGCCATCCAGGTGCTGGAATCGGAACTGGCGGTCAACGAGTAAGCTAGCCCATCGGGTTCGCAGTAACTGATGCGGCCGGATGCCTTCAGGGCATCCGGCCGCTTTCTCTTTTGGGCTGCCCAACTCCATTTTGTATGCAATTTACGGATACAATGCAAACCGCCCGCGGACCAACAGCGAGGCGTTTCCGAATACGCACTACGCAATACGCACTGGAGGACACAACATGACGAACCAAGCAATCCCGGCCGAATACCTGGCCGCCCTCGAACCGATCCAGCACTATCTGGAAGCGCACCGCACCGGCCGCGCCGAGTACGTCCGCAAGGCCTTTCATGCCGATGCCCGCATCATCTCGTTCCGTGACGGCACCCTGCATTCGCTGACCGTGGAAGAATTCTCGGCCCGCTTCCAGGGCGAGCCCGCCGCAGACGAAGCGCAGCGCCGGCGCTTTATCGCCAGCTTTGACGTGGTCGGCAATGCCGCCACCGCCAAGGTCGTGCTGCAGTACCCCGAGGTAACGTTCACCGACTACATGAACCTGCTGCAGATCGACGGCGTCTGGAAGATCGCGAACAAAACGTTCAGCGCAGCACCGAAGGCACCAGCGCAGTAACGCCCCGGGGGGCGTAACAAGCCAGTCGAAATCGGCACATTTTCCCGCCGGGGCCACCTAGAATAGGTTCACACCGGCCATGGAAACTGGGAGGGAATCGCCATGACACGCCTGCTTTCGATCTGGACGCTCTGCCTTGGCCTGGCGCTGGCCGGCTGCACCTACTACGGCTACCCTCCCGGCACGGTGCCCGCCAGCTACGACCGCTCGTTCTTCGCCGCCGCCGATGCCATGCGCGATCAGGGTGTGGCGATCGCGGTGCAGAACCAGGTCAGCGGCGAGATTTCCGGCGACCGCGGCGGCGTTCCGGTCTCGGCCTGGGTGCGCCAACAGCCGGACGGGAGCGTGAGAGTGCAATTCAACGCCAACGACTCCCGCGACCCAGACCTGGTGCACCGCATCTCGCAGAGCTATGACCGGCGCATGGGACGTTGATCTCGGCGCGGTTCAACCTGCGCGATAGATCTCGCTGGGTTCGATGAAGACGTAGACATCCCGCGCCTGCGGCACGCCGGGCATCAGCACCGCGAGGTTCATGGCGCTGCCGTTGATGGATTGCAGGAACGTCCAGCCGACGGTACGTCCACCCGCGCGAATCGCCACCGACTCGCCCGATGCAACGGTCAGACGCTTCATCCCGGGCGCCACATCGATGGTGCGGGTCACCGTATCAAGGGCGGCCTGGGAGCCAAACAGCGCGCTGTCATGGGAAAGGACGGCGGCGGGAGCGGCGGCGCTGTCGGCAGGAACCGGGGCGGGGGCGCTCCATGCCAGTGCGGGGGCGAGCAGAAGTGCTGCGGTAAGCAGGGAGATGGTGTTGTTCTTCGAGGTCATGATAAGGATCTTGACCCTGCCCCGGATGGCAGTCCGCGGCAAGGCTGGCTTCGCCGGATTCTTGCCGGGCTGCCGATCGGGCTCTGTCAATCAGGGGCGATGCAGTCGTGGCACGGAGGGGCGATGTCTCCGTCGGGCTTCAGGGTGTCTGGTGTCAACCCGGGTGACAGAGTAGCCCCATCTCGTGAATTCATAAAATGACTTGATTTCACAAAATCCAGTCGTTTTCTTCCGTTTCCTCCTCGTTCATCACGGCATACGCCACATGGGATAGGCCGCGCAATCGCATCGCGCCCGCATTCATACCCGCCGCAAGGAAAACCAATACAATAGCGCCCCGCGCGGCGGACGCCCCTGGCTCCGCCTCTCCTTGCACCTCTGCCCTCATCCGGAATTTCATGATCGCAAACGCATGTGGTGTCGACTTCGGCACGTCCAACTCGACCGTGGGCTGGGTTCGCCCGGGCGCATCGACGCTCCTGCCGCTCGAGGACGACAAGGCGACCCTGCCCTCCGTGATCTTCTTCCATGCGGAAGACCCGCTGGTCAGCTACGGCCGCGCGGCACTGGCCGACTATCTGGCCGGCTACGAGGGGCGCATGATGCGTTCGCTCAAGAGCCTGCTGGGCACGTCGATGATGGATGACAGCACCGAAGTGATGGGCCAGGCCATGCCTTTCCGCAAGCTGCTGGCGCACTTCATCGGCGAACTCAAGGGCCGCGCCGAACGCGCCGCCGGCCGCGAGTTCACGTCGGCCGTACTGGGCCGACCGGTGCATTTCATCGACGAGGATGCCGCCGCCGACCAGCTTGCCGAAGACACGCTGGCGGAGATCGCCCGCGACGCGGGCTTCCGCGATATCGCCTTCCAGTACGAGCCGATTGCCGCAGCCTTCGACTACGAGGCCGGCATTGGCGGGG